>NZ_CALNCS010000230.1 GCF_937875145.1 Alkalibaculum bacchi | reverse complement strand
CCAAAATTACCACTGACATCGGTGGTATGATTGCACTTGCAAAAGAAGTGACAGATATTCCTTGCGCCGTGGGTTTCGGCATCTCCACGCCGGAACAGGCGGCCTATATGGCGCAAGAGGCCGACGGTATAATCGTCGGCTCTGCCATTGTGAAACTATGTGCCAAATATGGCGAGGACTGCGTACCGTATGTGAGAGACTATGTCCGCGCAATGAAAAGAGCTATTTGCCAGATGATTTGAACATAACGGGATTGTTTTATAAGAGTTATTTATGCATTGTCAGATGGCACATTCTGTTTTTTGGTTTAATGATAGCCAAAGCCACTACTGTAGATGGTAGTGGCTTTGCTGGTAAAACACTTTTGACAAATCTCATATTAGAAAGCAATACTAAAGAAATACGCTGATAACAACAAGGATTTGGAGCGGCAGTTTATTGAGAAAATCATTGTTTACAAGGCAGAAAAGGTGGCAACATCATATTGAAGTGATTTTTAACTGTATCGGGGTAGTGAGACTTCTGAAAATTCAAGAGAAAATGGCATAACTGATATTTCTACCGACTATGCCAAATTTTTCAAGGGTAGTAAATCCCTTAGGTGCGCCACCTTTAAGGGGAGCTCTTTTCTAGTTACGAGAAAATCTCATTTCTATCCAATCTAAACCAATCCAATCGTTTTGTGCACCTGTAGAAGTATTTCGAATTTCGATAGTATTTACTCTTCTTAGATTTCTTACATTAAATCTCATGATTTGCCAATCGTCAAATTGTGCTCCGAAAGGTCTGCCGTGTTGTAATGGAAGAGCACCTCTATGAACTACTCGGCCATTAATCGTTATAGTAGCAGAGTATTGACGGATAGGGGTAGCAGGTTGCTTGTCGTCAAGAACACCCGAAATTAATACTTCAGCTCTCAATAAGCCTGGTACAAAGAAGAAGGCTGGAACTTCAAATGTCCAAGTACCCTGGTTTCCTGTGTAGAGGATATCCGCATTTCCACTTGGATTTCCATAGTTGGGAAATCCGCTTAACTCTTTAAATAGAGTAAGATCTGTCTCTGTTGGATTATTTGATAAAATGGGTTGCATTTGATTTATATAAGGATTTTGCACATAATTCATTGAATCATTTATAGGGGAATTAAAAGAATAATAATCCATGTTTTTCCTCCAGTTTTTATTTATATTGTTCTCTACAGTATACTCATTATTAGGTCTATTGTGACGGCTCCGTTTTAACTTATACAGTAATTTGGTATATTTAAACTGTATTTAGCAGACATTAAAATAATAAAAGAAGACAGGTGTAGTGATGAAAAAAAGAATTTGTATTATCCATACTGGTGGAACGATTGGTATGATTAAGACTACTAATGGTTATGCACCAAAAAAAGGTTTTATGAAACAAGCTCTATCTACCATTCAAGAATTAAACTCAGAAGAAATGCCTTTTTATGATTATATTGAATACGACCCACTATTGGACTCATCTGATGTTTCCGTAAAGGAATGGGTAAAAATCGCTAAGGATATTAAAGAAAAGTACCATATGTACGATGGGTTTGTTATCTTGCATGGCACAGATACGATGGCTTATACGGCATCCGCCCTCTCCTTTATGTTAGATGGTTTGTCTAAACCTGTTATTTTAACAGGATCCCAAATTCCCTTATCCGAAATTCGAAACGATGGACGGGATAACATTATTACAGCCCTTCTCATTGCAGCCAATTACAATATTCCTGAAGTGTGCCTTTATTTTGGAAGTAAACTTATGAGAGGAAATCGAGCGACAAAAATAAGTTCAGATCATTTGATCGCATTTGATTCACCTAATTATCCGTTTTTAGCTGAAATAGGCGTAAATATTGAAGTGAAAAATAAGCTTGTCCGTCCTACAAAGGGTGATTTTAAAGTTCGAACCTTTGATAAACGTCAAATAGCTGTCCTTAAAATATTTCCTGGAATTCAATGGGAGGTATTTGAAAGCATTATGACTTCTCATTTAAGGGGATTTGTTATCGAAGCTTTGGGTGCAGGGAATCTGCCAAAGGCAGATCATATCTTAGAAGGCCTACTTAAGAGGGCAAAAGAAAACGATACGATTATTGTCGTTTGTACACAGTGTTTAAAAGGTTCTGCTGTAATTGGTCAATATGAAGCATCTTCTACTTTATCACAAGCTGGTGCAGTCAGTGGATACGATATGACTGTTGAAGCTGCGGTAACAAAATTAGATTATCTCCTTAGCTTATATGATGATGTAGAGACCGTAAAAAGGCTTATGGAAACAAATTTGAGAGGGGAGTTGACAAAATAGCCATTTAGTAGGAAGACAATAAGGCGAAAATTGGGTTTAAGCTTATAGATTACTCTAATATAAAGAAACCACCTTCAACATGAGGTGGTTTCTTTATAAAAAGCTTTAATATTTTATTTAGAACATTTCTTTGCTCATTTTGTCAATTGCTTTATCTGTTTCTTCATATACGCCTGGGAATGAACTAAAGTTTAGCCCTTGGCTTAAGGATGGGATAAAATGGAGTTTGCCACATCGCTCACAAGAGATTTTTACATGTTTTTCAACGATTTCTGGTGTCCAGTCAGGGAAATCTACAACGCCACTATCAATATCACCCATAAAGGTAATCTTGTCACCATATTTTTTAATAAGTTCAGGGATATTATTTGTGCTCATTGCACCTTGCCAAATATCAATACCCATTTCGATCATATAAGGTACTAAGTTTGCAGAGTAAGCATCATTGTGATGTACAATAAGTTCTACGCCATTTTCTTTATAGAAACCATAGATTTTCTTGTATGCAGGTACAATAAATTCTTCGAACATAGCTGGTGAAAGGAAAGAAGAAATTTGGCTACCCCAGTCATCGTGATGAAACAGTGCATCAGGATGGATATGGTCAATGATTTCTTTAGCCCAACGAATCTCGTAATCCGTTACGTAATCGATTAATTCATGCATAGCTTCTGGCTCTTCGTAATAGTTCATTAAAGCGTTTTCCATACGCATTAAGTGATGAGTCATTTCAAATACACCTGGCGCAATAAAAGGAGCCACGTATTTTTGGTTTCGGTCTATTTTATTAACGTGTTCGATTGCTGGAGCCCACTCTTCATCTGAAAATTCTACGCGAGGAGCTTTTACATAATCTCTCCATTTCGTAATGTCTTTTATAACGATATTTTCATCATCGTGAACAGGGAAGCCACCTATTTGTCCTTCTGGCCATCTATTGAGTACACCCCAAGCTGTGCGCCATTCTTGTCCAGGTCCACCCATAGATGCATCACTAGGTAATTCTAAAATGATATCCAAAAATTCATATTGTTTTACGAAGCGGTCAGGGTTTCCGCCCTTCATAACTTCTTGCAAATTTTGTTTTATTGTTAACATAAGTATAAACCTCCTTTATCTAAAAGTGAATTATGCTTTTACCAATTCTTTTGCTTTCACAACAGCGCTACCTGCATCTGGAGCATAGCCATCTGCACCAATTTCTTCTGCAAACTCTGGCGTTACAGGAGCTCCACCAACGATTATTTTAAAGCCTTCTAAACCACTAGCTTTGACTGTTTGTACAGCTTCTTTTAATGCTGGCATTGTAGTTGTAAGCAAGCCTGAGCAAGCTACTAGAGTAACATTGTCATTTTCTTTAATAGCATCTACGAATTTTTGAGCGGGTACGTCAACACCGATGTCAACCAAATTAAATCCAGCACTTTCAATCATCATAGACACTAAATTTTTACCGATATCATGTAAATCGCCTTCTACTGTTCCAATAATGCATGTTCCTAAAGAATTTGAATTGTCGCCAGCCATAAGAGGTTTTAATACATCAACACCTTTTGACATTGCTTTAGCAGCGATTAACATCTCTGGTACAAATAATTCTCCACTTGAGAATTTGTCTCCTACAACACCCATAGAGTCAACCATAGCTTGAAGGATATCATTTGGTGAATTACCTTCATCTAAAGCCTCTTGTACTAAACCTGCTACTAATTTTGTTTTACCTGCTTCTACCTTAGCTTTTACTTCTTCAATTTTTGACATGTTTATTCCTCCTTAAATACGTGTAATTTTTATTCCTATATTATTTAACTAGAATAATATAGGGTTTATTGATTATTTTTTATGTTAACTTAATCTTACATGATTATAAAATAAAAGTCAATTATAATTTATAAAAATATATTATCGTTATTATATTATGATTTATATCTTTTAATAATTATTATCAAAATATTGTATGGTTTTTTCTTTTTATGATAAGCTAGTAGTGATAAGAGCTTAGAAATTTATGGGATAGGAGTGATGACAATGTACAATATTAGAGATCTAACTTTAGGAGAGTACTTAGAGAAGATAGCAGAACCAAGTTTTCCAGGTCCAGCAAGTGGTAGTGCTTGTGCTACTGCCGTAGCGATGGCTTCAGCTTTGGTTGAAATGTCATGTAAAGCAAGCATAAAAAAAGATCCTCAAAACCAAATGCTTATAGATGCCACCGAAAAGATGAAAAAGTTAAAAGCACATTGTTTATATCTAGCTGATGACGATATGAGAGCTTTTGGTGAAGTTATAAAAGGCACAAGAAAGAAAAAGGAGTTTCCAGATCAATATGAAGATCTTTTGCAAAAGGCTACAGACCCCTTAGTGGCAATACTAGAAGGTTGTGAACTGATTTTAGTAGAGATTCAAGGGATTCAGAAAGAGAGCTATGTAAAGGTTCTAGGCGATTTAGCTGGAGCGGTATATTTATCCGAAGGTGCTGCAATAGCTGTTAAAAAAGCTATAGAAGTGAATTTGACTTATCTTTCTGATACGGCTTATATAAAAAGGGTAAGAGAAACGGTTGAAAGACTTTATGACAATTGTAGCAAAATAAAGAACAATGTGATAAATGAGATGTTTGATTAAAAAGTTAGATGAAAAATAATCTTTGTTAAAGAGGATTTTCTTATTGATTGTAGAATAATATACTTATATAAGATGAATAAGGGAGTGTTTGATGTGAACATTAGATTGCAAATTTTACATGATTTAGATTTGAAGTTTCCAATTACCCCCAAAAGATACAGAAATCTTCACAAAGTAGAAGAAAATGAATTATATGAAATACTGAAAGAAATGAGGGGAGAGGGGTTAATACATTTTTATAGCGAAGAAAACCAGTCCTTAACGGAAATGAATTTAGAAAAAATAGTCATTAGTAGAGAGGGAAAAGAGCTTCTATTTAGTAACTATAGTAATGACTATTTTTTCAAAATTCATT
>NZ_CALNCS010000229.1 GCF_937875145.1 Alkalibaculum bacchi | reverse complement strand
TTAGTGTCACTACCATTCGCGTACAATTAAGAATTTAGAATGCAAAATTAATAACTTTTGGGAGTTTATGAGGGACAGGACTTTTCAAGTCACAAGATTAGAATCAGCCTTTTGTGACCCAAAATTCCACGCCCCTCGTGATTCTCCGTCCCTGAAAAAACCTAGTTCGTCAAGGGCTCTCTCAGAATATAAATCATAATTTGTAGTAAAAATATTAATTGGATTTCGCCTGTTCTTCCTTAATATCTTGAGATAAAATTCCTTATAAACGCCATTAACATCTTCACACTTCATGCCTTCAATTATCTCGTTACGTATAAAGCCTTGAACAACTTTTATCTTTTCATCAATTTTTGGTTCAATCTCGCTAACATGATTAACTGACCTTACGGAAATCATATAATCAAGCATACTCTCAAGGTTGCTCTCAAGATGCTGTTTAAGAGCTTCCCCTTGCACTGAGAAATCAGGATTTTCTTCAAAAAACTATTTAGCTAAAATCCACATCGTTGGTATGGACTTTTCGACCCTCTCTGTTACATAGCTTGAACAACCCGAACCAATTAGAAAATTGAGATTTTCAACTTGAAAACATTGAGCAAACTCCTTTTTCATATCATCTAATGGAACTAAATTTTGCGCTTTGCCCTTATAAAAAATAACATTCTCTGTTTTCATTTTCTCACCTCTCTATCTTTAGCGCTCTTATTATAAAACATATTTTCAGGTTCTTCTTATTATTTCCGACCATCCTGTGTTCTAGGACGGACACATATTTTTTAATCGTCTTAAATAGGTTATTAGCATTATTATCTTTCTCGTTTCCGCTTTAAAGCTTTTAAAACTGGTACATCTTGCTTCCCTTCAGGAATTATTGGATTGTCAGTAGGGAGGATTCCAGTAATCCCCAAGATATCATCATTCTCAATCTCCCATGCATCACAGATAGAAACACTTGTTTTTTTCTTCTTTATCATCAACTCGTAAATAATTTCAGGTTGGCTTGTTGATGAAGTCATTATAGCAGGGCAAATGTAATAATTATTAGCTTTAAATAGCGCTTTCTCGAACCTTAACAGATTAGCATTATTATCAACAGTCATAGTGTGTAACCGTGATGGTAGTGCTATAATTATAGGTTCATTTCCCTTTGATACTGGAAATTTAGTAGAGCCAATTACAACTCTATACCAAAATGGATTTTTTATATCAATACCTTTAATGATTTTTATACCGATTATGTCTTCATCATCTGTTTTGCCAATATTCTCTATCCACTCATCGAAAATTGCTTTGCAAATTGGTTTAGTGAAAATTGGAGCTAAGACTGGTGGTCTTGTTTCATCCATAAAAGTTAAGAAGATAACCCCTCTCCATTCACTTTTATTCCACAGAGAAATATTTATTGTAGTAGTTGTTTTGATATTTTCATGGCTTATATTTTCAAAACCCAAACCATCAGGAGGCATTGAGTAGTGAATCTGATTTGGTGTTTTATCATCTTTAGTTTCAACCGCTTCTACTACTTTTGTAGCATTCGATTTCTCTGTTCTCAGTGCAGGTAAAGAATCAAATTCTTCCACTACAGTCTCAAACGAAAATGTACTCTTACCTAGTATCTCCATCCCATAAAATACACTATTGGAAAATGTATGTGAACGACTAAGAGCTGAATCTTCTGTTATCATCTTTTCTATTTTTTGCATTTCAGATTTATATGGGAACATTATACTTGTCACCATCCCTAACAATTCAGTCAGGAAATTAGCGAACTGTTCTTGATCCTCAACAATACTTTCTTTCTGATAATCCCTATATATAATCTCAATCTCATTAGGCTTATTATGAAGTATGTCCCCTTTTATCAAACAATCCATACCAGAATCAAAATTTAAGTGAATTTTTACTATTCCAGCTAATGAAATGAGCTCTTTTGAAATACCTGTTCCAAAGAAACTTTCAATAGTTGCCAACATTGTGGCTGCGACCTCTACTTCTCCGTGCTCTACGGAATTCGAAATCCACACCTCGAACGAACAACCTAAAACTCGGGTTTTAAGTATATATGGTCTCTCAAATCCATACCATGGTTCATTGTTCATTTTTTCTATAGCTGGCTGATTTTTCCATTTTCCCATCAAATCATCAAAAGCTATTTTATCCCCATTTAAGTCTGCAAGAATATCTTCATCATAATATCCAAGTTCATATTTAATTGCTGCACTAGCAAAATGAAATCCTCTTTCCTTTAAATAAAAAGGAAACTTTTCTAGCTGTTTAATAACCTCAAATGGTGTTCTTAATATCTGTATTGCAAGTAAATAATCATAGTTAGCATGAGATTCTTCTGAGTTACTGATTTCCCCTGGATAAATATGTCTACCCAGATTTTCAAGAAAATCAAATTCACTAGAGTATATAATCTGTCCTAAACGTAGTTCTAAAAACTTCAAAGCATTAGCGGATATAAACATTGCAGGGTACACTTCACCGAATTTCATATATTGATTTAAGCAAAGACAAAAGTCATAATAGTAAAAGTTTCTCGCTGCCCAGAGTAGACCAGTTCTCTCAAAAATTTCTGCCATTTCTAGCACTGAGCTTATTAGATATTCTTTGTTTGACTCATTATAAAAACTCAATAAAGTACGACTAAAATATACTAATGCCTCATAGGGCTTCTCTTCTTTTATGAAATGTCCGCGTCTTGCTAACATCAATGCAGCTGTTGTTTCCTTCTCTTGTTGGCTCATAATCGAAATACCCAACTCAAACAGCTCATTATAACGCTTAGCCTCTTCTAATAATGGAAATTCTTGAATAACTCGGTTTAAAGGATATAGATCTAAATCTAGATGCCCGTTACTATCGTTTAGAACTACAATTAATTCTTCGACAATTTCATCAATGCTATCACCTAAAAAAAATCGTATTAACTGATAAGATGCTCTAGCCTCTATCGCAGTATTTGGCTTTGATGGATCACTTATAAATTGTTGATATTTTTCTTGAATTTTACTAGAATGTTCTTCAATTTCTAGTTGGCTTCTTATTGATATTGAAAATAAATTTAAATATAGCGTAATTAAATTGCTAAACAGGTAGACATTATCGCTAGCTATAGCAAGAGATTCATATTTTTTATAATACTCATAATAAGCTTCATCATCCGGATACCACCAATAAATTGTCCATGCTGCATCATAAATTGCATCAGCAACATCTATTCCAGTACCATATTCTTCCGAAAATCTTTGATATCTATCGATTAGTCCACAAATATGAGTTCCTGGGAGCTCAAGTTGTCTTGCTAGTATTAGGCTTCTTTTTGCAAGTGGAACATACCCTGATTGCTTAATACCAGGGTTTTTTATCTGTTCTTCAATCTTGTCTAGCTCCTGCTTTCGCTTATAATCTGTACTACCAATTTTCACTTCATCTTTGAAACTATCGGAAAGATTAAAACTATTTATCGCAATTTCCTTATTTGACGAGCTATTAAAAACTTTTTCGAGCAACCAAGTTCTATCAAGTACTCGCACATCTAAATTAAACTCTTTTCGCAATGAGTCTTCTGTATCAGCCCTTTTTTTATCTGATACGTATTGATTAGTCATGAAAAATACTTTTGTATAGTCACGTGCAACTGTTTCATTTACTTCAGCTATTTTTTTTACATCAGATTTAACTTTTGGCTTCCAGTCCTTTTTTGCACTTATCGCAAAAGCCCAACGCTCTTTACCACCTTTATCTCCCTTGCCATAATACCAACGCTCTGAAATCAACTCAGATACAGGATAAGTTTCACTATCAACTTTACTATCCCCACCACCAGTAGGTCCTGTTTGCGGCAATAAATTTGGGCATATTTCAACTTCTGCCAACCGTCTGCAAAATTTTTCGAACTCCTTTTCTAAGCCCTTACTTGTTAAAGTTTCAAGGTAAAAATCAAAAAAGTCTTGATCCAGCTTTCCAACCTGGATTGTTTTGGAGTCTGAAAACTGTTCAGGGTGAATTTTTCTAAAAAAATCTTTTTGTTCACTCAAAATAATCACCTCGTATCTTCAATAAAGTTGAATCGTGTTAATTTGAATTTTAGTATCTAAGCCCAGACTTATATTATGTTACCACTCAATATTGCACACCATTTTTGTACGTTGCATACCCTTATGCACAGTACCTATGAGGTTCATTAAATTGTATCATTTTCTGCATGATTATATCAATGTAGATCATTTTTATCTTGCCAAGATAAGTTTCTTGTAAAAGCTTTAGTACTTCAAGATTATCCCCTTTAATGTATAAATTTTCTGTATTATCAAAATCTACGCTTTCTTCTCTACAAGGGCGTAATGTTTTTGCTATTGGAGCATTTGCAGTAAGTATCGCTTGTCTCTTATCTAGCCAAGTGAACTGATAGCGTTCCTCGCTGCCTTCTACAATAATATTGGAAAGCTCTTGCTTAAGTACATCGAAATCAATAGCATATTCAATAATAGGTGTCCCATCCTCAATTTGTATATTACCCATTGGAGAAATTTGATTGGTTTTATCATTATACTGCCCTCCAAAGAAAATCTTTTTTCCTTCTAGTAGGCTAAGAAGTCTCTTAAAATGTTTGTTATTAATAATCTTAGGGTATTCTGTGTTGTTACATGGGGCTGTACCATTTCAAGTCACACGATTAGAGTCAGCCTTTTGTGACCCAAAATTCCACGTCCCTCGCACGTCCCTAGCCCATAGCAGTGTCAGGGTAACCCCTGGTTTTGCTAACTCCTTATGCATGTAAGCATAGTCTGGAGTTCTACGGGTGCTTTCATTTCTTCCAGGAAAGAATAAATCCTGAATTGCATGATTTGATAGTTCCTCTGGTAATGGCCAGTACAGTTCATGAATATCAGCAAGCCGATAGGTAGCGCTAATAGTATCTCTTGAACTGTGTACACTTGAAGCCACCTGGCGTTGGCTGTAACCGAGACTTTTCAGTCTCAAAATCTCTCGATAATTAACCATAATTATCGAACCTCCTTATAATCATGTCACACATAGGTGCGCAACATGATTATAAGCATAATTAATTATAAAAAAACACTGGCCCTGCAATTCGTAAACCTGGCCTTATTTTGCCGTGACGGTGGTCTTGGTTTACCGTGAAAGTGGACTTATTCGTTCGAAATATACAACTACCGAGAACTAAAACCACAACAAGTTATAGAAATCGTCGCGCAGGTATGCAATATAGATAATCCACATTTTATCAAAATAAAATACAATCATGAAGTCACTAACTTTAAGGCAATCTCAGTATTCCTAATGAGATGCTTATGTGACTACAGCTATAAAGAAATTGGGAACTTGACCCTTTCAAGAGTAGCCAGCCTCTCTAATAATGGATTTAAGCTACTAAGCAAGGAATCGAAATATAAAGATCTCTTGCCTAAGTTGCTAGAAAAGATCAGAGTCGCTTAACTGCATCATACATCCACATCATTCACACCACTAAATAATTGCCCATTCTTCATTATTAATTAACTATGTGGTATCTTTTCCATGTCTTTTTTTTGCTCTTTTTTCATATAATAAGATAGCTGAAAAGCATTTCTATCTTATTAATGATCATTTTTATACCATCATCCTATCAAAATAGTCAAATTATGTATCTAAATAGTAAATTCATGAAACATGTCCCCTAGGACTGCCCGCTAGATTGCGCCCATGCTGGGCGCACATTTATGAGAGTCCCTAATTTAGGGACTCTCTGTAAACTCTGGTCTACTTCAATGTACTGAACAATCTGTTTAATGCACTAGATGGTCTAAACATATGCACTTGTGGTCTGTTTCGAATGCAATGCTCATGACAGCGTTCTTCAATTAATCCATTTTATCAAAAATACTTAGCTGTTCAGTCGCCTCTTTATCTACTTTTACATTTTTTATTTTTACATCTTTTATGTTATTGTCTTGTTGCCCAAATGCTAATTCTTTAAATTTCTCAACTGATGACAAAGCAACTGCTAACAAACCTGTTTTATATAAGGAAACATAGAGAGCCACTGATCTCGCTTGACAATTAATGGACTTGTGTGGATTAAATTCAATATCTGTAAAGGCATCATATTGCACTACCTCTTTACTTAGTTCTTTATTATGAGATAATGTATTAGTATATAACCAGTCATAAAAAAATGTCTTTGGTTCAAGCTCCCATTTTCTTCCGAAACACTGAAAATAAAGTAATTCCCCGCTATTTTTAATTCTTGGATCTTTCTTTGCTTCTTTTGAAGTTTTATCATATAGATCTAAAAAAGGCCCACCTTTCTCAAAAACTTTACTTGCTTGAAATGCGGTTTCAACACTAAATTTTTTATTTTTTTTAGTTTTTATCATTAAGTTAAATGCACTTAAAGCTACACCTAATTCTTTATCTGACTTGCTGGAAATTTCTAACACATTTGAAGAAGGATTTTTTTCTTTAAAATTTTTATGAAACGACTCAATTGATCTTTGTTTTTGCTTCACCGAAAAACCTGGAAACCATTCAAATTCAATCTCCTGTATGCTTACATATCCTTTTTCTTTTACACTACTGATAAAGACTGGTCTCTTTGCCATAATTCCTCCTTATTTATCTCCAATACTCGTAGTCATGTCTTGGTTCATATAGCCACTTCTGTATTTCAACATTTACAGTATTGGGAGCATACTGTCTGTATTTATCACGTAAAATAGTATCTTCAAAGCAAACTGAGAAGATATATGAAGGTTCGACATTTCCAAATACTAATACCTCTGCTTGGGGATTGGTTGGAACAGCAGTAGGTAAATTCAACTCTCTCCTGGTTGGTTTATTAGGGAATTGATCATATAATCTTCTAAATGCTTGAATCCCTTTCCTCGATTCAATAGAGGTTTGAGTAATTGATGTACTGGCCGCATTCTCCACACAAAATGCACAATCCTTCTCCCATAATAATTCCTTTTTGATTCCTAATACAACCCAATCTAATTGTGGGTTTTGATATCTATACTTGTAGAACATTTTGTAATTTGGCACCTCAACGGAAAAACAGGAAGCGTTATGACAACCATCAAACCTGTAGGTATCATTCCAGTTATAAGCCATTCGTCTTGATTGCAAAACAGTAATTGGAAGGATTCCATGTTCAAAGATACTTGATAAGTTGCTCGCCTGTGTAAAATGTAACAAAAATCTAACACCATACTCATTAACAGCATTTCGCATATAAAATTCCCTCTTCCCAATATAGTAATTTATGGTTATAGTATAATTCTACTACAATGGGGTTTGCCCGTAAATGAAATTTACGAACAAAAAAGTGTTTAATAGATGAATTCCTGAACTATCATATTTCAGAAACTCAATAGGTAACGTTTGATGATTATATTTACATTTGTTAAACGTTTCATAAATTGAATTATAATCACCTTCAAGCCATGAACTCCAATCATTAACTTGGTTTAATTCCTTTCTATTTGAGATGCAAGAAATCAATTATTAATAAAGATATCGGATTTCTTATTCTAAAACTATTGTGATTTGAATATCACTATTACACTTTTGACATCTTCCCTTATTCTTAGAAGTAATCTTTATCTTTTCAACTGTTCTACATTTAGGACACTCATATTCGATTACTTTATCTATATTTTGTTCAAGTACTAT
>NZ_CALNCS010000228.1 GCF_937875145.1 Alkalibaculum bacchi | reverse complement strand
AATTATATATAATTATTTTTTTATAATTTTGGATTATTCATTTTAAATAATGCCATATCGTATTAGCTTCAATCTCCCATTTAAAATTCATATATATAATTTAGTCATCTTTTTCAAGTTCCATATTAATAGCATCTACAATACCTTGAGGATCCGATGTGCTACGTACTAGTTTTTTAAAATCATCATCCATTAGTAGAACAGCCGTCTTCGAAAGTAATTTAATATGTGTTGTACCTGCTTCACAATCAGGTACAAAAAGCGCAATAATTATATCTACTGGCTTATCATCAAAAGAGGGCCAATCCAATTTTTTATCATTTTTAAAAAGTATAATAGCGGCTTGATTAATTGCAGCACATTTTGCATGCGGTATTGCAAAACCCTCCGTCATCCCTGTTACACCTAATTTTTCCCTATCTAAAAAAGATTTATATACATCATCAGCATTATCTGTAATATGCAGCTGTTTAGCTCTATGCGATATTAATTGCAGAACTTCATAGCGGCTGTCTGCGCATTGATCTAGCATAATATTTTTACTTGATAAAAATTCCATTAGTAGTATCTCCTTATAATTAAATATACTAAAACTAAATATCACAAGCTTGACGAGCTAGTTCTACTGCCCCAAGAATACCTTGATCGCCATGACAACCAGGTGGTATAATATAATTATTGATACTATGAATCTCAGGTGTAGAAATATAACCACCCAAGCTTTCGAGGACCTTTCTTCTTATAAGAGGGAAAAGTTGCTTTTGATACATAACACCCCCTCCTAAAATAATTCGTTGAGGTGAATAACAAAGAATATATGTCGCTAGACCTTTAGCGAGATAAGAGCTTTCTAGATCCCACACCTCAAACTGCTTTGCTAGGTTTTCAGCCCTATTACCCCATCTAGACTCTATAGAAGGACCTGAAGCTAAACCCTCTAAACAATCACTGTGATAGGGGCAAACACTTTTACCTATATCATTAATCTCTTTAGTAATTCTAATATGACCTGCTTCAGGATGAAGCATTCCATGAAGAAGGTGCCCACGCACCATGACACCAACCCCAATACCTGTACCTACAGTAACATATACCACATGGTCAAGACCTTTTGCAGCACCAAACACCACTTCTCCTAAACATGCGGCATTAGCATCAGTGTCGTAACCAATAGGAACATGAAAACTTTCTGAGAGTGCATTAAGGAAATTAAAATGCCTCCAACCAACTTTTGGAGTATCCAGAATTTGTCCAAATCTGGGATCTTTAGGGTTAACGCAGGTTGGACCAAAAGCACCAATCCCAAGAGAGCCAATATTACGGCCTTTAAACCAAGCAATAATCTTAGGCAGGCAATCACTAGGTTCAGTAGTAGGAATTTCTCTCCTTTCTATTATGCTCCCCGCTTTATTACAGACAGCAAGGACCATTTTTGTTCCACCTGCTTCTATTGCACCAATCTTGTCCATTCCAAATACCTCTCAGAGCTACTTATACTGAAATTCCCAGTACAAGTAGCCCCATCAATTATGAAATTGATGGGGCTACTATTCAAAAAAATTTATACTAATTCGTTTCTCCATTGTTTAATTTGTGCTTGGCGATAAAGTGCAGCTTTACCAGTGCTATTAAAGAGATTCATTTTATGGAAAATAACTTTCTTACCTGATTCAATACATTCAGGAAATAGATTATTAGGATCCCATCCCGAGTTAGGTCTAGCAAGGACCTCGCGAGCTTTTGTAAAGAAAGCGCTCTTATAGTCAGACGAAATGTTAACTTTCTGTATTCCAATTCTCACAGCTTCTGCTACTTCAGAATCAGGATTACCAGAACCTCCATGGAGAACGAGCGGAATATCAACAACTTCCTTTATACTTTTTAAGACATCCATACGAAGTTTTGGAGTAACTCCCTTTGGATAAAGCCCATGACAAGTGCCTATTGCAACCGCAAGTGTATCAACTCCTGTCTTATTGACAAAAGTCTTTGCGTCTTCAGGATTCGTATATTTTACTTCAGTCATACCACCTTTAACGGTTTCACCTGTTTGACCAATAGTTCCAAGTTCACCTTCAACAGAAACATTAACCATATGACAATAACGAACTACCTCAGCGGTCTTCGCAATATTCTCTTCGAAAGGAAGAAGCGATCCGTCAAGCATAACCGAGCTAAAGCCATCGTGTACAGCACGCATAATAGATTGAATTGAATCGCCGTGATCCATATGTAAAACAAAAGGCACTGGGCTATTACTAATACGAGCAATCATATATTTAACAAAATCATCTTTGCAATAAGCAAGCTCCGTTGGATGAACAGCAATGATTGCAGGCGAGTCATTCTCCTCAGCAGCTTCAACAACCGTACGGAAAAGATTAGAGTCTGATACGTTATAGGCTCCCACCGCAAAATGATTCTCTTTGGCAACCCCAAGCATTTGATTCATGTTTAATAACATATTAGTTTTCTCTTTTCAAAAAAATTAAATAAAAAATTTCTTAAAATCAGACTAAAGTGCTTTATTCTTCGAACCGGCTAGATTAATATAATTTTCAATTACTTTTGAGGCTTCAAGATACGATTGATGCAAAAGTTCAGGATAATCGTAATTAGGGTTATCCCTTAGAGCTTTTATTAGAAAATTTCTTTGTGCAATCATGTAATCAGTTCCAACATTTATTTTATTAATACCATATTTAACGGATTTTCTAATATTATCTGCGCCAGATCCCGAACCCCCATGAAGAACTAAAGGAATTCCTGTTTCCTTTTTTATTTTATCAACAATTTCAAAGTGAAATGTTGGAGTATATCCTTCCGGATAATCACCATGTGTGGATCCATATGACACAGCAAGTGCATCTATGCCAGTCTTCTGGATAAATTTAATAGCAACATCTGGATCAGTGTACATTTTTGTCTCAGTGAAACCGGCACCGGCTCCAACAAGACCCATGTTGCCAACTTCTGCCTCTACACTTGCATTAAACTCTTGCGCAAATTCAACAATAGACTTAGTAATGGCAACATTCTCTTCAAATCGATATGAGGAAGCGTCAATCATCACACTAGAAAAACCTTCATGTAGACAGCGCTTAAGATGCGCAACATCACTTCCATGATCAAGGTTAATTGCAACGGGCACTGACACTTGCTGAGCCATTTTAATAATTGGTTTAACAATAACATCGCAATCAAAGTACTTTTTTACATGCTCTTGTAGAAGATCTATAATGATAGGTGAATGCATTTTAGATGCTGCATGAATTACACCTGATGCAGATTCAAGGTTAAAAGCATTGATGGCCATGACGGCATAGCCTTCTGCATTAGCTTTTCGTAGCATTTCACGCATAGAAACATACATTCGTTTGTTACCTCTCATTCGTCACTATATAAATAATTAAATTTTTATATTTTACTTCTTATCAAGTAGGTGTGAGGCCCTCGCTAAACCTCACACCTACTTATAAAGGCTTAACTAAAGCTGAGCCCAGAAAGATCAACCTCTTCTTCCTTCTCAACTTTTTTCTCCATGGCTGGGTCAATTTTCTTTTTAAGTAGAACAAGCATAATGGCAGTTACGCATGATCCAGCTGCAAGAGCAACAAGAGCCCACCCTGGATTTTTCATTGCAGGGACAACAAACATACCCCCAGAAGGGACCATAGACTCAACACCCATAGAGAATGCTATTGCACCACAAACAGCATCACCAAGAGCAGTAGATATAATGGTACGAACTAAATCGTTCATTGCAATAGGAATAACACCTTCTGTAATCATGCAAATGCCCATTGGGAAGGCTACTTTAATATTTTCAATCTCTTCCTTATAAAAAATTGGCTTATGAATCGCTTTGGAAAGAAGAAGTGCAAGTGTTACGCCAAATGGCGGTACCATAGATCCAAGCACTTTTACAGCCTCGGGCCCATAAATGCCATCAGCCATCATTCCATCACAAATTAAATTAGGAACTTTTGAGATTGCACCGCCATAATCAAGATGTTGAATGAAGCCAAGAATAAATCCATATGCAAATTTTTGACTCTGATCAAGCCCTTTAATAAAAGCAGTTAAACCAGCAGTTAAAGCTGCAATAGGCCCTCCAAGAACAAATACCATAATAAGGCCTGCAATAATTGCAGTTAATGTTGGAATAATCATCATTGGCATTAACGCTTGAGCCCACTTAGGCACTTTTAAATATGTCTCGAAAAAAAGTGCGATATAACCACCAATAATGCCGCCAATTAAACCGCCCAAAAACCCAGCACCAAGAAACGAGGCTACTTGTCCCATAAGAAACCCCGGAGCAAGTCCAGGCCTATCTGCTATTGCATATGCAATATAACCAGCAATAAATGAAGGTAATAGGCCCATACCAAAAACACCAATTGTAGTAAGTGCGTCTGGTACAGTAATCCCATCTAAACTAGTTACATCTTCTCCACCAGTAAGGTTGCCAATAGCAATCAAAAGACCCGAGGCAACAACTAATGGAAGAAGATACCCAATAGCAGTAAGAACTGGCGCTTTTATGCCTACCTTCTTCATTTTTGGCATCTTATCACACTTTCCTTTATAAAATTAAATTAAATATTTATATAGCTTTTTCTAATTCTCTATGAATTTTTGCAATAATCTGTTTTGGAGCTTTAATCGCAAGATCGGTAGAAATTTTCATAACTTTTTTATTTTTAAATCGGTCCATACCTTCTATATGCACATCAATACATAAAAGAACGCAATCCGCTTCCTTAATTTGATTAGCGGTAAGTTCATCTTCTGCTCCAATGGTCCCCTGAGTTTCCATGTGAATCTCATCGCCCATAGCTTCAGCGGCATTCACAATGGCTTTTTTTGCCATATATGTGTGGGCAATGCCGCTACAACAAGCGCACACACCAACTATTTTCATTTTTCCCCCTCTAAAATATCCCCCCAGTTTTCCTATCGATAACAGCAGCTTTTTCTACTAACGCCGGCGTCTGAAAACATGTTTCATGATAATATATTTTTTGAGATGATATTTCTTAGTAAACTGAATTTTCACGAACGGTAGCTTTGTCCGGTTAAGCGGGTTCAGTTCTATGGGAGTATTATAAATTCAATTATTTATGTATTTAACAAGCTAGCTAGGTAAAAATAATGTATGAATTTTAGTTAAAAGTCGGAAGATTTTCTTTATCTTTCCCGAGGCTCTTCTTTTCCATACGAACATATTCAGAAACATTTTTCCCATGAGCAAGAAGAAACATAAAAAGTGTTTCGACAATAAAATCTTCAGGCACATGAGTAGCAAATTGATGTCCTGTTAATAACTTGTCTCTTGAGACGGCAATTAATACAACATCAGCTCTTTTTGCTAATATTGACGCTGAGTTTGAGGTAATAAACAATATAGGTGTATCGCCATCCTCTGCGTTGTCAAAAATAGTCTCAAGACGATGCGAATAACCTGACGATGAGACAATAATTACTAGATCGTTGCTATGCAGCGAGAGCGACGCAAGAATCATAAGTTCGGTGTTAGCTGGACAATTTGTTCTCATACCAATTTGGTTAAGCCTAAATGCAAAGTTCGAACAGACCGGTATTGAATTTCCAACAGCTGCAAAAAGAATAGTATCCGAATCCATTATTAAATTGACCGCTTTATTAATACTTGCTTTATCTAATTGAGAAGCCGTACCAGTAAGCTCTTGAATCTTATTGCCTAAAATATAATTAATCGATGCATCAATATTATCAAGTGAGATCTCATTTACTGCCGGTACTTCTTCTTGTACTACTCCTGCTTGATCTGACGCAATCGCAAGCCGAAGATCAGAAAATCTTTCATACCCAACACGACGAACAAAGCGGGACACTGTAGCGCTAGATGTACCACTTTGAATCGCTATATCTCGGACAGACATAATTGCTACATCATCTAAATTATGAATAATAAAGTCAGCTACTTTTTTCTCTGTATCAGAAAGACTGTCGTATGATGTGCAAATCACATCAATAGTACTGGGATGTGAATTCATAAGAGCCTCAATCTAAGCAAGCTATTTTTAAAATATCTTTGTTGTTGAAACAGTGTTACAAATATCTATTATACTTAGAATCCTTAGAAATTATTTGACCTTTACTCGCAAAGATGAGCTACCCAAAATCAAAAAATATTTTTTTGTTATACCAATCTCTCCGAAATGATTGCCAATTTCCAAGCACAACTTTTAATCCATCTAACATGGAAAATAAAGT
This sequence comes from Alkalibaculum bacchi, assembly GCF_937875145.1. Lineage (GTDB taxonomy): Bacteria > Bacillota > Clostridia > Eubacteriales > Alkalibacteraceae > Alkalibaculum > Alkalibaculum bacchi_A. The sequence continues at coordinate 1,415 of NZ_CALNCS010000228.1, read as the reverse complement.
TTAATCGCTAAAGACAAAGAAAGATTTATGGTGGAAATTGTTCTTAAGATACTATGTGGTGAAAAAAATTAAACATAGTGGCGTTAAGAACAGCTTCCTATAATGCATTTCCCAGGGTTAAACAGAAGCACCAGAAGAAGAAGAAGAAGAAGAAGAAGGAAATATCCATTTAAAATCTGACCTAAGTATGGGAAAACTCACATGGAAGCTCACAGATGCCTCACACAAATATGCCCATAGGCTACTTGTAACGAATTTCATGATCAAAAATTTGTCTTAAGTCTTGACATAGGATCCGCTATAAAACCGATGAGTGCCACAGGATACAGACAAAAGTACTCTATTTACCGCACACATTCTACCCATAGCGCTAACAGATTGCCCATATGCTCACAAAACCAAGGGTGAGTATATGCTGGAAGAGTTTCCAGTTTTTATGCTTTTTCCTTATTATTTTCTCGTTGGTAGGTACAACTCTTGCTCACTACCACGCCTTCATAGCGCAGGTGCTAAAGCACGCCGTAGCGGTAGGGGATGTACTGCGCAACCCGCTCGGGGGCATGCGTGCGCCCAAGCGACGCCCCAAGCCTGTAAACTCACTTACTCCAGATAAGGTGGCAGAGGTAAGCACCAAGCTTAATAACATGGGCCCTACCCCACTTGCCATCGCCGCCCGCCTTGCCCTCATGACCGGCATGCGGCGAGGTGAAATATGCGCTCTACGCTGGCAGGATGTCAACCTTAGCAAACGACAGATCCACGTGGTACACGCCCTTTCTAAGGCCAAGGGCTTTGTAATGGATACCCCCAAGGTTTATTGAGAATTGGGAGGGGAAACGGGGGGCAAGACGCACCATCAGCTTCGGCCCCAGGCTTGCGAAGATCCTCGCCGAGCGCAAGGATGCCATGCGTGAGGAGCACGGGAAGCTCGCCGACTGGGATGAGTCACTCTTCGTCGTCGGAGATCCCGTGACTGGGGCTTTTTTCAACCCTCAGGTTCTGGGGCGAGAGTGGGCAATGCTTGCCCGTGCGGAAAACTGGAGGGGAACCCAGGGCGATATTGTCCACTTTCACGACCTCAGGCATACCTTTGCCACACTTGCAATAGCCAACCATGTAGACGTAATGACCGTGGCAGACCTCATGGGACACAAAGACGTGAGCACTACGCTCAATGTTTATGCCATAGCGCTGGAGGAGAGCAAGAGAGCCGCTATGGATGAGATGGATGCAATTCTTTCATAAACTACTTACACCTTTGCATTCCTCAATTACTCCTACACAGTCAAACATACGCGCGAAAAACTACTCTTAGACATCGAAACAGGACTGATGTCGATAAAAAATAAAATGTTTACTGCAGTGAAATTACCCCATTTTCGTTGACAGGCTTTAAGCCGCGATAGCGGCGTTTT
>NZ_CALNCS010000227.1 GCF_937875145.1 Alkalibaculum bacchi | reverse complement strand
GCAATGAGTACACATCCTAGCATGTGATGCAGGTATAGCCTGAGGCTCCCAACCAGCCAAATCATAAAACCTCATTGAATGGACTAATTGACTTAATCATAGGTATGAGCTAGTAGGAACTAGCTTCCCAAGGAGTGATACATTTTTTGTCCTATCCCTTAAAATTATACTTTATGATAAGCCTGGGGTCTATCAGAAGCCATCAGACATGATAAAATTAAAAGTAACCTCTGATGAAGTAAGAAATACTTCTTCAGTTACTAATAAAAGAAAAGAGTGTTGTAGAAATGTTTTAACTGCATAGTCGTTATTGACTATGACATTATTATACTAGGAGTGTTCATTATGAGTAATGAAAAAACAGAAGGTATTGATTTTTTTGAAAAATACCTTACAGTATGGGTTCTTTTGTGTATGGCAGCGGGGATTCTTATAGGAAAATTTTTACCAGGAGTACCTACATTTCTTGAAAAAATACAATATGCACAGCAAAATATTCCTATTGCAATATTAATTTGGATTATGATTTACCCTATGATGTTAAAAGTTGATTTTCAATCAATTAAGAACGTAGGAAAAAATCCTTTGGGTGTTATCATATCCAGTGGAACCAGTTGGTTGATTAAACCTTTTCTCATGTTCGGATTAGCTACACTATTTTTTACCGTAGTTTTTAAAGCTTTTATTCCTGCAAATCTGGCCCAAGATTATATAACAGGCGCAGTACTATTAGGTGCAGCTCCTTGTACCGCCATGGTATTTGTATGGAGTAAGCTAACAAAAGGGGATCCTGCACATACTCTAGTACAGGTTTCCGTCAACGATATACTAATTATCTTCCTTTTTGTACCAATCGTTTCGTTTTTACTTGGAGTAAATAATGTTACCCTTCCATGGGATACACTTATCTTTTCTATCGTATTATTCGTAGTTGTACCCCTTGTTGCTGGGGTCTTTACGCGAATGTACGTGATAAAGAATAAGGGAGAAGACTACTTTAATGAAAAGTTTGTTACTAAATTTGATGGAGTCACAACGGTTGGATTACTTTTAACTTTGGTAATCATCTTTTCCTTCCAAGGAGATGTTATTCTTGAGAATCCATTCCATGTTTTGTTAATTGCAGTACCATTAATACTTCAAAATGTTATTACGGCATTATTTGCATATTTTATGTGTAAATGGGCGAAACAACCACATAATATTGCAGCTCCAGCGGCCTTGATTGGAGCATCTGATTTTTTCGAACTATCTGTTGCAGTGGCAATTACACTCTTTGGAGCAGACTCACCAGTAGTACTAGTAACCACTGTAGGAGTGCTTACAGAAGTGCCAGTAATGTTAGCCCTTGTTAAATTTGTTAACAAAACGAGACACTGGTTTCCTGAAGGTAGCAATAATTTAATATCAAAAAATTAATTACGAAGTGTATCAATTAAAAGAAGAGTTGAATCGAGCTGGGAACTATAGTAAGGCGTGGGTAATCAATTCATCCTTGTATCAAGCAAAAACGACAAATAAACTGCTAAAAGCAAAAGCAAGCAATGAAATAGAATGGATTAATAAAATTTATTCTCATGCCAATGGCAATATTGCGATTATTCCTTGGATCGCCGAAGAAATTAAAGGTGAAAAATTAAACCAATTGCTTTTATAAAATAGGGTGAAAGGTTGATATTAATAAACTTCAAATTTTTACGATAGCACAGAGGAGGAAGAATATGAAAAAGGTTGCTTTTATATGTGTACATAATTCCTGTCGTTCACAAATTGCAGAAGCTCTGGGAAAGCATTTAGCTAGTGATGTTTTTGAAAGCTACTCTGCTGGGACAGAACTCAAGCCACAAATCAATCAAGATGCCGTTCGATTGATGAAGAAAATATACGATATCGACATGGAAAAGACTCAATACTCCAAATTAATCGATGAGCTACCCCCAATAGATATTGTCGTAACTATGGGTTGTAATGTAGTATGTCCTTATTTATCTAGTGAGGAAAAAGAGGATTGGGGTTTTGATGATCCTACGGGAAAAAGCGATGAAGAGTTTATAGTTATCATCAATAAAATAGAAAAAAAAATCAAAGAGCTTGCTGAAAGGTTGAGGGATTAATACAAGCAATACCTTGATTTTTAGATAATAATAGTGCTCTAGAAGTAGCACATATAACGATTGTTAAAATAAGAAAGCAATTCAAGTACGTAAAACTTGGATTCTTTTTTATGTAGTGCAGAAGTTCTTATTTTAATGCAATCAATCACAAAATACAAAGTTGGAAAATTTGCTAGGAGAACCTTAATAATATATCAAAGTAAATATTATCATAAGTGATAATAGATTAATGTATATATATTAAGCATTTATTGCCAGCCCTTTAGAATATCTATGATATCCTCTAGTAAATAATCCCTAATGTCTTCAGTAATTGTAATTACATTTTATTGTCTTTATCTAAAGTTGCAAAATAAATATCTCTAATATCCCGTATTTTATATCAATAATATGAAAAATATCGTTTGTTCGTAATAGTGTAGAAAACTTAGGAGGATTATCCATGAGATTAGAAATAAAGTTTCTACTAACCATAATCTTTATTGTATTAGTATGCGTAAGTTTGTATTTTCTATATAGAAAGAAGATGATTTGATTTGTGTTTGTCATAAAGTAGTTTTTTCTATCCGTAGTAGGGTATTTAAACGATTAAGTGGTTTTGATTTACCTCTTGACAGTGAGTTCAATTCCGAGTAAAATAGTAGTAAGTAAATGATAACGATTATCAAAATCAAATACGAGAAAGGAGTTTTTAAATGAGTATAGTATTAGTTGGTGGTCATGATCGGTTGCATAGTGAGTACAAGGGAGTTGGTTCTCAAAGAGGGCACAAGTTAAAGATTTATACTCAAATGCCAACAAAATTTAACAAAGCAATTGGTCATCCAGATGCCATTGTATTATTCACAAGCACAGTTTCGCATAAAATGGTTGGCGTGGCAGTAAAGGAAGCAAAGAAAAAGGGGATACCCATAGTGCGATGTCATAATAGTAGCTTGGGATCTTTAGAAAAGTCTTTATTAGAATTAGAATCTACATCAAAATAGAATGATGATTAAAATCTTGAGATTAAGCGATTTTTGCTATTTACCTTAGCACGTGATAGAATGTATAATAATTTTTATGCATAATCTAGGAGCGTGAATATAGATGGAAGTTGTGAAGCTAAAGTACGGTGAAAAAATAGTTGAATTAACTATTGAGGGAGCCAAATCCATTCAATATCTCCATGGAAAAGATATTGAAGAGATAAAGGATTTGAGAAGTGTATTCTTAAATGAAATTGAGAAGAAATGCGTGGAATCGGAGCCCCTAAAAAAAATAATTGCAAAGAATGATTTAGTTACTATTGTCGTAAGCGATTTGACGAGATTCTGGATGAGACAGGATTTAGTATGCGATCTTTTAGTAGCGTACTTACATGAAGAAATGCAGATTCCATATGATAATATTGTCATATTAGTAGCTCTTGGAACTCATAGAGATATGACAGAAGAGGAATTAGAAAAAGTAGCATCGCCAGCAGCTTATTCAAAAGTGAAAGTCTTAAATCACAATGCAATGGCAGAGAATTTAAAATATGTAGGAACCACATCAAGAGGTACAGAGGTCATTGTAAATCCCTTAGTTGTAGATCGAAAGGTAATTATAGTAGGCGGTACGGTTCATCATGTAATGGCTGGTTTTGGAGGAGGGAGAAAAAGTATACTTCCAGGGATCAGTAGCAAAAAGACGATCAATCAAAATCACATAAATAGTCTAGATCCTGACGAAGCTATGTCCAATCCACTAATAGGGATGGGAAAACTAAAAGACAATCCAGTTCACGAAGATATGACGGAAGGGGCGGCCTTAGTAAATCCCGTTTTTGGAATCAATATTGTAGCCAATCCTAATGCAAAGCCTTGCAGAATTGTATGTGGTCATTGGTTAAAAGCTTGGGAGACAAGTACCACGATAGTCAACGACTATTTTGGCGTACCTATAGAGAAAAAAGCGGATATAGTCATCGCCAGCTGTGGCGGATACCCAAAGGATATCAATCTTTATCAGGGAGTGAAGACCCTTTTTAATGCAGCAGAAGCCATTAAAGAAGGAGGCACTATGATTCTTCTTGCAGAGTGTCGAGAAGGTGGTGGCGCACCGGACTTTTTTGACTGGATTAATTCCGTTAAAACCCAATCTTTGGATGCTGATCTTAGAGCTCGATTTACGATTGCAGGATATATATTCTATGCTGCCTGTGAAGCAATTAACAAATGTGAAAAAGTATTTATGTTAAGCTCTATACCAAGCGAAACCGTAAAGGATATGAATCTTCTGTCCTTCTCTGATCTTAACAGTCTTTTAAATCAAGTAGATTTTACGGGAAAAGATGTGCATATTATGCCATACGGCGGAAGTACTGTACCATTAGAAAAGAAATAAAAAAGTGATTGACAAGATTAGTATAATCTGATTATAATATAAAAAACGAAACCATTGATGTGGAGATAAAACCGTTAGCGCACTCCAAGCGAGTCGGGGGTGGTGTAAGCCTGATAGAAATGCGGAACGGACAAATGGACCACAGAGGGCACAGTCAAAGGATTATTCCGAGTATTCTGTGACGCAGCACCAGCGTGAAAGGGTGAGGGGTGTGTTGGCACTCTTTTAAGAGTTGGGTTAATTATAGCCAAATAAGGTGGTACCGCAGATATAAGCATCTGTCCTTGATATACAAGGATAGGTGTTTTTTTTCGTGAACTAATGAGCCAAGCGAAAGCAAAGCTTTCATTTGGCGAATGGCACGACTGAGGAAGCGGTTTACCGATTCCGAAGGACGATGAGAACCTATTTTGTTATGATGCAACAGACAAATGGCTTGCTTAACCAAACTCAATTCCTCCAACAAAAACATATAAAGGGGAAATAGAAATGAAAAAAATTATTGCATTAGTAGTATTGTTAGTTGTTTTGTTCAGTGCCGTTGCCTGTACGAGTCAAGAGAAAAGTGACACACTAACTGTGGGTATCATTCAATTGACAGACAATGGAGCTTTTACGGATATGCGAGAAGGATTTATTAATCGTTTGAGAGAATTGGGCTATACAGAAGATAAATTAATTATCGTAGAAAAAAGCGCTCAGGGAGATATGTCTAATCTTAATTCCATTTGCCAAGAGATGGTCAATTCAGGAGTGGATCTAGTTGCTACTATTGCGACTCCTGCGTCTCAAGCTATGGTCAATATGAATACAGATATTCCAGTAATCTTTATATCCGTAGGTGATCCAACAGGAGCAGGAATCATCAGCAATATGGAAAAGCCTGATAAAAATGCCACTGGAACATCTAATGCTATTCCTGTTGATGAGATGTTTAAAATGGCAGATTCCTTGACTCCAGGTATAGAGACTTATGGAATTTTGTACAATACAAGCGAAAAGAATTCCGTGACTACAGTTGAAAAAGCTAAAGTATACTTTGATACCAATGGAATCCAATATGTAGAAGCAGTTGTACCTGATTCTTCGGAAGTCCAGCAGGCAACTCAATCTCTCATTGGAAAAGTAGATGCTATCTTTGTACCAAACGACAGTAAGGTCCAGGCAGCTATGCCACAAGTGGCAGATATTGCAAAGACAGCCCAAATACCTGTCTACGGTAGTTCTGCTGTAATGGTTGAGTCGGGTGCATTTGCTACTATTAGTATAAGTGATATAGAAATTGGAGCCCTGTCTGCAGATATGGCAGATCAAGTCCTAAAAGGAACACAAATCGATCAAATTCCAGCGATAACCGTATCCAATTTTACAACAGTAATTAATAAAGAGACGGCAAGCGAAATTGGCGTTGAGCTGTCAAAAGATATACTGAGTACAGCGACTATAATTGAATAAACGAAATCGTTGATTCGAGGATTAGAAAAAAGAACTTAAAACTGGAGTGTGAATAATGACATTATTAATTGGTTCTCTTCAATTAGGCCTAATATATGGCCTTTTGGCACTTGGTGTTTATATAGCTTTTCGAATACTCAGCATTCCTGATTTAACAGCAGATGGTAGCTTTACTTTGGGTCTTGCTGTTTCAGCTGTACTAACAGTAGCTGGGCACCCCATTCTTGGTATATTTGCGGCGCTAGTAGCGGGGGCTGTAGCTGGTACTATTACAGGATTACTACAGACTAAGATGAAGGTTCATCCCATACTAGCGGGAATCATCACTATGACGGGATTGTATTCAATAAACTTATTCATAATGGGCGTTAGCTCTAATGTGTCCTTAATCGGAAATGAAACCATTTTTAGTATGGGAGCAAATGCTTCAAATATAACCAAGACCCTTATAGCGGCGATCATATCTGTTATTGTCTTTATGATATTAATGTGGTTTTTCAAAACGCAGTTAGGACTTAGCATTCGAGCTACTGGAAATAACGAGGATATGGTTCGGGCATCTTCTATAAATGTAGACCGAGTCAAAATTATTGCCATTGCTATTTCCAATAGTTGCGTAGCCCTTTCTGGAGCAGTACTTGCTCAGTATCAAGGTTTTGCAGATATAAGCTCAGGCGTAGGGATTATGGTTATTGGTTTGGCATCGGTAATAATCGGTGAGGTGTTTCTGGGCAAACGTTCTGTAACACTGGGATTTGCAGCTGCTATTATTGGTTCTATTGTATACCGCTTTATTATAGCCTTAGCTTTAAGGAGTAGCATATTTCCGGCTTATGCCTTAAAACTAGTATCTGCGTTTATTGTAGCTATGGCATTATCTATTCCAGTTATAAAAAAGAATATGCAGCAGAGGAAGATTATAAGGGAGGGTAGAAAAAGTGCTAAAAATTATTAATGCTTCAAAAATCTTTTCCTTGGGTACGCCAAACGAGCATCTGGCTTTAGATAAGATTAGCGTAACGCTTCCACCAGGTGATTTTGTGACCATTATTGGCTCAAACGGAGCTGGAAAATCTACTCTAATGAATGGCATTAGCGGTTCTTTTTGGTTAGATGAAGGGAATATATCCTTAGACGGTATGGATATTACATTTGTAAAAGAGCATAAAAGAGCGAAACTGATTGGAAGGCTTTTTCAGGATCCTATGAAGGGTACGGCACCTTCCCTAACTATTGAGGAAAATCTTGCACTAGCCTATTCTAGAAAAAAGAAAATGAGCTTGTCTATTGCTGTACAGAAAAAGGAACGAGAGTTCTTTAAAGATGCCCTTAGCGAATTTAATATGGGTTTAGAAGATCGAATGCATACAAAGGTAGGTCTTCTTTCAGGTGGGCAGCGCCAAGTAGTAACGCTTCTCATGGCTACAATCGCTCTGCCAAAACTCTTGCTTTTAGACGAACATACAGCAGCTTTAGACCCTGCTACAGCTCAGAAGGTATTAGAAATCACCAGCTCTATCGTCTCCAAAAACAAATTGACTACAATGATGATCACGCATAATATTCAGTCCGCCTTAAAAATGGGCAATCGGACTATTATGATGAACGAAGGCAAAATCATATTAGATATCTCTGGGGAGGAGCGAGGTAAGATTACAATCCCAGAGCTTATGGAAATGTATTCCAAAAAAGCCAATGTAGACTTAGATGATGATAATATACTACTTTCTAAATAAAAAAACAGATTATTTTAAGAACCGTTTTAAAGCGGTTCTTTTTTGATATTTTGTCTGCCCCCCTAAGTAGCAAGTGAAATAAAAAAATTATTTACTTAGAAGGGACTGCTTAATCAATCTTACAGTATCTAACTTGTGAATATCAGTATCTTTCAAACTCTTTTAACAACCGAATGAAATGGTTTGATTCGCGTAATACATGGTCACCCAATAATGGTATGATGATAGACCTGATTTTACAGTCCAACAAGCCCTCAGTAGCTTGAGTATTAAAGTCACGAATTTTTAAGGTAGATTCAAGGCTTTTATCTGTAATCTCAGAAATAGGTAGAGTTTGATCCATAGCTCGCCTTGCTTCTTCCGTCAATTGATCAAATTCATTTCCAAAATCGTCTGCGATTTCAAACAGAGTCTCTTCTGTTGGATCTAGAAGTCCACGGATGAACTTTGAATGTTCAGCCATAATCCTATTCCAAAAGGCTTCCTGTTCATAAGCTTGTTTTTCAATATCGACTTGCTCTTTTCTTTGAAATCTTTGAATCATGCTCAAATACAGCCTTGCTTCCCTGCGTATATGGTCGATGAGCAATGGGTAATTAACTGTAAACATTTTGCAGGATAAAACACTTGATAAAATGATCGATTTAAACTGTATTAGACTAGAAACTAAACGGATAGCCCTTTCATTAATCGTATGTGTTCTTTGTACAAGTGTTGGATTAACAGCGGTTAAATTTCCACCTATTAGATTATATTCCGCTCTCGTAAGATTTGTTTGTATCTGAATTGCTGTTAAATCAGATGAAGCTATTTCGGCATTTAATGTATAAGGCGTAACCACTTCACCAGATTGAATGATCGTGGGACTAACAACACCATTGGATAAATAAATGACATCTGCTAATAATCGATCAAATTCTAAACGAAATTGATCTGCTCGAGTTGTAAAGCTATAATCTCTAGGCGTAAAACTAACTTCTAAAAAAAATGAATGTTCTTTCATAATGCGAATGAAGAACAGATGTGTTCCTAATGATTGTTTTACAAATTGTAAATTAGATAACATTAGCATAACCCTCCTTAGTGATACAAATACATCACTCTACATTTTATGAGACATAATTATAGAATGTTCACATATATAATTAATTCTAGTTTTTAACCTTATGAGGCACTATCTTATTTTTCGGAAAACAAATTAATAAAAGCAAGAATTGAATTTTTATCATTATATACTATAATTTTACCTAGACTTGATTGTGATGTTAGAATAGTATGGTAATATAATATTAAATCTTCTATTAATGTGAATTAGGGGGAATATAGTATGAGTAAAACGGTTGTGATCTACAAATCCAAAACAGGATTTACAAAAAAATATGCTCAGTGGATTTCTGAAGAACTTCATTGTGATTTAATAGAAAACAATAAATTAAAGCTAGCAGATTATGTAAAAGAAAGTTGCTATGAATAACGCCCAATAAAGAAATTTTATTGGGCTTATTATAGAAGGTATATTGAGACGGTGATTTTTAGTCCATTTTTAATCTATTAGTGTTTGGTTCGCAATGATTTCTTCCTTTGCTTTAATCAATTGGTACAATATATCATTTACAGGTGTTGGAAGCTTGTGCTTCTTACCTAGTCTACTTACAACTCCTGCAAACATTTCTACTTCTGTCTTCCTCTTTCCTCGCATATCCTGTAGCATTGAAGTCATACCATCTGGATTTAAAGCATCTAAAATAGGATACCATCGCATTAAGTCTTCTCTCGTAAGGTTTGCACCTTCTAATTTGGATAGGGCGATTACTTCTTTCATGGCTCCATCCATAAGCTCTCTAATCTCATCTATCTTCTGGCACTTGCCATAAGGAGCATCTAATACAGCAGAGACCTGATTGACTCCTACATTAATCATAAACTTCCACCAAATTTCCTTCATAATATCATCTGCAATTTCGTAGATGATTTGAGTACGATTAAAGAATTCAGAAAGAGCTGTTACCTTTTTATCATTAGGTATAAGTGAATTAAAGACGATTTTTCCTTTATTTGCAGTAATTTTTTTACCTTTTTTGACTGCAGAAATTTCTACGATAAATGAGTAAAGGAGTTTTTCCATACCATATACGGCACCAATTTCATTTTCCGTATCTATGCCATTCATTAATGAGATGATTATGGTATTCTCATTCATAAAAGGTTTCATGAGCGGAATGGCCTTTTCTAAGTGATGATATTTTACAGAAAGAATAATAAGATCCAAAGTTTGTGAGGCTTCAGGGCTAAGGCCAGTAAAATCATAATCCTTTCCATTTACTGTAATCCACCCTTCATCTTGATATCTTTTTATTCTCTTTTGTTCCCCTAAAATATACACACTTTGGGGATTGTAATCGTAGATTTGGGCTGCAAGCAGACCTCCAATGGCTCCCATTCCTAAAATTCCAACTTTATTTATTTTCATGATTATCCCCCAATCTTTTTATCGTACCTAATCTTCCATTAATAATGTTTATATTACCACAATATTCTAATACTCATCAATGACATTTAGGTAAAATATAGAGGTTATTATTAGTGGACTTGACTTTTAAACAAAGTATAACCACAAAGATACATTAACAAACGTGAAAGTGGTGTTTTGTGTTTAATAATTTGGGAATAGAATAAATAGTAATCTATTATAAAAGTCCAGCTAAGAAATGTCAATAGATAAATAAAAAATATTTGATATTTTTTCAAGTTGAAAAAGAGCAACTTTAATAAGCCTTTTGAGAATATCTCAAAAAACGAAAAGCAGGCTATGGATTTACTTTATGCAGCTTTATCGCATTTAGCTTTTAAGTAATTCGTTTGATGTTCTTCCGGTGTGATGATTGTAAATTCTTTTTCATCGCGTAGTATAGCAAATACAATGTTGCAAACCTTATGCATGACAGCTCCAAGAGCAACGATTTTAGGCTTTGACTGGCACTTCTTTAAATAGTAATCGCGCAACACAGGATTTTTAGCAGAGCCATTTCTGTTTTTGCTGATGCTAATTAGAGCCATTGTATGAAGAACTCTTCTGGCAATACGAGAACCACGTTTTGACATAGAAATCTTTGTACCCTCAAATTGCCCAGATTGTTTTACAGCGGGATCTAACCCAAAGTAGGCAAAGAGTTGCTTTGGTGAACGAAAAGATGAAAAATCACCAATCTCCCCCATAAGACTTACTGCGGATAAGAAACCAGCTCCTTTGTAGGATTCAATCAGGTGGATTTGCTTTACAAAATCGGTAGATTCATTCGCAGAAACCAGTTCATGCATTTCAGAAAGAATAGAAGATACTTCGGCATCATAGTTTCTGATTAAACGAATATACAAACGGATCCGTTTGAAATTACTGCTTACGGCATACCCAAAGGATTTTGCATCATTTGCAGCCTGGATTATGGCATTATACTTCTTTTCAGCATATGTAAGTCCAAACCTAGCAGTAGACCTTATACAATCAACAATCTCTTGTTTTGAAGCGCTTAGAAATGCTTCCGGAGACGTGTAGTTCTCCAATAAAGTTAGAGATGTATTGGTAGTTATTTTAGAAAAGATTTTTAAATACTGTGGAAATATCATTCGCAATTCACCCTGCAGCTTATTCACATAAGCAGAGCGATTATCCATCAGATCGTAATATTCTCTTGAAAGATTTCTTAGATCAAGAGCAAGGTCGGATGGCATAAGGGATACTTTTAAATCAGGTTTTAGACCGACTAAGGCCAACTTTTTTGAATCAAAACGGTCATTATGTACTTTTCTAATGTTAATGTTTGTGCTATTCTTAGTGATGATAGGATTAATAACTGAGCAGTTAAAACCCTTATCACGAAGATAGCAGAAGAGTGGGTAATGATAAATTCCCGTGGATTCCAGAAAGATGCGACTTTCTAAGGAATACAGCTCTTCTGCTTCTTTTATTTTAGAAACAGCTAAGCTTAAGGAATTAAGGTCAGAATGCAGGATTTTAAAGGGTTTTCCTACAAAGGTCTGGTTTGGAAGTGCGATAGACATCCAACTGAAGTCCGCACCAACATCAATACCGACCGAGATAAATAAATTTTCAAATAGAATGTTTGACATGAGCAATAGCTCCTTTCTGATAGGAATCCATTTCCATCAAATGAGTACACAACCTAGCATGTTATACAGGTATAGCCTGAGGCTCCCAACCAGCCGAATCATAAAACCTCATTGAATGGACTAATTGACTTTTTAATAGGTATGAGTCAGTAGGAACTGACTTCCCAAGGAGGCGTACATTCTTTGTCCTATCCTAGAGGATTATACTTTATGAAAAGTCTGGTGTCTATCAGGGAACCGTCAGACATGATATTTATTTGGATAACATCTGATGAAGGAAGAACTCCTTCTTCTGTTATCTGATATAAGAAACTTATAAACTATATAGCTGTAATGGCTATATCATTATTATACTAGGAGGTCTTAATATGAAGAAAATCATTTGGTACATTATTGTATTGGTATTGACTTTTATCATTGTAGCTTGCACAACACAAGAAGTTCCTGAAAATGATAAAGAGGATACTCAAAATCAACAGGAACAAAAGGATCAAGATGATCAAAATGATATTGATAAAGAACAACCCTCACAAGATTTGGATTTACAAATTGAAGAATTTATTGAAATTGAAGGAATGAAAGAAAAAATTACCTTAAATCTTTATGACAAAGGTATCATACCCTTTAGAACGTATATACCCTCTGATTTCACAACCGAGGAAGTCAGCAATGGTGAAGGAGATGCTTATTGGTTTTACGCAAATTATGGAAACAAGAAGATTGACGATGTCTATTTTAAATTATACTTTTTTTCAGAAATTACAGAAGAAGAGCCAAACCTAGATGATAAGGACAATACCTTTTCGCTCATGTTGGACGGTATGAAAACAGTTAATACAAAAGAAAAACGCTATGGTTGGTCCATTAAAGAGTTTAAAAGTCCTGAAGAACCAAGGTACGCAATATTAGGAAAACATAAGGATCAATACTTTGTAATGATTCTAGATTACCCTGTGGAATACGCTGAAGGCTTCGTTCCGAGAGTAAATAAGATTCTAGAACATTTTTACTGGACAGACACGCAAGAGTATTTATCTCTATAGCAACTCTTTAATAAGATGATATGATATACTGCACCCTCCTAAACCCTATTCGATTAACCAAATTGGGAGACATCATAGTTCTAGCTGTTTATGCCAGCTTTTTAGAATATCTAGGATGTCTTCTAATATACAGTCCCTGTTATCTTCAGTAATAGTAAGTACAATTACATCCGCTCTAGCTATAATAGCATTTAAAAAATCGCAATCGCTTTCTTTTAATACCCCAAATACTATTTTTTGCTATCTAGTAGTTTAAACACTTTATCGGTAAATAGACTCATATCATTTTCTGAACTGCCCAATTCATCTAGTACTATAAGATCTCTTTCTTTCAGACTTTTATCTAATATGGACACAGCTCCTTTTTCAAAGGAGTTTATAAAAAGTTCTTTTGAGTTATCTCTAGAATCAACTTTCAGTATGGTATAAGTTGTATTCTCATCGTACAGCGATTTAATAATGTATTTTCTAAAATAATTTTCAAAGATTCTCTCTGTAGTATAACCTCCAAGAGAGGCTTATACAGGGATTTGTACAATGGGGCTTACCTTATGACATAGCCTTTATGGTAGCTATAGGAACGCGATTTTTCAGCACTTACTGCATTTACCTCATTCTGAAAACAATTCCAATAATTACCTTTTAGTGACTACACTACTTTAAAGTGCGTACTTGTGCATATTTGATATTCATCTTACAATATAGAAAAATGGTATTAAATTATTATTTAGGAGGAATAAACTATGTTAAGATTTACTGTACCAAGAGACATTTACTATGGTGAAAACGCTATCGATCATCTGAAAAATGTTAAGGGAAACAAGGCTATATTGATTTTCGGTTCAGAAAGAATAATTAAAGATGGTACTATTCCTAAAATTGAAGGTTTGTTAAAAGAAGCTAACATCGAAACAGAATTATTCTATGGAGTAGAAAGCGATCCTGGAATCAACACTGTTAGACGAGGCGCTGAAGCAATGAAAAAATTCCAACCTGACTTAATCGTTGCCATTGGCGGTGGATCACCAATAGATGCTGCAAAAGCTATGTGGTTGTTCTATGAATATCCTGATATGACTTTAGAAGAAGCTACAAAACCATTCTCACTACCTCCATTAAGACAAAAAGCACAATTTATTGCTGTATCAACTACAAGTGGTACTGGTACGGAAGCTACTTCATTCTCAGTAATAACAGATGATGAAACAAACTTTAAATATCCTCTTGCAGACTATAATTTAACACCAGATCTTGCAATAGCTGATACCAATCTTGTTAAAAAGTTGACTCCAACACTAGTTTGTGATACTGGAATGGACGCTTTAACACATAACCTTGAAGCATATGTAGCAACTGCAAAAAATCCTATTTCCGACGGTTTATCAATTAAATCAACAGAAATGGTTTTTGATAATCTATTCAATTCATTTAAAGGCGATTTGGAAGCAAGAGGCGAAATGCACATTGCTCAATTAATGGCAGGTATGTCTTTCTCTAATGCTATCCTTGGAATCGTTCACTCAATGGCTCATAAATCCTCACATCATTATGGTATATCACATGGTCGCTCAAATGCTATTTATTTACCATATGTTATCCAATTTAATGCTAAAGTGGCAGCAGCTGACTATGCTGATCTAGCGAAGAGACTTGGGTTAAAAGGCGAAACAACTGATGAATTAGTTGAAGCATTGATTCAAGCAATTAAAGATCTAAGAGCTTCTATGGGCATGCCAGGATCTCTAAAAGAATTTGGCGTAACAGAAGAAAAATTCAGATCTAATATCGATGAAGTTGCAAAATTAGCTGTAGGAGATCCTTGTACAGGAACAAATCCTAGAGAAATATCTGTAGCAGAAATGAAAAAATTGTTTGAATATGCTTACGAAGGAAAAAAAGTAGATTTCTAGAGCATAAAACGATTATTATGAATCTTGAAAGAATATGAATTGTATGCTATAATATAAGTACATATAAAGAATCCGAGTTATATTATTAGGAAATATAACCATTGGGTATTAACCGTTAAATTAATGCCTCCCGTGATTGGAAAGGATTCTATGTAGTTTGTTTGTTGTTTTATCAGCAAGCACTCATGCATAGAATGAGTGCAAAATCAAAGGGGGTTATTTTTTATGAAAACTGCTTACAATGGGAAACTGGCTAGAATCAATCTCTCAACAGGAATGATTCAAACAGAAGAACTTGATTTTGAGTTAGCAAAGAAGTTTGTTGGCGGAAGAGGGTTAGCGACAAAAATCATTTATGATGAGGGAATTGCTACAGTAGATCCTTTATCTGAGCAAAACAAAATCGTTTACATGACTGGACCTATGACAGGTACATCATCACCTACTTCAGGACGTTACATGGTTGTAACAAAGTCTCCTTTAAATAACATGATCGCAAGTTCAAACTCTGGCGGTATCTGGGGTGCAAAGCTAAAATACGCTGGTTGGGATGGACTAATCGTCGAAGGCAAATCTGAAAAACCTGTGTACATAAACATCGAGGATGACAAAATCGAAATACTTCCTGCAGATGAGTATATGGGAATGCTTAGTGAAGAAGTAGACGATAAGCTAAAAGAAATCCATACACAATGTTCTGTTCTTAATATTGGGCCAGCTGGTGAAAATTTATCATTATTAGCAGCTATTATGAACGACAAACACCGTGCAGCAGCTAGAAGTGGCGTAGGCGCTGTTATGGGTTCAAAGAACTTAAAGGCTATTACAGTTAGCGCTACTAAAAAGGTCATTGAACCATTTAATGCAGATAAGTTAAAAGAAGCTACAAAAGGATGTATGAAATTAATTAAGGAAAATGGCGTAACAAGTGGCGGTCTTCCAACTTATGGTAGTGCAGTTCTAGTTAATATTGTCAACAATACAGGCTCACTTCCAGTTAAAAACTGGGGAGAAGGATCTTACTATGACAAAGCCGATGATATATCTGGTGAAACTCTAAAAGAGAATCACCTTGTTAAACAAGGTTTCTGTCATAGATGTCCTATTGGTTGTGGTCGTATTATAGATCTAAAAGGTAAGATAACAGGTGGACCAGAGTATGAACCTCTATGGGCATATGGAAGTAATTGCGACATAAATGACTTAGAAGCTATTAATGAAGCAAATTATCTATGCAACGAATATGGATTAGATGCGATTTCAACACCATGTACTATTGCAGCTGCTATGGAACTTTACGATAAAGGTTATATCAAAGAAGAAGAATGTGATGGCGTTCCACTAGCATGGGGAAGCTCTGAAGCTATTGTGGAATGGACTAGAAGAATGGGAGAAGGCAAAAACCCATTAGCAAAATTGATGGCAGATGGTTCTATGAGACTATGTGAACATTATGGTCATCCTGAAGTTTCCATGACTGTAAAAAAATTAGAAATGCCTGCTTATGATGCTCGAGGCATCCAAGGAATTGGTATAACTTACGCTACTAGCAACAGAGGTGGATGTCACGTTCGTGGTTACACTATTTCTCCAGAAGTTTTAGGACTCCCAAGTCCTGCTGATCGTACGACAATAGAAGGAAAAGCGCAATTGAGTATGATCTTTCAAGACTTAACAGCAGTTATTGACTCTATGGGATTGTGTTTATTCTCATCTTTTGCATTAGGCGCAGATCATTATGCAGCTCTATTAAATGCAGGAACGGGAACAGACTACAATGCAGAAGAACTACTAGTTGTAGGAGAGAGAATTTACAATATTGAACGTATGTTTAATAAGGCGGCTGGAATGAAACCAGAAGATGACGGATTACCAAAGCGTTTAACAGAAGAGCCTATTTCAGACGGACCATCAAAAGGCATGATTAGTCAAATAAAGATTACCTTACCTGAATATTACGAAGCACGTGGATGGGAAAATGCGTTCCCAACTGAAGAGACTCTAGCACGCCTTGGGTTAGATAAATAGTATCTATATTAAAAATTTTATATCCCAATAGATGACTTTTCTTTTTAGAAGAAAGACATCTGTTGGGATGTTTTCTAATTTTAAGTGTTAGGAGGTTAATGTAGATGATTGAAGTAAGGCTTTTTGCAACATTTAGAGAAGGAAGAGAAAAAATACTGTTTTTAGACCCTAAGAGCTATAAAAGTGCACACGAAGTGCTTGATTATCTTAGAATCCCTTATGAGGATGTTGCAATCTATCTAATAAATGGGCGACATTCAAAATTAGATGATAAGATAAAAGATGAAGATATTCTAGCCATTTTTCCACCTGTAGGAGGTGGCTGATCATAAGAGGTATTTTAGTGCAGAACTTGTTATAAGTAAATGATAATAAATTAAGCAAAATCCAATAACCACAAGAAATATAAATAGTATGTTTCTTGTGGTTATTGGCAATTCTGTCATAGATTTTAGGTTTTGTTATTTTTTCTTATAATGATATTAATAATCATTATAAATTATATAAATTGTGAAAAACTATAGTATATTTTAATGACAGATGGTATTCTAAGATAAAGGATGCAATATGGAGGATATACTACAATCTTCTTCACTTAGGAGGTAGAAAGATGAGATATGAACGTCAAATAATTATGGAGGAAATTGGGCAAGAAGGACAAGAAAAACTTAATAAATCAACTGTTGTAGTAATTGGATGTGGAGGACTTGGAAGCCCTGTGCTAACTTATTTGACTCTTGCAGGGATCGGTAAATTGATTATTATCGATTATGATGAAGTTAGCGAATCTAACTTAAATCGCCAATTTCTTCATGGGGAAGGAGATGTAGGTAGACTAAAGATTGAGTCCGCGAAAGAGCAGCTTCATGCACTTAATAGTGAAATTGAAATTGTTGGGATTAAGGAAAAATTAGATAAGGAGAATACAAGCAAAATCATCCAAAGTGCAAACGTAGTGGTGAATTGTGTGGATAATATTCAAACGAGGATACTCGTTGGTAGAGAATGTTTAAAACAGGGTATTCCATTAGTTGAGGCTGGAGTACAAGGGTTTTACGGTTGGATCATGAATATTAGACCAGAGACAGCTTGCCTAGAATGTATCGGTTTTGAAAACATCAAGCTAAAGCCTCCTTTACCTATTATCGGAGTTACAGCAGGAGTGATTGGTTGCCTACAGGCAAATGAATGCATAAAAATCCTTCTAGGAATGAAAGGAACATTAGATGGGGTAATGCTGCAATATGATGGAATAGATGGTAGTTTTGATCGTATTAAATTGCAAAAGGATCCTTCTTGCAATGGGCACAATTGTAAAAATAACTAGGCTATTTGTTCTGGCATTACTAGATATCTAAGTTAATAATAAAAGCATAGAACAGGGAGAAGTGATTATGGGGGATTTTATACTGAGCAGTTCCTCGACTGCTGATTTGTCAAAAGAGCATTTTGAAAAAAGAGATATCCATTATATTTGTTATCATTATTTCTTAAATAATGAAGAATACGTAGATGATTTAGGTCAATCTATGCCTTTAGCAAAATTCTATGAAGCAATGCGACAAGGGGTATTGACAAAGACTACACAGATTAATGTAGATGAGTTCGTGAAGTACTTTACACCATTTTTAGAACAGGGATTGGATATCCTTCATGTAGAGCTATCAAGCGGTCTTTCTGGAGTGATTAGTTCTGCTAATATAGCAAAAGATACTTTATTAGAGAAATTTCCAGACCGAAAATTGTACATAGTTGATTCACTTGCCGCATCTGGAGATTTCTCTAATAAAGTATCTTTTGCTATATT
>NZ_CALNCS010000226.1 GCF_937875145.1 Alkalibaculum bacchi | reverse complement strand
CTTAGCTTCTCGGCTCATGACCAATATGAGCTGTACCTTTTCTTTAGTGCCCTTTGACATCGTTTTTAGTTTGTCATCAGGTTTTAAATGTAGTTTATTTAGCATATCATATGCCTTTTTGGAATTAAAATCATGGTAAAAGTCTTCAAACATCTGTATTACATCTTTAACCTTCATCCAATCATTTAAATAGCTGCGCTCTGGAAGATAGGAGATTACAGCTTTCGTTTCGATTCCAGGCTTCTTTCCGTTAATAAACAGCTCACCTTTGGTAGGCGTAAGTAGAGAATTACATAGTTTGATGAAAGTGGTTTTTCCACTGCCATTTGGCCCTAATAAACCAATAATTCTTCCTGTAGGTATTTTTAGATTTACATCTTGCAATGCTGTTTTTCCCTTGAAGGTTTTGGTTAAATTATTACATTCTAAGATATAGCTCATTTTTCATTCCCCCCTGATAAACTACTTAATATTTCCACGATTTCTTCGTGCTCAAATCCTAGTCTCGACATCTTTTTTAAAAAGACTTCGATTTGTTCTTTTGCTAGTTTTGTTCTTGTTTTTTTTATCATATCTACATCCTCCGTTACAAATCGTCCGCTGGTGCGCTGACTATACAATAAACCAGCGTCTTCTAATCCAGAAAGGGCCCTTTGCATAGTATTTGGATTTACAGATGCCTCTTGTGCTAAATCTCTGACCGATGGCATCTTTGAGCCTGATGGATAGATTCCGGCGCAGATTTTAAGTTCTATTTGCTCGATTAGTTGAACATATATTGGTCGGTCCGATGATAAATCCCACGACATGTTATCACTCCTAACATAAATGAATTTCGTATCAATGTACTAAGTGCTTAATACAATAATACATAATTCTATCTAGAATGTCAATCGTTAATTAAAATAATTATTTTAATTAATAATCGAAAAGACTGTTAGAAACATCTAACAGTCTTTTGCAATAGGGATTTATTATATGAAAAATTTTAAATAGAATCAAATAGTTTACCTTCGATTTCAAAAATCCCCATTTTCTTCATACGAGGAATATAGAAAGGGTATTTTTCTTCTCCTGTATTCTTTAGTTTTTCAGAAAGAAAAACCTCTAAATCTTCTGGAGTAATGTCTGGAGTATGACCTTGGATGTATTCTCTTGCTTCTTTTATAGAAGTAAGGGGTTGTCCAAATTCAAAGGCGTGGTGAGTTAAAGAATAATGAATGCTCTTTTCTCTAAGGTTTTCTTCTACATTACTTACATTCATTTTTTTAAATGTGTCACCCTTTGTAGGGAATCGTTTACCTTCCTTGTCGTCATGTACAACAGCTATTAACTTTTTACAGTGGGGCAAGAAACTTTCTAGTTCTTTTGCTCCAAAGAAGCTCACTAAGATAATATCCCATTGACCTTGAATATGATTAGAATCCATAATCTGAGTGCTTATATTTTGGATGTTTTTTTCATTTATCGTTTGCTTAAGGGCGTTAAGAGCGACTTGGTTTATATCCGTACAGGTGATGTTTTCAATATTATGAAGTAGTTCTAAATCCAAAAGACCAAGTCCGCATCCGATGTCGCAAAGGGTAGAGTAGCCTTCTAGCTTTGGCTGAATAATCCGAGCGACATTTTTAAAAAATCCAGTATATTCATTTGCTTCTATGTATCGTCTAATAGTACCTTCATTCCAATCAAATTTCACCTTTATTTCCTCCTTTGTGTTACGGTTTCTTAAAAGAGACTTTCTGTCCAGCAGTATAAATTCGAACATTTTCAGATCTTGCTGCGATTCTAGAGGCTTTTTCGTTATCCTTGACCACAAATCCAGATAAATCACCAATGCCAAAGTCAAAAAGACAAGGAGCTAGAGGTGTTCCTGGCCCGACGATGGTAATTTGCTTGGCGTTTTTAGAGGTTTCAATAAATCTAGGTAAAGATTTATCTATAACGCTGCTATTTGACAGGAAAACATAATCGCATTCGGGCAAAATGTATTCGCTAGCCGTTACAGGAAAGTCGTCGTCTTCAGGTTCCCATTCGATAATAGACAGATTACATACTGGTTCAATCAAACTCTCTAATTTAGTAAAGTGACCATATACTGCTACATTTTTACCTTTGACCATGTTTTGGTACATGATAAATGGGTCAAAAATGCGATCTTCAACCCGTTTCATATCGGAAAAGGAAACGCCATTATTTCTTGCAGTGTCTAGATTATTGTAGTTGGCATTTATAGCCGCCAAACCTATTGAAGCTTCAAGAAAATTCCAAGATTTGATACAAGTCGCTACCTCTTTTAAAGGTGCACCAATTAAATTTTTAGAGAAAATAGATGGTCTCGTATCTCCATAGCGTACACCAGAGATACCAACCCAGTCTCCACTTCGGACATAAGCGTAATGTCTTCCACAAATCAGCTCGTCTACAATTTTATCTTCATCGATTCCATCAATTAAAGTATCGTATATTTCCCACATAGTAAAACTCCCTTCTGCATTTGTATTCTAATCTACTACCTAATTTGCAAGTTCTCAAATATATCTTCTGTGATACAATGACCAAATCTCAATTTTTGGCGAAGCATATGCTGAATATTATCTAGCTTTTCAATAGCAGCTAGGCTTTGCTTTTCTTCTTCTGAGGTTTCAATTATTTTATACATACCGCCATTTTTAATGACTACTCTTTTATCTGCGCTAAGGGCTAATAGGGGATCGTGAGTAGAGACCAGGATAATCTTATCATTTCGAGCTAGAAGCTCAATAGCTTGGCGTCTATCGATGCCGGCATTTTCAATTTCATCAATTAGCACGATGGGGGAATTGCTCATAAAAGCAGTGTCTGCAATCATCAGTGCTCGAGATTGTCCTCCGCTAAGTTGAGTGACCTTAGTATCTTTTGAGAACTTTTCTCCAGCTAAATCATTAGCGCATGTAAAGCACTTTTCTATTACGATTTTTGCTTTGGGAGTAAGTCTACTCTTAGCATGCATCTCTAAAAATTCTTGAACAGTTAAGTCCATAACAAAATTCATATTTTGTGAAAGTTGAGCTACTAGTTTGCCTTCTATCTCAAAACGGCTATCTTCATCTATTTCTCTATCATTTACAAGGATCTTCCTCCCTGTAGGAGTATCTTCCTGTGCTAAACATTCGATATCGTTTAAGAGTCTGCTTTTTCCAGAGCCAGTAGGTCCTACTATACTGATGATCTCCCCAGATTGAATCTTAAGAGAAACACTCTCAGCTTCCCGTGATTTATTGAAACCTCCTAGAATCGTCAGGGAAGAAACAGAGGCTAGAGCAGTTTCTTCAGAGGTAAAGGTTTTCAAAAAAGAATGTAAGCTTAAAAGCATACTGTATTGATCTACTCCAAATTCTTCTAAGATTTCATCATCTGCTTGATTTAAAGCTTCGATAAAGGGTTTGTCTTTTGGAATATCTTCTAATCGATAATTAGCGAGAAAATCCATAACAATTGGATATGTTTTTAATACTTCGTCGAGATTTTGATTATGTAATATGGAAAAAAGGTCTTCAGTCATCATAATTTATTAAACTCCATTTTCTTCATCATTCCCATTTGATAGAGGTCTCCTATTTTTGTTTCGCCAGTACAGTAAGAGCAAACAGCAGCAGGAGTGGTAAATTTTAGCTTCATGTCTTTAAGGGTAACAATATCTTGAGTCTGCTTTAAATACTTTGTAAGTAAAAAACTTCCTTGTCCTGTAATACCGTTGACAAAGATTACCTTTGCAGATGTGTTTACTTGTTTAATATTAAATGTAAAGACTTCTCGCTCTGCTTGTGAGACAATATCTCCTTTTGTCACGACAACAATATCTGCAAATTTTAACATAGGGCCTATTTTTCTTGGGGTATTTATTCCAGAGAGATTGTCTATGACGCAAATCGATAAAATTCCATTTATATAGGGGGAACAACGATTACAAAGGCCAGCGCTTTCGGTGATAAGCATTTCAAAATTTGATTCGATACCCCACTGGACGGCATCTTCAATATTGCTGACAAAAAAGTGATCTGGACATATTTTTCCTGAGAAACCCGTTTCATTTGGAATATTTGCCTCATTGTAACGCAGATTGTCAAAGGAAGTAAGGCAATCGAATTTGACAACGCCAATGCTACTCTTAGGCATGTCCATGCATTCGATTAATCTTATGATTACAGAGGTCTTCCCAGAAGAGGGGGGACCAGCTACGGTGATTAATTTCATGAGAACCTCCTTATATATTCTACTTAATATTATCCATAGTGTATCATACTAGAAAAGATATACACAAGTTAATGAGAAATCTTAATCAAATTATAACAAATTAAAACAAACTAAAACAAATGTAATATGATTATAATATAAATACTAATATTAATCCATACATAATATAGAATATTTTTATTTTTTTACTAGATTTCTGTAAAAAAGAGCAATATTTAACCTTGTTTTGTCATTTCACTTTACTAAAATCATCAAAAAAATAGCGAGGTTTCCCTCACTATTTTTTGCTTTGTTAAAAGAGTTCATTTACATAAACAGTTCTTTTCCATCGCTCCAACGAGCGAATTCTGGGTCAGAATCAATTGTTTTTACATTTTCCATTCTTTCTGGTTCCATAATATACTCAAAGACTTCTTCCATAGAAACAACTTCTGTTTCTATTCGTTTTGGTATAAGTGTCTCTAAGGCTTTGGGAGTTATCCCAGCGTTTAAAAAATAATCCTTTATAATTTGTATATTTTTGACGTACATGAAGATAACCTCCTTATTATCTACTTTGTACATATAATATACCCAGAAACTTATATTTAAATCAGTCTATACATCGCTTATATAGGGAAAGTTTTGATTTTAACAACTATTCAGCTATTGTTCGATTATTGCCCAAAATACTATTGTTCAAAGTGTAGCAAATTTAAAATGTTTCTTAACTCTTTTACGCTAACTTGTCCTGGTGCGGATACTTCTTTTGCTGCTGCAAATGTCATGCAAGAGCCAAATAACTCACCTGACAGCCTAGAAATCACACCTAGGGATGCCATTGACATGGTGATGCAAGGGCGATCCCCTTTTTGTTTTTTCATCTCTAGAGTTGCAGAAAGCAGGGTTAGCACATCTTCTTCGCATTGGGGCATAACTGCAATTTTAGTAATATCTGCATTGTATTCTTGCATTTTAATGAGTCGATTTACGATTTCTGATTTTTCAGGTGTTTTGAAAAAATCATGGTTTGATATGATGACTTTGACATTCTTTTCTTTTGCAAGGGCAATTAGTTCTTTGATATTCTTTTCAGAAGAGAATAGTTCTACATCGACGATATCAATATATCCAGATTTGATGGCCTTATGATTTAGCTGAAAGTATTTCTCTTCACTCATTTCATATTCTCCACCTTCTTTTTTTGTTCTAAAGGTAAAGAGAAGAGGTTTGTTGTACTTTTGACGGATTTTTTGAAGGAGTTCTTCTACTTTGTCAAAATCTTCTACATTTTCATAAAAATCAACTCTAAATTCCGCTAAATCAAAGTCAGTGGTATTTAAAAAGTCGACTTCGTCCAGTATGGCTTGCTCTGTTTTTCCAACTAATGGAACACAGATTTTTGGAGCACCTTCATTAAATACGATATCTTTTACTTTTACAGTATTCATATGACCTACAACTCTTTCGATGATTGGTAGTTTACCCATTGTAAACCTCCTTTTATGAACTACTAAATTTTATTGTTCTTTATCTCATTTTCTACGATTTAACAAGGACTTCTTTTCATAATAATAAAAGCTACTTAAAGTATAGGAAAAATTACAGGGGTAGTCAATAAATTCACATCTTTTAAACCATTGAATTTATTGATGATTTCTTACGAAAGAATTTGTAAATCAATATCTGAATAGAAGTCCTTAAATTAATATAGAACTAGCTATAATTAAAAGTATAATATATAAGAACTTTACTTCTGTTTACACTTAATTTATACATAAGTAATTTATTGTATTTCTTAAATTATTAATATATAATTTTGTTGAATATAAATAGAAATACAGACTTTAATAATAATTTAGTTTTGTGAATGAATAATCACATCTGGAGGAGTCACATGATTGAGGAAATACAGAAGTATAATGAAGCGAGATGGGGTGAGTCAATTATTTCGGAGAATGTATTAGCTTTAGAAAATTACTATACTATTTTCGAACAAGCACCCTTTGGTATCGCCATTTCACATAATCGTTATCCAATTACTAGAGAAGAAAAGCCTTTAGCCCTCATTAATTCTATGTACGAAAAGATTACAGGAAGAAAAAAAGAGGAGTTGATAAGAATCGGCTGGGGTCAAATTACACATCCTGATGATTTAGAAAAGGATCTTTATATGTATAATAAATTGATAGAAGGAAGTATTAATAGCTATTCTATTGAAAAACGTTTTATAAAGCCAGGTGGTTCAATTGTATGGGTTCTTTTAACTGCAATTAAATTAGAATGTAGTAACAAATTCAAAAATAATCATATATCAATCATTCGAGATATTACAGATTGGAAAAAGAAGGAATATCAATTAAAGTATGCTAATGAGCATGATAAATACACAGGATTGTACAATCAACGATTTTTTGAGGGGGAATTAGCTAAAGAATCTATTGAAGGGAAAAATTGTAAAAGAGCTATTTTGTTAATTGATTTTAATAAGATTAATTCTATAAGCTTAGATTATGGATATCATTTTAGTACAAATCTCATTAAAGCAATAACGTATAAATTACAAAACCTTGAAAATGAAAAGAGA
The DNA here is from genome assembly GCF_937875145.1 of Alkalibaculum bacchi. Lineage (GTDB taxonomy): Bacteria > Bacillota > Clostridia > Eubacteriales > Alkalibacteraceae > Alkalibaculum > Alkalibaculum bacchi_A. The sequence goes on along the minus strand of NZ_CALNCS010000226.1, from coordinate 11,816 downwards.
AGGATTTTTCAAATATCATTTGAAAAATTTGCATTTTATATAAAAGGATATGACCATCAAATGGAGCTTGCTCAATTTTGTGAGGAAATTTTTGATACGATTAAAGAGGTACAAATCTTAAATCATATAGGCTGTTCTATAGGAATTTTTGAAATTGAAGAAGATAATTATGATGCTGAAAGCATCATTAAGAATGTTTCTATTGCAGCAGGTAGAACAAGTAATATAAAGACATTTGAATATTGCTATTATGATGGGGAGTTAGAAGAAAAAGTATTTAGAGAAAATTATATTAAAGATGAATTGTTTAAAATAGTAATGGGCAAAAATAATAAAAAATTTTATTTACAGTATCAACCAATAATAGATCTTCGAACAAATAAGATACATGGATTTGAAGCCTTAGCTCGATTTCAATCAAAAGAACTTGGGTTAGTGTCTCCAGCTGAGTTTATACCTATTGCTGAAGAGATGCAATTTATCGTACCAATTGGCTTAGATATTTTACATATGGCGTGTAAATTTATTAAGAAGTTAGAATTAGCTGGTTATGATCGTTTAAATGTTTTTGTTAACGTATCTACGATTCAGCTCTTAAGAGATGAATTTGTTAGTGACTTAAGAGCATTAGTCGAAGGTATAAAAATCAATCCCCGAAACCTTGGAATTGAGATTACAGAATCCATTTTTATGGATAATTGCGAAATGGTCAATAAAAAATTGTATGCATTGAGAGAAATGGGAATTGAAATTTCCATTGATGATTTTGGTACGGGTTATTCATCAATATACCGTTTAAGAGAATTGAACGTAGACTGTATAAAGATTGATAAGTATTTTATAGATAAATTACTTAAGCTAAAAACAGAAGAGGTTATTACAGGCGATATCATCTCTATGGCACACAAACTCGGCTGTACTGTTATTGCTGAGGGAGTGGAGCATGAAAAGCAAAAACAATATTTGATTGATAATAATTGTGATTTTGTTCAGGGGTACCTTTTCAGCAAACCTCTCTATGAAAAAGAGGCACTTAGAATGTTAGGAATACAAGACTAATAATATCAAAGGAGTAATAATGAACGGAGTACGCATTATTATACTAATTTTCATCATTTTTGTTTTACTCATTCATGTTTTGATTTATAAAAGACGTAATAATATTTTAATAGAAAATAAAAAAAGATATGAAAAAGAAGTTTTAAGATTACAAATATTAACAAATGTCTTGACAAGAAAATTTATAAGCAAACAAGAGCAGTTAGATTATCTCCTACATCAAGCTCTAAAGTTAACACAAAGCCAATATGGGTATATCTATTTATATGATGAAGAAAGAAGAGAATTTTGCCTTAATTCATGGACAAGTAGCATTATAAAAGATTGTATTCTAATGGAAGAATCGATGAAGTATGAACTCGACAAAACAGGCGTATGTGAGGAGGTAGTAAGGCAGAAAAAACCAATTGTAATAAATGATGTTCACAAAGAATGTGTACAAAAAAAAGGATGTTCAGGATGTCCAAAGGGATATGGGTCTTTAAATAAATTAATGACAATTCCTGTTATTATTGATGACGAAATCGTGGCTATAGTAGGCGTTGGCAACAAAAGTAGAGATTACAATGACGAGGATATTTATCACTTAACAGCCTTGATGAGTGGAGTGTGGCATGCAGTAGAAAGAAGAAAAACACTAGAAAATATCGAATATTTAAGCTTTCATGATTCTCTTACAGATTTGTATAATAGGAGATTTTTTGATGAAGAGGTAAAACGCCTTGATAGGGAGAGAAATCTACCGATTTCTATTATAATGGGTGATGTCAATGGTCTGAAATTTACGAATGATATCTTTGGACATAGCTACGGGGACCTACTGCTAAAAAAAATTGCTGAGGTATTAAAAGAGGTATGTAGGGCTGATGACATTATAGCGAGAATCGGTGGAGATGAATTTATGATCTTACTTCCACGAACGAATTATTGTGAAGCAAAAAAAATAATCAGTAGAATAAAAAACGAACTGCCTATGAAAAAAGTAAGATTTATAAAATGTGACATGTCTTTAGGTGCATATACTAAAGTAGATAAGAATCAATCTTTTAAAGAGGTAATAGATAAAGCTGAAGAAAAAATGTACTTTGAGAAATCTATAAGGAAAAAGGAAGTACAAGAGCAACTCGTCAGTTTCATAATAAATGAATTACACAAGATTAGTGAAACAGAATATAATCATTACCTCCGTGTAAGTCAATTGTGTGAGAAATTAGGCAGAGTATTGTTTTTGCCGGAAGATGAGATACAAAATTTAAAAACAGCTGGTTATATCCATGATATTGGAAAGGTTGCATTGGATCAAAAGTATTTTGATAAAGAGTATAAACTTTGCCATCAAGAAATAAAAGAAATGAAAAAACATCCTTTACTAGGGTATAGAATTTTAAACTTAGTTCATGCCAATAATAAATTAGCAGAAGCCGTTTTGCATCATCATGAGCTGTGGGATGGTAGCGGCTACCCACAAGGACTAAAAGGAGAAGAAATTCCATTGTATTCTAGAATCATATCCTTAGCTGAGTGCTATGACAGATATACAAATGAGAATGATGAGAACAATCCAATAGAGAAAAAAGAAGTTTTATCTCATATTAAGGAATTTGCAGGGCAAAAATATGATCCTAAGCTTGCAGAACTATTTATTAAAATCATAGAATGACCTACTAGTATTATAAGAGAAATTCTGATGCTTGTATTTTAATCGTAGCTTCGGCGCATTTATTTGCAATGACAATTTTGATGTGATAAGCTTGATTTAATAGAGATATATATTGAAGCAATTATTCCAATCTATAAAATAGGGGGAAAGTATGAAGAAGAAAGTAATGAAAAAATCACTTTTACTAGCAGTTATTTTGCTTTTCTGCTTGTCTTTGGCTGGTTGCATACCAGGAGATGGAAGTAATAGCCCTACAGATACGGCAGGATTCTTCTCAGGGATCTGGCATGGTTGGATTGCACCATTCTCACTTATTTATTCCTTATTTAACGACAATATAAGCATCTATGAAATCTACAATAATGGCTTTACTTATAATTTGGGTTTTTATATGGCTATTATCAGTGGTTTTGGCGGATTGGCATTATCCAGGAAAAAGGATGAGTAGTAGTATGAATATTATCTAGAAAAGAGCCTCTCATATACAAAGAGAGGTTCTTTTGGTAGCTTGTATAAAAGGAAGATATTTGTGAATTTATAGAGAGTCTATAAATTCTAAAAAAATCGCATTAGAGACAGCGCTAATGCACTAATTGCAATGAATAAAGTGAACAACGCAAACTTGTTGTTCGCTTTAGATCCTAATAAGATTTTCAAACTGTCAATTTCATTTTTCAGGGTCTTATTTATTTCCTTTAGAGAAGCTAATTGTTCATCGTGGGATTGTCCTAATGTAGATTGAGATTCTAATTGTTTACTATGAAGTAAATCAATGTCAGCCTGAGCTTGCAAAGATTCTTCAAGCCGTTTATGATTTTCATCCAGGGTTTTCAGTTGTTGTTCATGAGATGTATAGATTTGTTCGTGAACCAACAATTTTGCTTGGAGTCCTTTACTAATCTCTACCTGAATTTGTAAGGATTCTTCAAGTTTTTTTGATTTTCAGCTTGAGTCTTCAATTGATGATTCAGTCTTTTGTCATTTTCGTCATGAAGCTTCAATTTCTGATCATGAAGTTTATCAATTTGTTCCTGTGCTTGTAGTTGACAATCAATTTTTTGGTTCTTTTTAGACTGGATTTCCAAACGCTCATGGTGATTTTTTATCAAATTAGTGAGATCTTCTAGTTTTTTTAAAAGATCTTCTTGTTTCTTTAATTGTTTTACTACAGTGATTACTTCTTGCGTTGCCAGTTCAGATAATTCTTCTTCGGAAGCTCCTTGAAGTTTCATCTCTAGTTGTTGAATTACTGTACGATTGTTTGCAAGATTAGTACAGCCTAATGCAAATAAGTATTGAGAGATTTTTGCTAGTTTAGTTTGAAATTCAAAAGATATTTTATGAGCTTTTGTACCTAATTGAACTGCCTCGGCTAAATCTACTCCTGCTGATTGCAATTCTTCTATTGCAGCCTTTTTTTTTCCAAAACCGACGGATTTATTTTTGGCTCTCTCTGCAGAATCTAATGCTCTATTTGCTGCTTCTATGGATTCAGTAACACTATTATCGAGCTCTTTAATTTTAATAAATTGTCCTTGAATTATTTCAGGTAAATCGCCTTCACTTAGGATTGGCACCCTAGGTTCTATTACTGTATCAGTTTGCAAAATATCACCATTTTGATTCATAGCTTATAACCCCCATTTTAAAACAGAATGAATATCTTTGATTAATCCAGGATTATGTTTTTCAATACCTTGGCGATATGTACCGATATTATTCATTGATTCTCTATTGGCTTTCCATGTTTCCATTGTAAATATAGTTGCTCTTTTCATTACTTCGGCTGTCTCATTTAAAGTTCTTTCCGTTGTTTGGGCAGCTACCCAAGAATCTGCTTGCATATAATATATTTTTGCATTCATGAAGTGCAATTGCTTGCTATGAAGGGCCATTCTCTCATTTCGAAGCTTATCGTTTTTAATACCCATTGATACATCTGTTCCCACTGCAATGGCAAATCTTCCTACTCCAACAAAGTTTACACGCAAAACGAATTCTTTAGCAAACATTGATGGATTTCCAGCTGACTTCATTGATTCTATGCCTCCTCGTATTGCAGCATCACCTAAGTCAATCATTGTAAATGTACCTGTTGCAATTGTTAGCATCCGTACAATGGTGCGATTCTTAGTAGGCTTGACTTTGTCCCAGTCTACTCTGCCTAGCTCACCTAGCTCTCTTATACCTTTTTCTTTTATCTCCATTCCAAGTCGACGAATGAAGTAGAAGCCTCGTACAATACATTCATTGATTATAACCGGTATTGCCTGACGTCCAAGTTCATGTGCTACTCCTAATTCTGCTCGCAAATCAAATCGAACCTTGTCAATAACTTTCCCCTCTGAATTGTGCTCACCAAGTAAAGTTCCATTAAATAGCTTAGAAAGCCACTCCGAAAATGTATTCTCGCCAATATGAATGTTTTTAAAGAAAGGAAGTACGGATAATTCTTTTGCAAGTGAAAGCAAAGGTCCAGGCAAACCAGTTCCAGCACCATGGTATTTATTTGATCCTGCCATATCACTGACGAGATGAAGAAACCAGAATACAGAGCCGAATAAAAGCTTTTGTGGAATATCTTTACCAATGTATGCCTTATCTTTTATATTAACTACTATAAAATGTCCATTCGTATCCGTTCCGTATGCTTTTTCAGTAAATTGGGTGAGTAAAGAAAACATGAGACCCATAGGGGTTGGGTGATGTGCAAAATCACGCAAATGGTGTTGAAGAGGTCCACCAAGTTCATTTGTAGTGCTGTCACTTGGTGCTCCAAATCCGCTCCTTATTCCAGAATTTCCATGTTTTTTTCCACTTTCTAAGTATCTAATTGCTCCTTCAAGGTTATCACCCTCGTATCCTTGCGTTTGTGCCATTTTAACAACAAAGTTATTGACCTTATCATTACCCCAATCCTTACCATTTTCAAAATCAAATTTGCCAACCCAAAATGAATCTATAATTCCTGCAAGGATACCACTACTAACTGCAATTATGTAATCAATACCGTCTGAATGATTCGTTAAACCATCTATCTCCTTGTTTAATTCATCTACTCTTCTATGAATGGATATTAACTGTGCATCAATATAATTTAGCCCGTTTCTAATTTCTTCTTTCTGATAGCCTACGGCTTCAAGTTCCATATCAAACTCAACTTCAAAATCTTCTGTTGCAAGTTTTATTTCTGGAAATTTAATGATATTTGCGTCAACCATATGTGATCTACTCCTTTTGAAATAAAAAGCATGTTATAGAATATAAATATTTGTGGGATAATTTTTATTTTATCATATACTGTAGAAATTTGTATGATATTGTTGCTTGTTGAAGTATTGGTTTCTTTAGGAAAAGGTGTATACTATAAGAAAATAGTTTTTTAGAGGAAAGGAGTGACAAGTATGTTAGATATAATCAAAACAAGAAGAAGTATTCGGAAGTTTGAAGACAGAGAAGTAGAAAAAGACAAGCTTAAAGCTATTTTGCAAGGTGCTTTAACAGCTCCTTCGTCAAGGGGGAAGAGACCTTGGAATCTTATAGCAGTCACAGAAAAGGAACAGTTCAATCAATTATCTCAGTGTAGAGAAGTAGGTTCAAGCTTTTTAGCCGACGCTTCTGCCTGCATCGTTATTGTAGGAGACCCTACAGTTACAGATATATGGATTGAAGACGCATCTATTATCGCTACCATATTACTTCTAGAAGCCCATGGACAAGGATTGGGGGCTTGTTGGTGCCAAGTGAGAAATAGAGAAACGAAAGATGGAAATAGTTCAAGTGACTTTGTAAAAAGTGTTTTAGGTATACCAGCACAATACTCTGTAGAATGCATCATTGGAATGGGATATCCTGGGGAGGAAAAGCAACCTTACGATGAAGACGAATTGCCATATGATAAGATTCGTTATGGAAGGTGGTAAGGCGATCAGGTGGTCAGGTGGTCAGGTGGTCAGGTAAAATCAGCGGTCGCGGAGCGACCTGCTGACTTTACTTAGAACTTAGCAAGGCCATTGTTCAATTACTGTTAGAAGAAGTGTCTTTAAAATCAGATAATAAAAGTTTTACAACGCCATTATAACTTAGGATGCCTTGTGTCTGATTGTTGGCTTTTAGGTAATTGTCGTTTAGTTTATGGGCTAATTCCTCGGCTTTTCCTTCTTTTGCTTTCCAGTAATTTCTGCTGTATTCCATATCTCGTTTTACAGCATCGCTAATAGTCGAGTAAATTATTTTATAACTGCTCTCATCTAATTTGTGCATTTCCTCCATTAAATACTGCATTGCTAGATAGTAACCTGAATATTGAAAAATTGGATCTGAATGATTGGTGGATACTTTATAAGCGATAAAGTTTGCCTCTTCTTCCTTAGCAAAACCCCGTTGATGTGCCATTTCGTGAATAATAGTTGATGGAAGATTCTGGGGAGGAATATCCGTATTTATATTTGGTTCAAAAGTATAAGGAATGTAAATTCCCATAATTCCCGTAAAGCTCATCCACTGAGATAAAAAAATCGGTTTTGCATGTCCGTTAATAGGAAATAATAGATCGTTGTCTTCTTTGTAAAATGCCTTTTGTGCTTTTTTGCTTAATTCACCAAAAGAATCTTTTAAAACAAATACCCCATTAGAGTCTTCTTGTAAACCTTGACGAACGAGGTTTATTTTCCTTATAGTTTGAACAGTAAGTTCTTCTAATTCTTGCATAGTAGCAGGTTCAGTGTTCATATTCGCGATTTCTATGTAATCAAGCCTGTAATAATTAAAACCCCATAATAGATAAAAACCAATATATAATAAACTTATTGTTCTTACTAAAAAATGAAAAAATTGAGTTTTTTTATTAAAGAACAATTTAGGTTTTAATAGTAGTAACACTAAAAACAACAATAAGACAAAGAGTAAAATTTCAGCAAGGGATATGGGAACGAATCCATTAAAGGCGCTAAGGAATTTTGCTATGTATGGATAAATTGTTGAAGAGTACATAGACTCTACAGTTTCAGGGTTTTTAGATGCAAAAATTGTAAGAAGCCACGTAAGAAATGCTATAAAAGCAATGAAAATACTAACAACCATACTTCTATCCCTCCTTTCAATAATAATACCGTTAATATACATAATATCCAGCAAAGGGTGAAAACTTGCTGGATAAAGCTTCGTTATATAAAATATTATATCGCACTTTCTATTTCATTAATAGATACCAAGATTTGGATTTGAGAATTTTTTAAAAAAAGTATACCTCCCATAAAGATATATTTGTGAAAGTGATTGTCAAGTTTTTGTTTATTTGTAATGTAAGATTTTATGCAAGAATATACTACTAAGGAATCAAATTTTTCAAAGGGGTGATTTGAACTGGAATCGAATATTATTTTGTTTGCCATTCTTGGCATTTCACTTTTAGGTAAGGCCAATTCTGTAGCTATTGCATCCTGTTTGTTGTTATTGATTAAGCTTTTAAGCTTAGATAAATATCTTTTCCCAACTATAGAAAGTTACGGGATGTCTATAGGATTAGTGCTATTAATTGCAGCTATTCTAATTCCCATTGCTAGTGGGGAAATTAATTTAGGGAATATTAAAAATGTGTTTACATCGTGGATTGGCATTATTGCAATGCTGATTTCACTTTTTACTACATATTTAAGTGGCTTAGGTGTACAGTACCTAACAGTGCAGGGCCATGGAAATATTATGCCTTCTTTAATCTTTGGAGCAGTAATAGCAGCGTCCTTTTTAGGAGGGGTCCCCGTGGGACCGTTGATTACTTCGGGTATGTTGGCCTTTGTATTGAAACTAATTCATAAGTAAGCGGAATGTGGAAAGCTGAAAGCAGAACTTTGTAGCCGTTTATTGGTGAGTACTAGTTTCGTTGACCATTTCATGTAAGGCCATTATGATTAAGTGCACTAAACCCATATTTGTTTCAGATATTGTCATATACAATTGTTTTACCAACGGTTCAACTATTGTTTAATAATTGTTCAATTGACGTTTAATAATTGTTATGAATAAAGGTTTCCCAATAGGGGCATAACACTAGTGAGAAAGTTATTAACAAAATATGGGTAGGTGTATAAGATGGATAACAAGAAGCAAGAGCAACTAGAACAGTTTAAAGTTGATGACAGTGACAAAGTTCTCACTACCAATCACGGATTGCCTTTATCAGAAGATGAATTTTCTTTAAAAGCAGGGGAAAGAGGCCCTACTTTAATGGAGGATTTTCATTTTAGAGAAAAAATAACCCACTTTGATCATGAGAGAATTCCAGAACGAGTAGTCCACGCTAGAGGAACAGGGGTTCATGGTGAATTTACTCTTTATGAATCTATGGCCAACTATACAAAAGCAGGCTTTTTACAAGACCCCAATGTGAAGACACCTGTATTTGTAAGATTTTCCACAGTTGCTGGTTTTAGAGGTTCTGCAGATACGGTTCGAGATGTAAGAGGTTTTGCTGTTAAATTCTATACTCAAGAAGGCAATTACGATTTAGTTTCAAATAATATGCCTGTGTTTTTTATACAAGATGCCATAAAGTTTCCAGATTTTATCCATGCTCATAAACCTGAGCCAGATACGGAAGTTCCTCAAGCTTCAAGTGCTCATGACACTTTTTGGGATTTTATTGTAAACAATCAAGAGTCTGCTCATATGGTTATGTGGGTTATGTCTGATCGCGCTTTACCAAGAAGTTTTCGTATGATGGAAGGCTTTGGCGTCCATACCTTCAGATGGATTAACAAAGAGGGAAAGGCCACTTTTGTCAAATTTCATTGGAAGCCTGTTTTAGGTGTACATTCACTGGTGTGGGATGAAACGCAAAAAATAGCGGGCAAAGATCCAGATTTTAATCGTAAAGATATTCAATCAGCTATTGACTGCGGAGATTATCCAGAGTTTGAGTTAGGCGTTCAACTCCTTCCTGAAGAAGATGAATTTAAGTTTGATTTTGATGTATTAGATCCTACAAAGATTTGGCCAGAAGAGGACATCCCAGTAAAAATCATTGGAAAAATGACTCTCAATAAAAATGTAGACAATTTCTTCGCTGAAGTAGAGCAAGTTGCTTTTCATCCTGGGAATGTAGTTCCGGGGATTGATTTTACCAACGATCCTTTACTTCAGGGCAGATTGTTCTCTTATACGGATACCCAGTTAATACGACTTGGAGGCCCAAACTTCCATGAAATTCCTATTAATCGCCCTGTAGTTCCTTTCCACAATAATCAAAGAGATGGATACCACAGAATGACAATTAATACAAGCAAGGTGAGCTATCATGCAAATTCTATGGCAAATAATACGCCAAAAACGATCCCTGAAAGTGAAGGGGGCTATGCCCATTATCAAGAGACGGTTCACGGAAGCAAAATCAGGGAGAGAAGTGACAGCTTTAAAGATCATTTCTCTCAGGCCGCAATGTTTTACAACAGCATGAGTGAAGTTGAGAAACAGCATATTATTGAAGCCTTTAAATTTGAGCTTGCTAAAGTAAAATGCATGGATATTAGGCAACAGGTAGTTGATATGTTTGGAAGCATCAATACGGACATGATGACACAAGTAGCTCAGTTTATTGGGGTAAATCCTCCAAAAACACAACAATCTGTTTATGAAAAAGTATCTCCAGCTCTTAGCCAAGAAAATACAGTGAAAAAGGCAGACACTTTAAAAATAGGAATCATTGTATCGAATGGATTTGATGTAAACGAATATGAAAACATTGTAACTGCCTTAACGACTGCAAAAGCCAAACCTGAGATTATTGCTCAGTCCCTTAGTCCTGTACAGGACAGCAATGGAAATAATCACATACCCATTTATACTCTATTGTCAACGGATCCAGTTCTTCACGATGGAATCATTGTACTTTTAGGAGATCAAGGCTGTGATACTTTCCAGGCTGATGTAAAGAGATATATTAATGAAACCTTTATACATTACAAGCCACTAGCTGTTTCAAATTCTGCTTCTAGTCTATTAAATCCTAAAATGAAAGGCCAAACAGGAGTTACTATAATAGACAATACGAATGTACAAAAGATGATTCATGATATCTCAATGCATAGACACTGGAAAAGGGAAGTAGCACTTTAAGCTACCAGCAATCAGTGTCCAGCTATTCGTTTTTCGCCCCCTAATGGGGGTTTTTTTGGTATTATCTTTGATTTTAATGAACAAAATACATTTAAAATGTAAAAACACTTAATTTTTCCTGGTTAATTTCCAAATGTTGGGGTATAATAGTATCAGAACGTAAGTTCTGACAGGGGGAGGATTTAATGGATAAGAGCTATGAACCGATCATTAGCCAATTGATTAAAAGAATAGATGCAGAGCAAATTTATGTTCTTGATTTAAAGACGATTAAACTTTTTTTAGTAGTTTGGAATGAAAATAAAAGCAGCTTTCGTAAAAGAGTGCAAATTCGCCGGATTTTTTATTCTGCTGATATCAAGCTTGACACTCCTTTTGATATTATCTCACTGACGAGCCAAGAAGTAGAAATGGCAATAAAAAAGGGGGATATAGTTGTATCAAATATTCTTAATGGTGGAGAGTTACTGTATCAAAAAGAAGATTATGAAAATAGAAAGTTATTATGATATTTTGCTGTTATTGTTGTTATAATTCTAATGATTTTATAAAATCATTAGAATTATAACAACAATCTATCTACTCTTCATTTTTGTAACTCTTATGAAAAATCTCTAATTTTCAAATGAATACCTATCTACCTACCGATGAAACATTGCTTATAAAGCAGCTCAAATGTAAAGCGAGGAATTAGCAGTAGAATATAGAAGTAGAAAATCAATAATTATTGAACTAATAGCGACTTCATAAGGCTATTTAAAATATCTATGTATAAAAATAAGCATGAATAAGTAGAACAAATCCTAATTGTAGGATATTTTGCCTATAAGGAGAATAAAGGAGTGCCCACTGGGAGGCTGTGACTATAGGAGGACAGACAAAGGAAGGTATAGACGCAACCAACGAGCTTACCTATTTGTTTTTGCAGTCTAAGAAACAAACAAAGTTAATAGTGTAAATCACCTCGCCTTTAGGCGAGGTGTAG
>NZ_CALNCS010000225.1 GCF_937875145.1 Alkalibaculum bacchi | reverse complement strand
CTTAAGGCAGGCATGGCCTAATGTAAAAGTATTAGGAGCACCACATGCTCAGCATATTCTTACAAGAGAAAATGCTTTAAAGACGATTAAAGAGCTTAGTAATAAGGCAGCAAGATATTACAATATACATGAAATAATAGATTATGATGATAATCACATGAAGGTAGATAGAGCCATTTTGGATCAGGAAAGAATAGATTTAGGTGGAATAGACATTAAAGTTTTAGAAACTCCTGGGCACACAAAGTGCTCTTTGTCTTTTCTTATAGGAGATGATATTTTATTTGCGAGCGAAACTTCAGGTACTCTAAAATCATCAGGGAATATAAACCCTACTATTATTGTTAGCTATGAAAAAGCCATGGAATCCATTGAAAAGTGCAGAAAAACTCATTGTAAATACATTATATCTCCTCATACTGGTTTTATTAATGATAGCCCAGAAAATTACTGGGAAAGATGTATTACTGCTGCAAGAGAAAGTACAGACTTCGTCCGAAAATTATATAAAAAAGGCTATACTGAAGACCAAATCTTCAATGAATATAAAGAGGTGTATTTTGACGAAGAAATTAGACTACATCAACCAGAAAGTGCTTTTGATATGAATACGAAGGCGATGATAAAAGCCGTTCTTAATTAAGATGGTAAAGTGGTAAGCAAACTTACCACTTTAAAAGCTATTGTGCCAAAATCTCTCTTAGGACCTCTCTATTATGAATTAAATTGAGTAATTCTTCTTCAGTAGAGATTAGATTGTTTCTTGATTTAAAATATCGATTGGCTTTTTTGGCGATTGTTTTATCTAATCCTTCTAGTGAAGAGATGTATGTAGCTATGCTTTTTCCTTGGTAGAGAGTGTTTAAGTATGGTGTTATGATGTATTTCACATCTGAAAGCATAGAATCTTCTACCCAGAAGTCTATGTTTTCATAGTGAACTTTTTTCTCCATAAGTTTTGTGTAATATTCTAAGCCATCTTCATTAGATTCCCAAAAATCAATGTATACGTAATCAAATTGATTTAAAAACTCTTCATTGTAATAATCTAGTCCATTACCATGAATGATTTCTACATTTTTATTTTTTGGAAACTGTGGGCGAATGTATCTTTCGAATAAGTCAATGACATCCTTGTTGAATTCGACGATGGTTACACTTTCTACTTCTTCTTTATGTAGCCAAAGGTAGGGAAGTACACCAATACCTAGACCCATAGTCATACACCTTCCATGGCCCTTTTGTATGCCATCATTCATACTTTCTATTTCACTAATAGCAGGAGACATCCACACTTTATCCTTACCTTCTTTAAGGACAGGTAAGTACACATCACATTCAAAATACCCTACAGGATGATAGTGAAAAAGGTATTTTCCTAAAGACTTATGGAAGTTCATGCTCATTAAAGTTCTTTTTTTAATAAGAGCTTTTTCATACCATACGGTATCTGTTTGCACATCATCTAGTTTAATATTTTTGTAATAAGGATTATCTGTAAGTTTTTTTACATCATATCTTAGATTATTATGTGGTACATGGTATTTTTGCAATATTTTAATTAATTCTCTTTCCATTTTTGGTGTTAACACTTTTTCTGTGTAATGGAGAATCTCATTTAGATATTCACTTACTTGAATTATAGAAAGTATAAGATTTTTCATTGCAGTATCTAATTGAAAATTGTTTTCAAATTTTATCATTGTCTACCTCATATCTCGTATTATTTCATCCCTATCATACCATATTTTTTATGGGATTTCATATGTCGTTGCATTTTACTTTTCCTAAGGATTTTGAATAGTCTGTATTTAAAAGAGAGATAATAATCATGGCTATTATAAATTAAGGAGGAAATCAACTGTGAAAAAGACAAGATTATGCATAGATAGTATAGTGGATAAAGAAACTCAGGATAGAGTAATACATCAATTATATGGTATGAATGGTATAAGAGAAGCACAGCTTAGTAGTGATAAAAAAGCCATAGAAGTTATTTATGATGAGCAAATAAGTTTAGAAGAAATCAATAATCATTTGCAAAACAATGGATATAAAATTTTCAAATAAGGTGATCAGGTAAATACCTGACACCTTTTTCTATCAAAAATTAATTAAATATATGGAGAAAAATGGGGTATAATGAGGTAAGATTACATAAATTTAAGGCAGTGTAGCTTGCTAGTGAGGAGAAGAATATGGACTATAAATTAATTGCAGTTGATATCGACGGGACTTTATTAAATAGCCAAGGTATATTGACGAAGAAGACGAAAAAGGCTATACAAGAAGCTGTAGATGTAGGGGTTGTTTTTGTAATATGTACTGGAAGACCCATACAAGGTGTTAAGAGTTTAAATGAAGAAATTAATAGAGATCTTCCTTTTATTACATACAATGGAGCCATGGTTATAAAGGGGAAAAGTAAAGAAATTCTGTATCAACGAAGTTTACCAAAAAACCTTGCAAAAGAGGTCTATGATATAGGTTCTAAATGGAATACAACTATGATTATTTGGTCTGACAACAAATTATATGTAAATCATGAAAATGATAAAGCAAAAGAGTATAGTAAATCCATTAATACACCATATATAAAAATAGATAGCATTGATGAGATCCCAACTGAAATAACAAAAATATTATGGTATGACGAACCTGAAAAATTATCAAAACATCAAGCTGATTTTAAGGAAAAAATAGATAAAAGAATTGTTCATCATTTTTCAAGACCTTTTTATTTAGAATTTGTAGATGAAAAAGCTACAAAAGGAATTGCTATACAAAAATTATGCGAAGACTATGGTTTTGATATAGCTCAAACGATTGCAATTGGTGATGGTTACAACGATTTGTCTATGATCCAAGAAGCAGGTTTAGGCGTAGCAATGGAAAATGCACCAGATGATATCAAAAAACACGCTCAGTATATTACTACTTCTTGTGATGAAGATGGAGTTGCTAATGTAATATACAAATTTTTATTAGATAAGGAATAGATGTATTGGCTCATTTTGAAGTCGACGGAAATGAATGGAAATGCTAAAATATAGATAGAATCATTCTAGAATAGAACAGAAAATTAAGTGGGAGGAATTATGTGGACAAAGCAATACTAGGAGTTTTTATTCCGCTTATAGGCACTACCCTTGGTGCAGGATGCGTGTTTTTTTTGAAAGAGCATATTCATCCCTTAGTTCAAAAGGCACTACTGGGATTTGCTTCAGGAGTAATGGTAGCTGCTTCGATTTGGTCTCTGATCATACCAGCAATTGACATGTCAGAGGGAATGGGTAAACTATCTTTTATGCCAGCAGCAGTTGGATTTGCCTTAGGAATTCTTTTTCTATTGATTATGGATCAAATCGTACCTCATTTGCATTTAGACAGCGATGAGCCTGAGGGGATGAAGAGTTCTTTTGGAAAATCCACTATGCTAATGCTTGCTGTAACTCTTCATAACATACCTGAAGGTATGGCAGTAGGTGTAATCTTTGCTGGTGCTCTATCTGCTAATAACGATATCTCATTAGCAGGAGCTCTAGTTCTTGCTATAGGCATTGCCATTCAAAATTTTCCTGAGGGAGCAATTATTTCTTTGCCATTAAAAAGCCAAGGGATGAGTAGAGGGAAATCTTTTACTTACGGTTTTTTATCAGGAGTCGTAGAGCCTATATCAGCAATACTTACATTGATGGTTACTAGTTTAATTGTACCAGTATTACCTTATCTTCTTTCCTTTGCAGCAGGTGCAATGATGTACGTAGTAGTTGAGGAGTTAATTCCAGAAGCATCTGAAGGAGGTCATTCTAATATTGGAACCATTGGTTTTGCAGTGGGATTTATTATGATGATGACACTTGATGTAGCCCTAGGCTAGGAATCCTTTGTGATAAGGAGCTTTAGTAGGAAATATTTAGGGTGGATTTTTGTACATAATGTTATTTTATTT
The DNA here is from genome assembly GCF_937875145.1 of Alkalibaculum bacchi. Lineage (GTDB taxonomy): Bacteria > Bacillota > Clostridia > Eubacteriales > Alkalibacteraceae > Alkalibaculum > Alkalibaculum bacchi_A. The sequence goes on along the minus strand of NZ_CALNCS010000225.1, from coordinate 1,187 downwards.
TAAGTATTATTACGGTTTGAAAATTATTTTATGAGGGTATAAAGTAACAACCAGTGATTAATATACTTAAGAGGAGGAAAAAGTATGATATGGAAATGTTCAGTATGTGGTTATATGCATAGAGGCGAAGAGGCACCTGATCAATGCCCTAAATGTGGAGCGCCAAAAGAAAAGTATGCAGCTTTATCACAAGAAGATGCAAAGAAAGTTAGTGATTCAGATCGTACAAATGATATTCATATGGAAATCATAGAATTATCTATGAAAATAGCTCAGTTAGCAGAAGAAGGTATTGATATAGATTTAGATCCATCCTGTGTGGATGCATTTAAAAAGGCTAAAGATGAAGTATGGGTCATAAAGCAAAGAAACAAAGCGGAACTTGCTGGACATATGTCTAGAGGAAAGTGGTAAGTAATAATGAGCTGTCTCACTAGAAAAACTAGTGGGTCAGCTCATATTTGTATAGTGTTGGTATTTATTTTTCAGCCTTATAAGCTACGACTCCATCTACTATGGTGTACACTGTGTCAGTGAAAACCTCCATAGGATTTCCTGTGAATATTGCTATGTCAGCATCTTTTCCACATTCGAGGCTCCCAACACGATTGACCATGCCACATATGATTGCAGGGTTAATCGTAATTGCCTTAAGACCTTCTTCTATTCCTAAACCTTTTTTAGCAGCTAGACCAGCGCAAATGGGGAGATATTGAATTAAAGAGACGGGATGATCTGTGGCAATAGCTACCCGAACTCCTTTTTTAGCTAATACCCCAGATGTCTTAAAATCAGCATTTTTACACTCTAATTTATTTCTTGAGGCCAAATCAGGTCCAACAATAACGTCAAAGCCACTTTTCGTTATCTCGTCAGCAATAATATGACCTTCTGTACAATGATCTAGAGTCATATTCAGATTAAATTCTTTTGCTATTCGAATGGCAGTTTGGATATCATCACAACGGTGAACGTGGGCTTTTAGTGGGATTTTACCTTCTAATACAGGTAACCAAGGTTCTAATTTAAATTCCTCTTCAAAATCATCTCCGCTTTCAATGGCTTTTTCTTTCTTGTTTTTATAGTTTATTGCACGGCAAATCTCCTCACGGAGCATTGAGGCTATTGCCATACGGGTATTCGGAGCTTTGTCTTTGCTTCTGTATAAATTTTTGGTGTTTTCTCCA
>NZ_CALNCS010000224.1 GCF_937875145.1 Alkalibaculum bacchi | reverse complement strand
TGATTACGGCCAGCTAAACGTACCATTAACGCCATCTTTTTTACCAATGAATGACAGAGTTTTTACCACCCACTGCCAACCTCATTACCAGCTACTAAATCCCTTTAGCCTAATAAAATTATTAGACTAAAGGGATTATTATATTTAACTCAGAATGTGGAGCCCTTACTTACCTATTCCATACCGTTCACGCATAGATATTTCACCGTCAATCAAAATTTGATAAGAATCATGAATAATTCTATCTAAAATTGCCTCTGCAATTGTTTCGTTGCCTAATTTTGTGTGCCAGCCACTTGGATCAATCTGAGAACAAAAAATAGTAGATGCTACCTTATGACGTGATTCGGTAATCTCCAATAAAATTGTTGCCTCATCAGTTGTTAATTCAGTCAGTAACCATTCGTCTAAAATTAAAAGATTTACCTTGGCATATTTTTTAATTAGTTTACGGTAACTTCCATCTGCCGATAGTTTCGCAAGTAGAAGTTCGTCTAGCAATTCTGGCAAACGTATATATTTAACCTTGTAAAATTGGCGACAAGCAGATACCCCAAATGCAGTCGCTATAAATGATTTGCCAGAACCTGTTGGCCCTTTGAGTATGATATTATGACAATCGTGTATATAAACACCATTTGCTAGTTTAAGGATCAAATCTTTGTCTAATCTACGATCTTCATAATACTCGATATTCTCAATACAGGCCTTAGAATCTATAAATGTTGCTGATTTAATTAATCTTTGAAGTTTATTGCTCTTACGTCGTGAGTATTCCAAATCAACAAGCAATGATAGACGCTCCTCAAAATCCATCTTCTGAAATTCTTTATTTCCTAACTGCTCTTTGTAAGCTTCCATCATACCCGTAAGTTTCATCTCATATAATTTATTTAAGGTTTGTTCATTCATTACTCGTCTCCCCCTCCATAATAACTAGCTCCTCGTATGAAGCCATAACTATTTTCACTTACTTCCTTCTTATGCTTTAATGTTTTTTCAGCATCATTTTTCTTGTTGTTTTTCAAAAGCATTTGAACACTCTTAACAGTGGGGCGTTTAGTTGCCGAAACTACCATTTTACAAGCTCTTTCTATTTCATATTTTGTATAATGTCTTTCAGATTTCTTTAATGAAAAAATGGACTGTAATGCTAATTTTTCAGTTTGATATGTGTCTAAAATATATTGGATGACAGTTGAAGTTGAAGGACCTATATTTTCAGCCCATTCAATTGCTGATTCTCGTGTCTGGTCTACATAAAGCTTATGGTTATCAGGCATATGATCACGAACAGTAGATAATTGACCAAACTTCCCGTATAATCGTTTATGAGAGGCTATCCGCATATGATTGAAAAATACTTCAAGAAACCTCTCTGATAGCTTCACTTCAACTTGTCTGTTGATATATTCGTATGGAACAGAATAAAACATGCTCTCGACTGAAATATGATAGTCTGGCCTCACTTTTGCTGTTCTCCATTCAGACATTTTATATGAAGTGGCTGGAAGAGGGGAAAGTGCGAATTTCTCCTCTTCCTCAAAAGCTGAAAAACGAGATCCTTTTTTTCTTGTAAAAGGTCTATGATTAAATTCATCAAGTTTCTTTCTAACTTTTTCATTTAACTCATCAATCGTAAAGCAATGTGTGTTTCTTAATGCTGCTATAATCCATGTCGAAATAGTACCGACTGACCCCTCTACACTCGGTTTATCCTTAGGTGCCTTAACGCGTGCTGGCATTACAATGGTGCCATAATGATTTGCCATTTCCTTATAGGTGGGATTTAGGACTAATTCTTTTGTTGTATGCTTTGTTACACCCGTCTTAAGATTATCTGGTACGATGATTTGTGTAACACCACCAAAATACTCATAAGCATTGTTGTGAACTGAAATCCAGGAATGCAGATCCATGGCTAATGTTGCTTCAGCATAAGATATCTGACTACATGGTAGTGTAGCTACAAAAATATATGCCTTTACTTTTTCACCAGAATCACGATCAATGATAAATACTGTAGAACCAGCCCAATCAACTTCCATAATTTCGCCTGGTTTTCTGCGGATTCGCAAGGTTGCCTTATACTTAGCTGCGTACTGACTGTAGTGACGTAAAAAACTTCTGTAGGAGTATGGGATTTTATTGTTTACCCTACATTCAGCCTCATATTCATAGTGAAGAAGAGATAATGTAACATTAGGTTTCGCTAATTCCTTATGAATATAGTCAAAGTTTAGTGGTTGCCGTCCTGATCCTTCAAATGATTTTTCAGGAAAAAGAAAGTCTTCAATCCATTTATCAGTCATTTCTTCATCCAGTGGACATACTAGTCCTTTTTCTTTGGCTAAATCAATAGTCTTCGTTACCTTTTGACGGGA
>NZ_CALNCS010000223.1 GCF_937875145.1 Alkalibaculum bacchi | reverse complement strand
GAAAGATTTGCAACGCCTTTCCGGTGTTAGCTCGGCAACTATCACAAAGCTTGGTAGAAACGAAAATGTAAATACAGAAATACTTCAAAAAATATGCACAGCTTTAGAATGTGATATTTGTGATATCTTAGAGTTTGTTCCAGATAATATTGAGAAAGGCAAGGTGAATGATAGCAATGATTAAGGATATTATGAATGCCAATGATACTGCAGTACCGAACAGCCGAGAAATGGCTATACTAAAAGAAAATTTCCCCTCATGCTTTAGGGCAGATGGGTCCTTTGATATTGAACGGTTTAAGGAATTTTTAAGTGATAAGATTGCTGTCACAGGAGAGGGTTATGAACTCAAGTTTTTAGGAAAAAATTATGCCCGATTGTTGGCTTCAATTGATACTACAACTGTTGTCGTGCCAAACGAGGAACATAACTCAAAACCAGAAAATATGAACAGTGAAAACATCTACATAAGTGGCGATAATCTTGATGGGTTAAAGCATCTCTTGAAGTCCTATTCAGGTCAAGTTAAATGTATTTATATTGATCCTCCTTATAACACTGGAACAGATGGATTTGTGTATAATGACCAGTTCAATTTTACTGTGGAAGAGCTTTCGGAAAAACTAAGTATTAGCGAAGAACAGGCACAACGCATTTTAGACTTAACAAAGAGAGGTTCGGCATCGCATTCAGCATGGTTGATGTTTATGTACTCACGCCTCTTACTTGCTAGGGATTTACTTACAGATGATGGCGTAATCTTCATTAGTATTGATGATAATGAATGCCATAATTTAAAATTATTATGTGATGATGTTTTTGGCGAAGAAAATTTTATTGCTGAGTTTCCTAGAATAACTAAGCGTGGTGGAAAATCATCAGAAATAATTGCTAAAAATCATGATTATGTTCTTATGTATTCAAAAACGAATGCACCACTTCTGTTTCCAATAGCCCATAATGACAGTGCCTTTAAACACAAAGATGAGTTTTTTGAGGAACGAGGTTACTACAAATTAAATCAAACTCTTGACTATGATAGTTTACAATATAGTAAGAGTTTAGATTATCCAATTGAGATAGATGGAGAAGTATTTTATCCTGGTTCATCATTAGAATTATATAATGAACGACAATCTGGAATTCATGACACAGCTGACTGGGCGTGGCGCTGGAGTAAAGCAAAGTTTGAATTTGGATACAAAAATGGATTTATTGTTGTAAAGCGCAGTAAAAACGGTAGTAGGCTTTATACCAAAACTTATCAAAAAGCTACTATTGAAGAGAATGATGACGGATACTACATCGAATATGGTGATCGTACTAAGTGTTTATCGACCTTAGAGACGACAGATAATATGTATTCCAATGATAATGCAACAAAAGATGTTGCTTTAACTATTGGGAAAAAAATATTTAATCATACAAAGCCATTAGCACTAATGACTTTACTAGCAAAGCTTAGTACTCAGGATTCCGATATTATTTTGGATTTCTTTTCAGGTTCAGCCGCAACTGCAGAAGCTATTATGAAATTGAATTGCGATGAAAACACTCGAAGAAAATATATCATGGTGCAACTTCCTGAAAAATGTAAAGAAACAAGTTCAGCCTATAAAAATGGTTATAGGACTATATGCGATATTGGTATTGATCGCATAAAAAAAGCCGCTACTTTACTAAAGGAAGAATATCCAGATACAACAGTTGACCTAGGCTTTAAGCACTATACATTGGTTGAGCCTGAGCAAAACACTCTAGACAAGCTTGAAAAGTTTGACCCTACTGAAAATAAATTATTTGCTGACAAAGACATTCTTAGTGATTTTGGAAAACCTACCGTCCTTGCAACGTGGCTTGTTAGAGATGGATATGGACTTACAGCAGATGCTGAGGAGTTAAATTTTGCTGGATACAATGGCTATTATATAGGAAAACATCTTTACCTAATTGACCCTGAATTGTCTAATAAGGCGATTGAAGCCATTGTAGTAAAATATGAAACTGACGGTAGCTTTAATCCTGAGAACGTGGTGTTATTCGGTTATAGTTTTACATGGACGGAAATGGAAGCTTTAAAAATTAATTTGAAACGGCTGAAGGATACGGAGAAAAACTTGCGTATCAACTTCGATATCCGTTATTGATTGGAGGGTATGTTATGGAACTTATTCTACAACGAGGATTACCACACCAACAAAAAGCTGTAGATGCAATAAGTGCTGCTTTGAATGGAGTAGAGATAACTTCTCCTGTACAATTTTATGAAAATCCAAGTATTTCTCTTTCTGATCCTAAACTAGCTGCAAATATTAGAGAAATTCAAAAAAATATACCTTCAGAATATCGAAGCAGTATGCCTATTGGTGACTGCTTGAATATTGATATTAAAATGGAAACTGGTACAGGAAAGACTTACGTTTATACTCATACTATATATGAGCTTCATAAACGTTACGGACTTAATAAGTTTATTATCGCTGTACCTTCACTTGCGATTAAAGCAGGAACTGCACAGTTTTTGCGTGATGAATATGTAAAGCGACATTTTTCCGATGTTTGTGGCTATGGTACAGAGATTGAAGTTGGAGTACTAGAAGCGCCAAAAAACAAGAAAAAGGGACGCTCCTATTTCCCGAGTGTTGTGAGCGACTTTGTAAAAGGTTCTTGCCAGAACACGAAGAAGATTTATGTATTATTAGTTAATATGCAACTACTTGTTGTCCGATCAAATGGTATGCTTAGCCGTGACGACTATGATTATGGAGTAGAAGGTTTTTATAGACCACTTGATGCTATTCGTGCAACAAACCCTGTTGTTATTATTGATGAGCCACACAGATTTTCTCGTGACCAGAAGGCATTTAAGGTTATCGTTGATGAAATAAAACCACAGTGTATTATACGCTTTGGTGCTACCTTCCCTGAAACTACAAGTGGACGTGGAAAAAACAAAATAACCGTAAAAGACTACCAAAACCTGCTCTATGATTTAAATGCCTGTGAATCTTTTAATCAAAATTTGATAAAGGGAGTAACGAAGGAGCATTTTGAACCGGTATCCAAGCGTGAAGAAAAGGTGAAAATCACTTCCATCACAAGCAAGGATTCTGTTACCTTTCAGTATAAAAAGCGTGATGAATCGACTAAAACATTTACTCTTAAAACTGGAGATTCACTATCTATCATTAATGAAGCTTTTGAGGGAATTACGGTTCATGCTATTGGCAAATCAACAGTTGAGTTTTCTAATGGTATTCAAAAGTCAACTGGTGAGGAATTGGATGTGGATATCTATATGACCTCTTATCAAGAGCAGATGATGCGTCTTGCTCTTGAACGTCATTTTGAGACAGAAAAAACAAACTTCTGTGGTCGCAACTTCAAGATAAAGACACTGGCATTATTCTTTATCGATGATATATCATCATACCGACCAAACGAAGAAGGTAAAACCCCTTATCTATTACAAGCATTTGAGAGATTGCTTAAGGAACGGATAGAATTAATGCTATCTACCCTCGGTGAGCATGATACAGAATATCGGGCATATCTGGAAGCAAGTCTTGCAGATATTTCTGCTTGCCATGCAGGCTATTGTTCACAGGACAATAGCGATTCGGATGAAGATATAGCAAAAG
>NZ_CALNCS010000222.1 GCF_937875145.1 Alkalibaculum bacchi | reverse complement strand
AGAAAAAGTGTCATAAAAAATTTGTTATTTGTGACAACTACCTTGACAACCACCGGTTCTGGCATGGTATCCTCCTGCATACGTTCTAAGAGGGATGTAGACAAACATTAATAGGATGCTTTGCCATATCATTTTTAATATAATACCGATGATAATTATAGTACCAATATTAAGCACCATCAATGATCCTTGCTTTAGTCCATAGGTATATAACTCTTTATCCTCCAAGGGTATTACTTCGTTACGAATAAACCAATCTGTAATCCTATCGAATACATCCATTTTCATTAAAATTTACGAAGCTTCTCAGCACCTTTTGGTAGCTTTGGTTGATGCATTACAAACATACACGATGAATTTACGTTTGCAATCGTAACCATTAGTGCTAAACTTGCTACCAATCCACTAATCTTCATTATGATTTTCTTCACAGTTGTTTCCTGCCTTTCCTTTATCTTACTACAAAAATTTAATTTGTGCGGGATCTTGTCAAAATTCATATATGTTTTTGTAGTGAACTAAGGTTTTTCTTTTAAAATCTTTAAAAAGATTTTCTTCCATTAAAAAAAGAGCAGGCTATTTTAATAGCTATTGCTCTCAAATAATTCGATATACATGAGTAGAGTGACAGAAAATACTTTTTTACTATGTACTAGTTCCATTGAACCATTATACTTTTCTAAAACAGCTTTAATACTTTGAAGACCAATTCCATGATTGGACTTATCCACCTTTGTTGTAAGAAGTGTATTTTTCTCTTTAAGGATTTTTCCTTCGAATGGATTATCAATCTTTAAAATAAACCGTCCCTTGTCATATTTTATAATAATATTGACATATCTATCTTCCGTCAACTCACATACAGCCGTTATTGCGTTATCAAGTAAATTTCCTAATATAACCGCCATATCATAAGACGTAATATTTAATTCTTCCGGCACATTAATATCTAATATGGTTTTTATTTTCTTCTGCTCTGCTTCTTGCAGCTTGAAATTTAAAATACTGTCAACTGCAACATTTCCGGAACGAACATATTCCTTTTGTTCACCGAAAACCTTTATTATATCGGATATGTGTTTAAGAGTTTTTTCTTTTTCTTCATTTTGAATCAATGTATATATGACGGACAGATGATTTTTTAAATCATGTTTTATTGTAGCTGTGTTATTCACTGATAGCTTCATTAGATTAAATTGATTTTCATAATATTTATTTTTCTGTTGAAGCAGCATTTTTTCCATTTTATCTGACCATACTTTTGTAATTACATCATATAAATAAAATGTTGCAAAGTTAACAAACAACATAAAGACTATCCCAATCATTACCTGTATCCATGAAAGACCCTTTGCTTGAAATAAAGTTAAAATAATATATAAAGATGCCGTTGGCATCAACACAATGCAAAACCAATTCGAATTTGGTATGAATCCTCCACTCTTGATGTTTTTATAATTACCAAATATCAGTGCCACTACATAGGAAAGAATTTTAACTATTATGAGTCCATATACGGATGAATAATCGTTAGCAGATAAAAGAGGAAAATTGAAATAACCCGATATCAATGCCACAATCATTTCAATACACATCAAAATCAGATATATCAATGCTATCGATACTATCCGTTTTTTCATATTTGACTTATAGTTTAATGATAATACCATGAAAGCAACTATATTACATATCATGAGGATCACGGGTATATTTATGATAAGATATATTGCGACTATAAATATGGAATAAGCTATGTATGACAATAGTTCAATTTTATTATGTACCTTTCTTTCATCAAAAAAAATATTCATGAATTTATAAATTGTATATGCTCCAAAAAAATTCGTTATAATGAATGTCCATTCATAAATACTAATATTCATAATTCATTTCCTCTTTTTGATATTTCATCTGCAACTCTCTTATTTCTTTTCTCCTAGGTTGACTTATTGGGAGTTGTATAGAATTCGTCATCATAACCGACTCATATCTAAATGTACTTACATGGGCATAGTTTACAATATACGATTTATGGATATACATAAATCGATGTTTTATTACTTTAGTGAACACATCTGCAAGCTTACCATAAAATAATTTTTCACCCTCAGTAGAAACTATTTTGACTTGTCTACCACCACTCTTGAAATAATTTAAGATGATCTTCTCAATCTGTGAACAAATCGTTTGTTCGTCGTCACATATAGCAATTTGAAACATCATGTCCACCTGTCTATAATATTAAAATGTGATCATATCTAACGAAGTACGAACGAGTGAAATTCCTTCTATTTACATAATATCATAGAATATGGTAGAAATTATTCCTTACGCTTACTTTCATATTACAATATTTAAAATAAATATAAGACTATTCTAAAAGTTACCAAACTACAAAAGGAGGGCACATTTTTATGCCCTCCTTTTATTTCTACTTTCTGCTTAATTTTTTCTCTCTCCTATAGAAATAAGTAAATTCATAAGCCCTGATAGTGGGTAGCTGACCGATTGTTAAAGTTTCAGCATTCTGCTTTCCGCTAATCTCTTTCCCCTATGGAAAGAAGTAAGTTTAACGCTATTCCTACAATAGCTGCTGTTGCTAGTGCTGGAAGTTGTGTTCCGAACATTGGAATCATGCCGCCTTCAAACTGGTATGTTCCACCTAATCCTATGATTAATATAACAGCGATAACTGCTAGGTTCTTAGAGCTAAACATATCCACTTTTTTATCCATCATAATTGTAATACCTTGTGCAGCGATAACGCCAAATAAGTAAATGGATAATCCTCCTATTACAGATGTTGGAATGGAGTAAATTATATTAATAAGTGGTGTAAAACAAGAGATAATCATGGTGATTATAGCTGCTACTATAAGTACTGGTACAGAGAAATTTTTTGATATGGCCATGGCACTAATGTTTTCACCGTAATTTGTGCCAGCAGGTCCACCAATAAAACCAGATATGATATCTCCTAAACCATCCCCGATAAGGTTTAACCCTAGTTTATCTTCAATATTATATCTTTTTTTACTACCTTTTCTCTTTGCTAATTCATTTACGTAAATATCTAATTGATAAATATGTGCTGTTGATTCAGGAATTGTAGCAATAGCAATCGGCATAATCGCCACTACTGCAGCCACAGTTGGTTTTGGGAATGTAAATATAGGTAAATTTACAATGCTATCAGACACAATTGTGTTAAAGTTTACAAATTGAATTCCTGTTACATTTCCAATGATGAGTGCTGCTGCATAACCTGTTAAAAGTCCAAATAAAATTGGCAATTGGCTTAACTTGCCTCTTAAATATACGGAATATAAAATTGTTGATATTAAAGTTATCACTGCAATAACCCATGCGTAACTACTTGCAGTAGCTTGGTTTGCTTCTAAAACATTTGCTGGAATAGCTGAGGCATTTCCCATAGCATTCGCAGCTAAAGATAGACCAATAATGATAGCAATACTTCCTGTAACAGTTGGTGGAAGCACTTTATCGATCATTTTCTTTCCGCTCTTTTGAATGACAAAGCCTGCTATAATTGAAACAAAACCAGACATGATAATACCAAATTGTGCAATTGAAATTTTGTCATTTAAAGAATAACCTGCAAAAGCATCTGCGCTCATTATTGAAGCAATTGCTGCAATATAAGAGAAACTTGAGCCATAGTATAGTGGTATTTTTCTACCTGTAACTAAAATAAATCCTAAAGTTGCTAGACCACTAGCAAAGATCGTCGTTGAAACGTGAAAACCTGTAATAAGTGCTACTAAGACTGTAGCTGGAAACATAACAACAATTTGTTGGATTGCAAATAGAATAAGTTCTAGGAAAGGCGGTCTTTCGTCAGGTAAATAGCCTCGTATTGCATTTTGGTTTTCCATAATTCTCCTCCTTGAATTGGTAGGTATAGTGGGATAAAGAAATAAGTTATTTTACTGCGACATTAGCTCATTAGCCCCCGGGAATTGGCTAAAGCCGCCCCTGAGAATTGGCTAAACCAATTCTCAGGTCGCGATGCTCGCCAAATGAAAGCTTTGCTTTCATTTCGTATCCGTGTAATTCCACAGCCAAATCAGCAAGCTGTTTGTCTGTTTCATCACACGTCTACATCGAAAGCTACGCTTTCGCTTGGCTCGCTGTTTCGCGCAAAAAAAACTTGCTGCAGTGTCGCAGCAAGATTAAAATTCATGTTTTGAGCATGGTCATAGCGTGACATGCTAGAAATATTAATCTTACTGGTATCCCTGTACCTGTTTAAAGATTTCTTTTCCACTATTATCACACATGAAGTAGTTTTTGTAAATAGATTTTTTATAAAACAAATCGAAATTTATCGAGAAAACGCCATCTTAGTCTCTAGCCATTGGTCTCTAATCACTAGCACCAGGCATTCCTTTAGGGTCTTAAAATCCTTCACTGTACTCAAGAATGACTTGAATTTGAAATTAATTTACACCTTCTTGATTTTAGATAAGTTGAATAGTAATTATACAATTGTTCGACTACCTCTTAATTATCGTTTTCAAGCTATTCTTCAAAATCGATTTCTGGCTCATAAGGGTCTTCTTCATAGTCAAACTCTATTTTTTTTAATGTTGACTTATTCGTAAAGTCTTCATATTTGCTCTTGTTGTTGACAATTTCTTCTAGGCGATCATAAGGGTCTTCTTCGTAATCAAATTCAGTTCGAAAAAAGTTTTTCAATTTGTATCACCTCCTGTTAAAGTGCTATAAACGTTTTAGTTGCTAGTCATTAGTATTAAGATATTCCTTTAGGGTCAAGATTCTTCGCTACGCTCAAGAATGACTTAAGCAGTAGCTAAGGTCCCAATACCTAAAAACCCGCAGGGATGGCTCTAGTTGACTACCTAGTCATCCTGAGCATAAGCGAAGGATCTTACTTTACCTCGCTTTTAGGCGAGTTTTCAGCTTTCCGCATTCCGCTTTTAGCTATTTACTATACTCTACACTTAAAAGTTCTTTAGTGCAAATATCTATTGTTTAATTTTACAACATGCTGTATGTTCTATTGTCTTTCTTATTTCATCTTCACCTGTTGCTTCATTAAATCCAACTTCTATTGAGCCTCGACCAAGATCTACATTAACCATTTGCACTCCGTCTAATTTATCTAAGGCATTTTTTATTTGTGTCTTCTCTGTATTGTTTTGTAATCCTATTACATAATAGTGTACTCTATTCATTCAATTTGTCCTCCTCACATTTTTTGAACATTAATTGCAGCTGGACCTTTTTCGTCTTCTCTTATATCAAAAGTCAGTTCTTCCCCTTCGTGTATATCCTTGTCATGGCTTTTTTCTTTCACTTGAGAATGATGCAAAAAAACATCTTTTCCATCATTTGTAGAAATAAACCCATAGCCTCTATCATTGTCAAACCATTTAACAGTTCCAGTAAAATTAGCCATAGAAATGCTCCTTTCATTCTTTTATGATGAGTATATTATTCCTATTGGCGACTCGTTTTATGCCCCTTTTAAACAATAGTTGAACGGTAGTTAAACGATTGCTAAGCAGTTGTCAAAGCATTCCTCGCCTAAAGGCGAGTTCAGCTTTCAACATTCCACTTTCCGCTAAAAGAAGTTATCCCGTCCAACTGTTCAATCTATAACGAAAAAGACAAAGGAAATAATTATTCTTCCTTTGTCTCTCGTAATTGCTGTTTCCTTATTATATAACTACTGCATATTTTGATTTTGATTTGTTTTTTCTTCGTAAGATTTAACCATTCTCTTAACCATTTCTCCACCAACAGATCCAGCTTCTTTAGAAGTTAAGTCTCCATTGTAACCTTGTTTTAAATTTATTGATAAGTCTCTTGCACACTCTTGTTTAAATTGTTCTAATCCTGCTTTTTGTTTTCTTCTACTCATTTTTATTGCCTCCTTTTTATGTTATAGTCATAGTATGTTTCGTAAAGAATAAAATAATCAGGTAATTTTTAACAGCATTTATAATTTGGTTTGTTTTTTTAGTATTTAATATGTATAACAAAAGAATTAATCTATTCAAATTATTCATAATAAGAGGTGTGTTCATTGATGAAAGATAAAACAATACCTTTAGGTAAAATGAAGATAAAAAATAATATTAAAGTATTTAAATGCCCGATCTGTGAAAGTAGTATGGAAATCATAGAATATAATAGCTTAAGATGTAAAAAAAATCATTGCTTTGATTTGTCAAAAAACGGGTATATCAATTTTCTTCTTCACAATGTAAAGACAGAGTATAATCGTTCTATGTTAGAATCTCGTAATATTATATGTAAAAGTGGATTTTTCACACCTTTAATTAAAAAAATCAGTGAAATCATCACTCTACAACAAATTAAAGGCTCAAAAAAAATCAATATATTAGATGTAGGTTGCGGAGAAGGGTCTCATCTCTCTCAAATTATCAAGAAATTATCGAATGAAAATATTTCTTATGAAGGTATTGGTATCGATATTTCTAAGGATGGGATACATATTGCCTCTAGAGAATACAAAGAATGCATTTGGTGTGTAGGTGACTTAACAAAAAACCCCTTTAGAGATTACAGCTTTGATATTATATTAGATGTATTATCCCCTTCAAACTATGCAGAATTTAATAGAATTCTCAAAAAAAATGGCTTACTCATAAAAGTTGCGCCAGGATCCCATTACTTACGAGAATTGCGAGATACCTTCTATCATCAAACAGAGAAAGAAACTTACTCTAATGAAAGGGTTATAAACCATTTTAAGAAAAACTATCAGCTCTTAGGCACTCATTCACTAGAATACAAGGCTCCTATAAATAAGACCAATCTCGAGCATCTAATTTCCATGACTCCTCTATCGTGGAAAGTCTCTCAAGAAAGAATACGGCAGGTACTACATTCAAACATTCAAGAAATCTCTGTAGAGTTTACTATATTATTAGGACAAAAATTAAATGATTAATTTTCCAACTATTTTTTCTTTTTGCTCATTTTATTTACAGATTAACGCATACTAAGGGTGAAATCTTAGTATTTAATGAAATGAGGAGGAACTAATGTCTGAGACAATTTTAGAAAAAATGGAAGGTAGAGTCAGCTACCACGATTCAGTTGAAGAAATGTTAAGGAGAATTCAAACAGATGGCCTTTCTAGCGTATTTTCAAGATGGTCAGAGCAAGAAAAAATACGCTGCAAATTTTGTTTAGAAGGAATAAGCTGTCAACTATGTACGCAAGGTCCTTGCCGTATTAATGAAAAGACAGGAGCTACCAAAGGAGTTTGTGGTATTGGACCAGATGCAATGGCTATGAGAAATTTCCTTATGCATAATATCATGGGTGCTGCCACTTATGGACACCACGCTTATGAAGCTTTTAGAACTTTAAAAGCCACTGCTGAAGGAAAAACATCCTTTAAAATTAAGGATGTAGATAAGTTGAAATCTATGTGTGCAACTCTTGGAATCGACACAAACCAAGATGTAAATGCTATGGCTATTCAACTAGCCGATCTCTTTGACAAAGAAATGAAAGTAACTCCGGATGAAGAAAGCTTAATGGTTAAGGCTTATGCGCCTAAAAAACGCCATGATGTTTGGAGAAACCTTCATATCTATCCTTGTGGTGTCGAGCATGAAGTTCAAAACGCCATTGCAAGTTGCTTGACAAATGTAGATGGAGATTATGTTTCTTTAGCAAAAAAAGCTCTGCGACTTGGTCTTTCTACTATTTACACTGCTCAAATAGGCTTGGAAATGACTCAGGATATTTTATTTGGAACACCTATGCCTCATGAAGTAAATGTAGACTTAGGGATTATGGATCCTAATTATGTAAATATTGCTTTTAATGGTCATCAACCTTGGATTGGCGTTGCTACCTTGCAAAAGGCAAAAAAAGCAGAATATCAAGAAATGGCCAGGAAGGCTGGTGCAAAAGGTCTTCGAATTGTTGGTTCCATTGAAACAGGGCAAGAATTACTACAAAGATTTGAAGTCGACGATGTCTTTGTAGGTTTAATGGGCAATTGGCTTTCTATCGAGCCATTTTTAGCAACTGGAACTGTAGATGCGCTGGTTATGGAAGAAAACTGTTCTCCTCCAGCGATTGATCAATATGCAGAAAAATATCAAGTAGCTCTTATTAGTGTAAGCACGATTATCGGAGTACCTGGTTGTGAAACCAATCTGCCATACTATCCTTCAAAAGCAGATGAAATGGCAGATAAATGCATCGAATTAGCTATAGAGAACTTTAAAAAGAGACATGGTAAAATTACTCCAATGGTACCAAAACATGTACAAAAGGCAATTGCAGGTTTTTCTACTGAAGCAGTATTAGGTGCTATTGGCAATGATTTAAACACTCTAGTAGATGTAATTTCAAAGGGACAAATCAAGGGAATTGTAGCTCTTGCAAACTGTTCTACATTAAGAAACGGCCCACAAGACTGGAATACCGTAAATCTTACTAGAGAATTAATAGAACGGGATATTTTAGTTGTTGCTGGTGGTTGCGGTAACCATGGTTTAGAAGTAGCTGGACTTTGTAGCCTAGAGGCTGCAGACATGGCTGGAGAGGGTTTAAAAGGTGTTTGCAAAGCTTTAGGAATACCTCCAGTATTGAGCTTTGGTACTTGTACAGATA
>NZ_CALNCS010000221.1 GCF_937875145.1 Alkalibaculum bacchi | reverse complement strand
GACATTGCCGTCCGTTTTGGCTATCAACGCTTCGAACATGATGTGTTACTTGCTGCAGTTTATGCATTGCTTGTGCTGGTCTCATTGGTACAACTAGTAGGAAACGGTCTATCTCATAGAGAGCTTCGCCGTCGCGCTCTCGTTTAACTTTTTAAGTTTACGCCCTTGCCCTGTAGAGGCAATTGATAGGGAGAATTCTATGTCAATTATTGAAAATCATAATGTGTATAGCGCTGCTATTACACGACGCCACTTTGCTAGTCTTGCTGTAGGAAGCCTTGGATTAACACTGCTTTCAGCCTGCTCATCTGCAGATGGTGAGGAGTCCTCTTCAAATGAGGCCAGCTCAAATACTCATCCTATTACAGCAGATTCAGATGGTACCTATACGCTCAAAGCTATTGCAGATGCTTCGCCTCACGCTGAAATCCTTGCCTATGCGGAGCCAACACTTGAAGCAGATGGGATAAAGCTTGATATCGTATCGACAGCACCCGATGAAACGCTTAACCAAAAAACCGAAGATGGAGAAATTGACTTTAACTACGATCAACATGTGCCTTATCTTGATGAATGGAATGAAAAAAATAACGGTGATCTCGTAAGCGCCGGCAGCATCCATGTCGAGCCCATTACTGCCTATTCTGATATATATACAAGTAAGGATGATATCCCAGATGGCGCAAAAGTTGGCATACCCAATGATGCGACTAATGAATACCGGGCGCTCAAGATACTTGAAGACAATGGCTTTATTGAACTTTCTGATAGTGCTAAAGACAGTCTTTCGGCCTCTAAAGAAGATGTTACGAACAATATAAAGTCTATTGAAATAGTTGAGCTTGATGCAGCGCAGATTATCCCCACACGGGAAAGCTTTGACCTTTATATCACCAATACCAATCGCTACCTAGAATCAGGAATCAGCTCTAACAAGCTGTTTAGTGAAAGTTCTGATAGCCCTTATGCCAACGTTATTGTTGTCCGACCTGAAAATCAAGACAACGAAGCCATCACCAAACTTGTTGAAGTTTTGCGCTCAGATGATGTGAAGCAATTCATAGAGGAAACCTACAACGGTGCGGTTGTCCCAGCGCAGTGATTTTGCCTGTCTAAGACAAAGTTTTCTCTCATTGCTCATATAGGAGAGGTCTGTATTCATTTTCTTCGAAAGGTAAAGCATGGCAGAACAAAGTATCAATCTTGATCTTGATGCAGTACCTGTGCGTGAGGTCCGTATTAACTCGGTAACCAGCTATCAAGGGACAGCTAAAGGTCTTCTAGAGTGTGCTCAAAAAGACCTTTAGCTG
>NZ_CALNCS010000220.1 GCF_937875145.1 Alkalibaculum bacchi | reverse complement strand
TAGCGGGTGGTTTTATGTTTCGCCCTTAAGGGCTCAACAGGCTAAAGCCTACAAACAAAAAAAGCCACCGATGGTGGCTATAATGAGAAGTATAGTTTACAAAATTTAAAATTATTTAAATAAAAGGATCCTAATTTTCAGGTTGTAAGTTAAACCTTTGCCATCAATGGTGGTTTATTGGTTTTGCTTACCACCTTATTTCAAATCAATCTTATCCAATATCCCAGACAAATAAGCCAATACCACACCATAATTACTCATGGGCACCTCTTGGTTTTTCGCTTTATCTACTCTGCTTATCACGTATTTTCGGTTAAACATACATCCTCCGCAGTGAATGATGAGATCATATGAGGATAAATCTTCGTAGAAATCTGTACCGCTTACTATATCAATTTGTAATTTCTCCCCTACTTTCCTTTTAAGCATCTTAGGGATTTTTTCACGCCCAATGTCTTCTGTTAGAGGAGAATGGGTACAAGCTTCTGCAATAAGGACTTTAGAGTCTTCTGTTAAACGCTCAATTGCACTTGCACACTCTACAAAGTAATCTAGATCCCCTTTGTAATTAGCAAAGAGCACAGAAAAAGAGGTCAATTTACTAGATTCTGGTTTTTTCTCATATACTGTGGAAAAAACTTGTGAATCCGTAATGATTAAATCTGGTGGAGAAGACAAGCTATTTAATGCTTGATCCAAATTGTCTACTGTAGCACTTAGGACAAGACATTTTTTGTCTAAAAGATCTCGTATCGTCTGCACTTGTGGTAAAATGAGTCGTCCCTTTGGGGCCTGAATATCTTGAGGCATGATCAGTAATACTACATCACCTTCTTTTGCTAGCCTTCCAGTGATGCTTTTCATTTCGTAGTTTTCTGGCATCTGCCGCAAGATTTCTTGTTTTAACTGCTCCATGCCCTTTTTTTCTTTTGCGCTAACTACAACAGGTGAACGTTTGCTTTGGGTTTTTACTAGCGAAGTCAATTCATCTAAATCATCTAAAATATCAGATTTATTGATAATAGGGATAACGGATATTTTTTTCTTTTTTAATGCTTTAATCCATTGAATTTCTTCCTCTATATTTACATTGCTAAAGAGCATAAGGGCAATATCCATTTTTTCCATAGCTTGTTTGGTTTTTTCCACCCGCATAGAACCTAATTGACCAATATCATCAAATCCTGCCGTATCGATAAAGACACAGGGACCTATTCCGTGAATTTCCATGGATTTGTACACAGGATCTGTAGTAGTGCCTGCAATATCGGACACCAGTGCAACTTCTTGATTTGTCAAAGCGTTTAATAAAGTAGACTTTCCACTATTTCTTTTTCCCATTATTCCTATGTGCAGTTGATTGGCTCTAGGCGTATCCATAAGTCCCATTGTTTTATCCTCCTACTAAAATCTAAAATCTCTTTTTCCGTCTTCAATTTCTTTCAAATAATTCCATGCAATATCTCGTACTGTTTCTTTGTCTATATGTTTAAACTCTTTAGCTATAATAGCTTCTCCTTTTTCCTTTGTGTCCTCAGAGGCATAATCTTCTAAATACTCTTTTAATGTAATAAGAGAATTTGGTTGGCAGCAATTTGCTATCTGACCAGATTTAACTAAACTCATAAATCGATCCCCAGTACGACCTTCTCTATAACATGCTGTACAGAAAGAAGGTACATAACCTAAAGTAACAAGCCAATTTACGATTTCATCTAAAGATCTCGTATCGCTTAAATCGAATTGAGCAGAATTTTCATCTTCAGGCTCTTTTTCTACATATCCTCCAACACTTGTGCTAGAACCTCCACTGATTTGAGTTACACCTAGTTCCAACACTCTCTCACGTGATTTTTGGGACTCTCTAGTAGAGATAATCATGCCCGTGTATGGAACAGCAATTCGGGTTACCGCTACGATTTTTGAAAAGATGTCATCTGAAATAGCATTTGTAAAGTCTTCTTTTTTAATATCTTCTGCTGGGCAAATTCGTGGAACGCTAATCGTATGAGGGCCTACTCCCATA
Source organism: Alkalibaculum bacchi (assembly GCF_937875145.1). Taxonomy (GTDB): domain Bacteria; phylum Bacillota; class Clostridia; order Eubacteriales; family Alkalibacteraceae; genus Alkalibaculum; species Alkalibaculum bacchi_A. The sequence continues at coordinate 1,513 of NZ_CALNCS010000220.1, read as the reverse complement.
GCTGCTTCTAAATGTTCTGCATGCATTAATAGTCCGACGAAATCATAGCGATAAGTTTCAAGGCCAAACAATACTCCTAAGCCTACATCGTCAATGCCGCCTTCCATAGCTCGGTCCATGGCTTCTGTGTGATATGCATAATCGTGTTTTGGTCCTACTGGATGTAGTTCTTCGTAAGATTTTTTATTGTAGGTTTCCTGAAATAAAATATAGGTTCCGATGCCTGCATCTTTTAATTTTCGGTAGTTTTCAACAGTAGTAGCTGCAATATTTACATTAACTCGGCGAATATCTCCATTTTTATGTTTAATACTATATATGGTTTTAATACTCTCTAGTATGTACTCTATTGGATTGTTTACTGGATCTTCTCCTGCTTCTAGGGCTAGTCTCTTGTGACCCATATCCTGTAAAGCTACAACTTCTCTAGCAATTTCCTCTTGAGAGAGTTTCTTTCGAGCAATATTCTTGTTCTTATGATGGTACGGACAATAAACACAACCATTAACACAATAATTTGAAAGGTATAGAGGAGCAAACATGACGATTCGGTTTCCGTATATTTTTTGCTTAATTTCTCTTGCGAGCTGCTTTATCTCTTGATTTTCTTCTTCTAAATCACACTCTAAGAGTACAGCCGCCTCTTGGTGACTAAGGCCCTTATATTCTTTTGCCTTGTCGAGTATGGTTCGAATGAGTTCCTTATTGCTCTTGTTTTCTTTTGCGTAGGCTATCGTGCTTAAAACTTCTCCATCGTCAATAAATTCTGTAGCCTTTTTTGATTTTACATTATACATAATAAGTAATGCCTCCTTTAAATTTGAACAAAATCTCCTCTATCTACTACAATTTCATAACCAATATAATTCATTCGATTGTCTAAGCAAACCTTACATTCTGCCGCTTCGTCTCCTGTGCAGATCTTATTATCATAAAGTTCATAATTTTTTCTTACTTCAACTGGAGATAAGTTTGGCATAACTACATTAGCTCCTGCCAATATTCCTAACTCTCGACCATTAGGGTCTATGGTTCCTAAAGCTGTCGTAGCTGGTATTAGAGCATTAGGATTCATCAGTCTAAGTAACCCAATAACAAAGAGCGTAAGTTCTAAAGTACCTCCCGTCTCTTTCGCAAATGGGGTTTGATGGTGAGGAATAAAAGGACCAACACCGATCATTGCTGGTAAAAACTCTTTAATAAAGAGCAAATCTTCTACGATGTTCTCTGTACTTTGATGAGGTGAACCAATCATAAATCCAGTTCCTACTTGAAAACCAATATTCTTTAGGTCTTCTAGACATTTTTTCCTCTTAGGTATGGTTAGATTTTTTGGATGTAATCTACTGTAGTGTTCTGGATTAGAGGTCTCGTGTCTAAGCAAATAACGATCAGCACCACTTTCAAAATACCTTTTATAGGCTTCATAGGATCTTTCTCCTATTGAAAGGGTTACTGCGCAATCTGGATGTTGTTCTTTTATAGATGAAACAATAGAGCAAATATCTTCATC
>NZ_CALNCS010000219.1 GCF_937875145.1 Alkalibaculum bacchi | reverse complement strand
TTTACGTGAGGTTTACTTCTCTCGTATTTAGCTTTTCCCATTTTTTATTCCTCCTTAATAACAGTTTTAAGTTCTAAGTTTTAAGTTCTAAGTTCTAATTAATTAACAAATCTACAACAATAAAAAAATTTAAATCCTCTGATGTCGATAAAATGGTTTTACATAGAACGTACAACTTACAACTTAGAACTATACTGGAGCCCATGGCCGGAATCGAACCGACGACCCCCACCTTACCATGGTGGTGCTCTACCTACTGAGCTACATGGGCACGTATTTAATGAATAATTAATAGTGAATATAAAATAACTCATTGCTTAAAGAGGACATTCTGTCAACAAAAGCAATCATAACACATTATTATCCATCCATTATTCATTTTTTATTATTTAACTGGTGGTGGGAGATGGATTCGAACCATCGAAGGCTGAGCCGACAGATTTACAGTCTGTTCCCTTTGGCCACTCGGGAACCCCACCACATGTAAATTATAATACTAAAATTAAATTTTTATGTCAACAATTAAGTATGCATGTCTTCAATTAATGTTTCTTTTAAATAATTTTCTAATTTTCGCTTTACTCTTTGCAATGCATTGTCAATACATTTTACTTGTTTATCTAAATCCCTTGCAATTTCATAATAACTCTTTCCATTAATATAACTTAGCAGTACCGTTCGTTCAAGTTCACTTAGAACTTTATATATCTTTTCTTCAATATCCCCCGCTTGCTCACGGCCGATGATGATCGCCTCAGGACCCGCATCTTGTTCATTGATTATAGCATCTATTAATGACATATGAGACTTTTCATTATAAATAGGCATATCCAAAGAAATGGATGAATTTAAAGGATTATGTTTTTGCCTTGTAGATGCCTTTACCGCTGAAATAATCTGCCTTTGTATACATAACTCTGCGAAAGCCCTAAAAGAAACACACCGTTCAGGATTAAAATCTCGAATACTTTTAAATAATCCGATCATTCCCTCTTGGATGATATCCTCTTTATCTGCACCTACTAAAAAAAACGAACTGGTTTTTACTTTGACAAAATTCCGATACCTTTCGAACAACAATTCTTCAGCTTCTCTATCTCCTTCCCTTGACATCAAGGCTAATTTCTCGTCTGGATAGTTTGATAAAACGTTTTCAACTTGAAGTAAATTTGCGTTCACAGATATTCCTCCTATAATGCTATTCTGCTTGTCCCCGTCTAATTTTATCTAATTTATTTATAATATTAACATCTAGGCTTTTTTCGAGATGGTTTCTTTCCTTATGATATTGTGCTTCTGTTTTTTTCATAGATGTTTTCTTTGCGAAATAAAGATCTTTTTCTAATTCCAAAGCCGTGATGCGGTTTGCTCCGCTTCCCATTATCATCCTCTGCAATGTAAAATCAGAAGTAACTACGTAAATCTCGTAAACTTTAGGCATATCATAGACTAATTTTTCAATATAGCTATCTGCTGTCTGATGTTTCTGAGTAAATATTACAGAGCCATTTTCAAATACTTCTTGCTTTATTCTATCATTAATATTGTAGGCGTCAAACACAATTATAAAATAATAATTCTTTAATTTTGCATAACTTTGTATCTCTGATATGAGTTTAGTCCTAGCATCTTCTAAACTTTCTTTTGCTATTTCCTTCAAATCTGCCCATTGATTAACAATATTATAACCATCTATAATTAAGTATGTCTTCATCATTATGCATTCCTTCCGCATAAGCTCTACGCTATATGTTCCAAATTCTAAGTGATTAGTCACCTTCGATGACCATTTTTTCTTTTACTTAGAACTGAAGGTAGTACCCAATTTATCTTACCAAAGGCAGGATAAATTGAGTGGCACTACCCCCACTAAGGTTGGTGAGGCTCGTGACGACTATAAGGAAAGAAGTCTGCAACCTACGCCTATAACTTACATTTCAGAACTAATTCCGCTGTTTTGCCGCTTCGCTAAGCAGTATTCCAGTTGCTACAGAAGCGTTTAGGGATTCTATTTCACCGTACATTGGAATGGAGACTAGAAAATCGCATTCGTCTTTTACCAATCTACTAATCCCTTCACCTTCATTGCCTATAACAATTGCCATGGAACCTTTGAAATCACTTTCATAATATTTTTGTCCTTCCATTTCCGCTCCAGCAATCCAAAATCCTTTTTCTTTTAACTCCTTTATTGTCTGGGTTAAATTGGTTACTTTACAAACAGGCATGTGCTCAATAGCACCTGCTGAAGCCTTTATGGCAATGGGACTAATATCTACAGAGCGATTTTTAGGTATGATAATGCCATGTACTCCACAAGCATTTGCCGTACGAATAATGGCTCCAAAATTATGAGGATCTGTTATCTTATCTAGAATCACCACTAAAGGAGACTCTCCCTTGACCTTAGCGCTTTCTAAGATATCTTCTATTTCAGCGTATTCATACTCAGTGGCAATTGCAATAATTCCTTGATGATTTCCAGTTTTACTCGTAAAGTCTAGTTTCTTACGATCCACTTGTTGTATCTTTATTTTCTTTTCCTTTGCTAATTCAAACAGCTCTTGTGCTCCAGTCTCTCTTCTACCCTTCGCCACCATAATCTTTTCAATACTTACATCCGATTTAAGAGCTTCGACTATTGGATTTTTACCTTCTATTTGCCTTGTCCCCTTTAAGGGTTTGTTTGTATTCAAATGCAATCCATCCTTTTACATTTTCTCAAATTTTTCTCTCACTTCCACTATACGTCCACAAGTCATTTTCCCCTCAGGGCAAGGACCATTAACGCAACTAGGGCCTGCATTTTTAAATAGTATTGGGGCAACTTTTTTAACTAGTATAAGCATTTGAGTGGCCAGCTCTCTGATTTCCCACTGAGCTCTATTACAACATCTTTGATTAAAGAAATGAAGTAATTCTCTTGTGTTCATAGTCGCTACTATTTTTGTTTCACATGCATTAGGTAGTACATACCTTGCATCTTCTATGGCTGCTTTTTCCGCTATAGGAAGTGCTTTTTTCTCACTCTTATATTGTCCCTTTATTTCTTCCATATGCTTTTTCTGTAAAACAGTGACCAATTGATCATATGCTCTTTGTTGCTCTTCCATAGCGTGAATATAGATCTCTTTTGCTTCTTCATTTTTTTCAATTTCAGGTGGTATAATATAGCTAAATTGACCTTCTCTTACGTATCTCTGGGATTTTTGGCTGTAGCTAGCTAATCGATGCCTGACTAATTGATGAGTCAAACTCCTTGATACGCCTTCTATTCCAAAGGTAAAGCTTACATGTTCTATAGGTGAAGCATGTCCCATATCCATAAGCATGGTCAAAAATTGGTTTATCTTGTCTTCCGTCAAATCCTTTAATATGTGGTCAATTCCCGAGTTTGAGTAGCATAGTTTTGCCGCCGCCGAAATTATTTTTTCCGGCTCTGGCGTATGTGATAAGAGGATGACCTTTAATTGTTCCTGCATTTTATTCCTCCAAAATCTTTAGTCTTTACTTTGTTTACAAGAAAAAATGTCCTGAGCTCTGCGATCCAATCTGCTGATTTAAGTTGTACCTAATAATATAGTTCGAGTTATTATTTTGCTTTTTCTCTTCTTGCCGCAGATTGCCTCAACTGCTCTGCAGTTGAGGTCGTTGGCACTTGCTCATAGAACTCATATCATTTTTTTGTGCAAGCACAAAAAATGTCCTGAGCTCTGCGATCCAATCTGCTGATGCGAATATTATATCACAAAATTTAGGCTATTAACTTTTCTTTATATTTTTTAAAACAATTTCTATAGTAAAATCCTCTTCTGTAATGACGATGTTTTTACTTCCTTCGTATTTATCTACAACAGCTTGGATATTTTTTAAACCAAAACCATGATTTGATCTATCTTTCTTTGTAGTAGATAATTTTTTGTCTTTATACTGAACCTTTTCTTGATCTATCGTATTGGTACAATCCAGAAAGAAGAAGTCTTTTTCGCTTTCTATATATAAGCTTATTTTTTTTTCTTCATTCGCTATTTTTTCACATGCTTCAATAGAATTATCTAGGATATTGCCTAGTAATATTGTAAGATCCACATCATCTATTAACACATTATCGTAAATGTCGATTTCTGTGTCAAATGCAATCTCTTTCTTTTTCGCGAGCATATTTTTTACATATAAAATCGAAGCTATCACCGAGTGGTCAATATTAAGAAGGTAGTTAACGGAATTAATCGGCTCTGTAATCTTATGAATATAATGTTTTGCCTTTTCGTAATCCTCACAGTCGATGCATGCGCTAATAACAGATAAGTGATTTGACATATCGTGCTTAATTGCCCTTATACTGTCTACTGCTACACCTAATTCTTGATTGTACTTTTGTTCTGCTTCTTTTTTTTGTAGTAAAAGCTTTAATTCTATTTGCGCTTCTGATGCTTTTATAAGCAATTCATAAATATGTACAGATAATACACAAATAGAAACATTGGTTAATATCAATAAATATAATCGAATATTCGTTTGTAGTGGAACAGTAGTATAAATATCAATAATTAAAATCAAAAGAAAATTGATCAGAATAAGAAATAAGACAATTTTTACACTGGTCAACTTACTAATTTGAACTCTTAAAGAAAGTAATTTTTTTGTTTTTCTATGCACAAGGTACGTAATAATTAAAAATAACAACATTTTAGAAATGACAATTGCGCCAATGCTTATAAGGGAAACTTGCGTAATTTCTGTCATATTTACATCGAATATGGCGACAAATAATAACATGACCACATTTTCTATGGCTATATTTAAGAGCATAAAAGTACCTAATGCGACTACTTTTTGTTGAATTGTATTAAAATAAATAAAATTAATGAGAATAAATATAGCTAGGTAAGAAAGAATCGTTCCTATAATAGCAAATTGCCTCAAAAAAAAACCCATGACCGTAATGAGCAAAACATATAGCAGATTAAAATTATGATGATATTTTGCTGTAAATTGCCCATTTAAATACTTAAAAAGAATCATAGATTCTACAAAAAAAACCATAAAACCAGCAATCTGCCATTCCATGTTCATTCCAATCCCCCCTTTTCAACGGATAATATATTTTAATGTGTCTATAGTCTCATTTTAAAGTAAGTGAATGAATTTGTAAATCACCCCTTTCCTTATATTTATCATTATTTCCCTTTTCAATAAAAAGAGGCTATCCCACTAACGTTTTTTAAATGCTAGTGCAATAGCTCCTTTTTACTTAGTTACCTATATATTAACCATTGAAGCTGCTAGTTGTAGAATCCCAACATTTCCAATGTCTTCCACCGTATTTTTGGAGTACTATGATTTGAACTGCTTACTTCAATACTTCTTTCATTAGATGAAACTTCGTCGCATTGTTGCTCTTGAACCATCTTCTTACCATCTTTATTGTATTTATATTGAACCTCCCCTTGATTTTCTTCTTTAGAAAATCCTTCATCCTGTACTATCGTTTTGGAATATTTTCTTACACTTTCATTTTTTATTATCTTCTCTTCACTAATACTATTTTGATGAGAATACTCTTTAGATTCTGTTCTCTCTTTATCTTGCAATTCTTCTATACTATCGTTACTTTTTAGAGAATCCTTTGCCAATAGCTTACTGTTTTCTTGTTCCTCTTCTGTTGACGTCTCCGTTTGCACATCTACTAAACATAATGGTGGAAATAATACACACCACCAATTCTTTCCTTGCCCACTCCCTAGAATGACCCTAAGAGCTAAATAATCTCCAGCTGGCAAGGAAAAGTCTTTGTAGTATTTTGTAGGAAAAAACGTAGTTTCTAATTCTACAGACACATCATTGTCCATATTATATGTACGCAAAGTTTCTTCAGCAATATGCTGAATTTTTTTGCTGTTTTTATTTATGATGTTTATGGTCTCGTCTTTTGATGTCGATGCTTCTAATTTAGGAATCATGTACTCTAGTACATCGTCTTTTACTTTTAGTTTTACTTGTTGATCGACTTCAGTATCACTATTTGCAATAACGTGAAAACGAACTAGTTTTTTTGCTAAATCATTAGAACTTAATACCTTACTTTCTAAAATAAAAAGATCTAAACTTGCTTCTTTTGAATATGTATTTACGACAAAAACACTGCTTAATACAAGCAGGATTAACCCACATGCTATTATCTTTTTCATATATAATCGGCCCCTTTATTTCTTATGTTAGGAGTATGAACCCGAATTCACCAAATTATACACGAAATTAAAAATATTTTTTAATCCATGAGAAAACATCGGAAAATTTAATCATCAGCCATCAGCTACCATGTATTGGGGTCGTCCTAAATGGTCTTATTAAGCTACTTATAAAGTAGCAAAAAATCATAATATGATTTTACCATGTAAACTCAATATTCGTTGCATTAACTTGACCCACGCATACTGGTAGCTAATAGCTGGCCTTTAGCTTTCCTCATACTACTTTTAGCTCCTACGATTTTTCTGTCCAATCGTTTCTCTTATTTAAGGTGCCCTTTAATCTTATCAAAGGACTTAAACAGCAATACTGGTTTTCCTAATATAAGAGCAACATTATAAAGCTCTGGAGATTTTTTTTGAAGGGCGGATATCTTTTCTGGGAAAGTATCATAATCTGATGTAAGGTCAACGTATTTGTTACAAAGCAATTTATTTTTACTCTGAATAATGCCATCTGTCATTTTTACTCTACTTATAGGCTGTTCACTATATGGTTGATCAAATTTCAGTAAAACTCGATTGCCCTTTACCTTTATCTCATTATCTTTGTATCCTCTCCTCTTTAACCCACCAATAAATGCATCTCTCATTTGATTATTTGGAAAAGTAATATCCGTATGCATAACGAGCTCCCATGGCTCACCGAACTCACCTACTATAAATCCAGTATGCCACCAATGTCTTCCATGCCGCGAAAATAATTTTCTTCCTTGTTTTTCTAAACGTACGGTCATTTGAAGCATTTCTTCATCTCTTACTGTATGAAAAAAAGTGCCATTAAATAAACCAGGTATATCAATATCAGGTCCTTCTGTATTGTATACGCCAATTTCACACCCTAGAGCCATTCCATATTGGCCCTTCCAAAATTGAATAAGCCACCTTTTATTACCGTATTCGAAATAGATGGGTTCAGAATCTACAATTAGATTAAGAGGAGCACAAGCTTCATCATACAGTCGACAGTACCCCATATCTCTTTGCCACGCATCTAATTTTGTATAAAAGATGTCTTGCTTTTCATCGTATAGATACCCAGCAGCTGATGCCAATTCCCTCCATTCATCTTTGTCGTCAATTTCCTTAGGGGGTGCCTGTTTCTTTGAGAGAGCAACTCTTCCTAAGAAAGCTCCTAAAATTGCAAGGAGAACGACAATCAGTATTTCAGTACTCTCATAGCTATACGAATGGTTCACAAGATTGCTTTCTAAAGCGTATACCCTCTCCCATAGGAATAGATTGCCTGAAGATAATAAAAATCCACTTAGAATACATATAAAAGATACAATATATCTACATACACGACTAAAAATAAAAATCACCACCTAAATGCTATTTATACCATAGTATTCAAGGTGGTGAGTTGTGTGCTTTGCACACAACTATTTATGACTGAGAATTTAAAATCAAAAAACGCTTTCGCTTTTTAAATATACTCTTTTCTATTTTTTATTTACATTTCATGAAATACACCCTTAGTATCAGAGCTATCTATTATGGTGGACAAGGCATCACACTATAAATCACAGTACTATTATAAGGGAAATAATAGCTGAAATTCTCGCCATAGCGATCAAATAATTCTAAATTATTTTTTCCCGCCGTAGTATTGATACAAATAAGTTAGTATATTACCATTGTACAGCTTTCTATTCTTCGTAGCTCTCTTACCGAAGTATCGTTCAAAATTCAGATGCCCTGTCAGAATAAAGTAAGACCAATCATCTAATTTTTCAAATGTTTTTCCCATAGTTCGGTATAATTCCTCTACTTCTCTTTTTGTTGAAAGTCTTTCTCCATAAGGAGGGTTGGTAATGATTGTTCCGGCTCTTTTACTGGAACTAAATTCTGAAACATCTAATTTTTGAAATGCTATTACATCATCTACACCTGCTAGTTTTGCATTTTCCATAGCTAATTGGATGGAATGTCTATCAATATCAGAGCCTAGTAATCTAAACTCATCCCTTTCAATCATCTCTTTCGCTGCTTCTCTTGTCTTTGAGTAGCATCTCTTCATTTGACCGTTCCAGGTTTCGCTAGAAAAAGTCCTATTGATTCCAGGTGCAATGTTTTTGCCCATTAGTGCAGCTTCAATGAGCAACGTTCCCGAACCACAAAAGGGGTCTGCTAACTGTCTTTCAGATTTCCAATGAGATAAAAAGACAATTGCTGCTGCAAGAGTCTCTTTTAGAGGTGCTTCATTTCCCTTTGCTCGATAACCTCTTTTGTGAAGACCTACTCCAGAAGAGTCTATAGACAAGGTTACTTCATCCTTTAAAATATTTACAAATACAGGATAGTTTTCACCACTCTCCTCGAACCAGTTAATTTTATATTTTTGTTTTAATCTTTCTACAATGGCCTTTTTCACGATGCTCTGACAATCTGACTTGCTAAATAATTTTGACTTTACAGAAGTAGCTTTCGCTACAGGAAAACGCCCATCTTTGGTAATCCACTGTTCCCATGAACAAGATTTTGTCTTCTCAAAGAGTTCGTCAAAAGTAGTGGCATTAAACTTCCCAATCTTCACCAATACCCTATCAGCTGTCCGCAGCCATAAATTTGCAATAGCTATAGCATCTTCTCCACCGCTAAATTCGACCCGGCCATTGCTCGTTACAATATCTTCAAATCCTAATTTTACTATTTCCTCTTTTAGAATTCCCTCTAAGCCAAAAGTACAAGTTGCAATTAGTTCAAGTTTTTTCATTTTATTCTCCTAATAAGTAATAACAGTCGTTAAAAGTAGTGACGGTTTTTTATAGCTGGAAATAGCACTTCATTTGTCTAGCCAAGCGGCAAAAAAAGTCGAAGCTGTGACTTGCGGCAAAGTTTCTTTACATTCAAACCATAAAGGTGTACATAGTATGTTTTAAAAACTTTATAGCAATTCATAAAAGATAAGATTTTCATTGAACATTGAATAATAAACACTGAACAGTACAAATATGCGACCTACTTGTTAACTATTCAGTGTTCCATGTTCATCGCGACATCCATCGCATATTTGCTTATCGTCTTACCAGCTTAGTTGTCAATTTCTCGTAGTCCCTCATCTTTCCCATAGACAAACAAATAACTATAATCTGAGTCCTTCAGCGCATTAATCTGTTTATTCATCTTCTTCTTTGCTATTAAGGTCGTTACCATGTAACCGTTCTTTCTAAATTCATCTGCTTTTTTAATTATATCGATATAATTTTCCTCAGGATGGTACAAAAAGGCAACTTTTTTGTTGATTTCCTGGGCAATACACTGCTCTTCTAGGAGTATTGTTATGATACGTTCAAACCCTATAGAAAAGCCTACTGCTGGAATAGATTCTTTGGAAATATTGCCGATCATATTATCGTATCGACCGCCTCCAGCTATGGAAAAGCCGTAAGGTCCATAAGTAATTTCAAAAATTTGTCCTGTATAGTATCCCATCCCTCTTACTAGTGTAGGATCAAATACAATTTCATACTGCCCACTAGACAGCTCCCTTGCAGCTCTTATAACCTGCAACAAGCTATTCTTTACGCCTTCATCTCCTTCAATTTTATCCAAGTTATCTTCACTTAGTGTTGTAAAAGAGTGGAGTATGTCCTTTACACCTTGATCATTATAGCCTTTTTCTATAAGTTCTTTCGCTACACCATCTTGTCCTATTTTATCTAGTTTATCTAAGACAATGCTTATAGATGAGACATCCTCTGGCTTGAAACCTGCCGAAGTGATCATGCTGCTTAAAATTCTGCGGTCATTGATTCTTACTACAAAATCTTTAAATCCTATTTCACCTAAAGCTTTTGCAGTAGTATGAATCAATTCAATTTCTGCAACTTGCGTCTCTTCACCTATAATATCTATGTCACATTGTTTAAAAGATCTAAATCTTCCCTTTTGAGGTCTTTCTGCTCGAAAGACATTGTCAATTTGAATGGCTTTAAAGGGAAATTCAAGAGCATTTTTATTGTTTGCAAAAAAACGACTAAGAGGCAGAGTTAAATCATATCGAAGACCTGTATCACATAAATCCTTTATGGTAGATTCTTCATGAACATCGAGTTTCTCACCTCTTTTTAGGATAGTAAACAACATCTTCAGGTTTTCTCCACCTTCACTATTCATTAACAAATCAAGGTTCTCTAAAATGGGCGTCTCGATTCTCTCAAATCCATGAGAGCGATATATTTGTAATATTTTTTCTTGTAGTTTATCTCTAAGCTCCATTTCTCGAGGAAGAATATCCCTAGTTCCTCTTACAGGATTCGTGTGTATACTCAATGGATACACTCCTTTCTGGTATATGATGAAAGCAATTTTAACAATTGTCAAACTATAATCAAACCATTGTTAATATACACTTTATTCTTTAAATTTTTCACTTTTAATTACTGCTCAATCTTTATTTGGTGATATACTTTCTTACCCTTTTTAATAATCAACTGTCCATCTTCATCTAAATCAGACATTGTAATTTGACGGTTGATATCTTGAACTTTTTCGTCATTTACAGATACCCCTCCTTGCTCTACTAGTCTTCTGCCCTCGCTTTTGCTCTTAATCAGGCCAGCTTGTTGCATAAGGTCTAATATTCCAATATGGTTTTCTATTGTGCTTTTCTCTACTATTGTTTTGGGCATATCAGCGCTTTTGGATGCATTATTAGCAAAAAGGCTTCTTGCAGCTTCTTGCGCTCTTGTAGCTTCTTCTTCACCGTGAATAATTTTTGTCACTTCGTACGCTAATATTTCTTTAGCCTTGTTGATTTCAGAGCCTTGTAATGCGCCTAATTCTCGAACTTGTTCCATAGGTAAAAATGTCAATAATGCTAAGCATTTCTCCACATCTGGATCATTGATATTTCTCCAATATTGGTAGAATTCATAAGGACTGGTCTTTGCTGAATCTAACCATAGTGCTCCCTTTTCTGTCTTACCCATCTTCTTTCCTTCACTAGTCGTTAATAGAGAGAACGTCATACCATATGCTTGTCCGCTTAATTTTTTTCGAATAAGCTCTACTCCTCCTATAATATTAGACCATTGATCATTTCCACCTAATTGCATCTTGCAATTGTATTTTTCAAACATTTCATAAAAATCATATGACTGCATTAACATGTAGTTAAATTCTAAGAAAGTAAGACCTTTTTCCATCCGAGACTTATAACATTCTGCTTGAAGCATACGGTTTACAGAAAAATGAACGCCCACATCTCTCAAGAACTCAATATAATTTAAAGACAATAGCCAGTCAGCATTGTTTACCATCAAGGCTTTATCCTCAGAAAAATCAAAGAATTTTTCAAATACTTTTTTAAAGTTCTCTGCATTGTGATTAATCTGTTCTAAGGTGAGCATCTTTCTCATATCGCTTTTATCCGTTGGGTCCCCAATAGTAGTTGTTCCACCACCTAATAAAGCTATCGGCTTATGACCTGCTCTTTGCATATGGGTCATAGCCATTATTTGAAGAAAGTGACCCACATGTAAGCTATCTGCTGTTGGATCAAAACCTATGTAAAAAGTTACAGATTCTTTACCTAATAGCTCCTTTATAGCTTCTTCATCAGTACATTGTTCAATAAATCCTCTTTCTTTGAGTATATCAAATACATTTTCCATTAAAATCCTCCTAAACTTTAACAAGCACTTTACTTTTTTATAATAATATAGCAAAAGATTCTAAAACCTACTTTTACTCTACGCATTTCTTTTCGTCATCCATTCTACTATAAATACCTTTAATATGGCAAAGGTTGGCACAGCTAAAAACATCCCCCCGATTCCAAATATTTCCCCACCTATTATAACAGAAATCATAATCCAAAAGGGCTTTAATCCTATTTGATTTCCTAAAACTTTTGGTCCTAGTAGATTATCTTCTAATTGTCCAACAAGTATGACTAAACCTAATACCCATGCTACTTTGCTAGGACTATTAAATAATGTAATAAGAACGCCTATCGCTCCTCCTACAATAGGGCCAAAGTAAGGAATAATATTTAGCACAAGGATAATCAGACTAATCAATGAGCTATGAGGTACTCTAAGAAGAATTAAGCCAACAAAAACAAAAGATGCAACAAAAATGGAACAGTAAATCTTTCCAATAAAAAATTTATAAAAAGTTTCGTCCATCAATCCTAATGTTTTCGTCCATTTACGGTAGGTATCTTTGGAGATAATACTTTTAACGGCAGTAGTTATCTGTCTACCTAAAACCTCGCTGTCCAACAATAAATATATAGATAAAAATAAAGATAATATCAATCGAAAGAGCTTACTACCTACTCCTATTACACTTTCTATTAGATATGTTAGAGTATCTTGTATGGTTAAATTACCCTCACCTAAAAGAGTAGATAAAAGGTCTTCTATACCCCGAGAAGACGCTACCCCTTGTGAGCTTTTTGTGGCAGGCGAATTCTTCACAAAATAATTTATATACTGCTCTAATTGGAGTTTACTGATGATGTCTTCTACCTTCCCAATATAGCTCGGTACTCCACTAATTATAATCCTTACACTCTGCCATATTTGGGGTAATATAAATAAGAGTATCAAATATACGAGAAAAAATAAACAAAAATAGACTAACAGTATAGAAATGATTCTACTGTATTTAACATGTTTTTTAAAGAAACCAATTCTTAAAAACCTTTTATCTAAAAGCGTAACAAGTCTTTTTAAAAAATAAAAGAGAATCAATCCCCAAAACAGAGGTTTAAATACATCAACAAAAAAACGTACTCCTTTTCTAATCAAATCCATTAAAGTTCCAATATTTGTAACCACTTTATAAAACAATAAGACCGTGCATAGAGTAAGACCTAAATACAAATACGGCTTTAATTCTGCTTTTATCTTAAGTTTATCCAATTTATCACCTAATGTCATTTTATTATATCCCATACGAATTTTATATTAAATAATCCACCTATAAGTTCCTATGGTTTTAATATTATACTTTATATCATACTAGCTATTCATGTATAATAAAGAATGTATCCTTATCATCTATAAATGTAATCTATTCGAAGGAAATACGGAGGTCAAAATGTATTACTATTTAATTGTTATCGCTATCATCCTTTTGGATCAATTCACTAAATACTTCGCTATAACCCATGTAAAAAATGTGGTTACCATCCCTATTATAGAAAATATTTTTCATTTAACTTATGCAGAGAATACGGGAGCTGCATTTAGTATTCTATCCAATAAAATCCCTTTATTAACAATAGTCACATCAATTTTTATTATTTGTTTATTAATTTATATGTCAAAGATGATTATTGAGAAAAAAGGTTTTCAATGGATGACATTAGCTCTTACTTTTGTTATCGGAGGCGCAATAGGAAATCTAATCGATCGCATAAGATTTGCTTATGTAGTAGATTTTTTTGAATTTCGCTTTATTCAATTTGCCATTTTTAACGTGGCCGATACTTTTATCGTTGTAGGCTCCATCTTATTAATTATATGCATTTTACTCGAAGAAAAAGCGTAGCCAACGGGCTACGCTTTTTGTATAGTGAAAGCTTTTTATTTACATAATGCATTTAATCTAAACACCATTCACAGTCAGTGAACTAAAAGGTTTTACTTACAACTTAAAATCAAAAGCGCCAAAGGAGCTTTTCTATTCTTTTAAATTTTTTAGCTCGTTCTTTTGCTCCATGATTACGATAAGCTCTTCTGTTGTCGCAATATGGCTTTCTGCAATTGTCCTTGCTAGATTTCCATCTTTATCTTTAATGGCATTGAGCATTTCTTTATGCTCTTTTAATAGTAATCCTGTGTTGTTCATTTGAGTAAAGTAAGCAACCCTGTACCTTTGAACCTGTTCTCGAAGATTATTAATCATTTGCATTAATTTGCAGTTTTGAGCAGCCTTATATATAATGTCGTGAAATTCCGTATCGTAATGGATCAGATCAATTATATTCTTCTTAGTAGCAGCTTCTTCAAAATGGATTAAAGAACTTTCCAATCTTTCAATTTCCTCTGGTTTCGCATTTTGAGCTGCTTTTTTT
>NZ_CALNCS010000218.1 GCF_937875145.1 Alkalibaculum bacchi | reverse complement strand
CCAAAAACTTAGAACATACAACGTAGAACTTAGAACTCAAAAGAGGGCTTAAATTCGGTAGTTCTAAGATCTAAGTTCTATGTAAAAGCATAACAGTCACCTTCGGTGACTAAAAACTTAGAACTTACAACATAGAACTTACAACTTAAACGAAGGGAGCATTTATGAAATACATTACGATAAAAGGTGCTAAAGAACACAATCTTAAGAATATCAGTGTAAAGATTCCTAGGGATCAGTTTGTGGTTTTGACTGGGCTTAGTGGGTCTGGGAAATCTTCTTTAGCTTTTGATACCATATACGCAGAGGGACAAAGAAAGTATGTAGAGTCTCTTTCTTCCTATGCAAGAATGTTCTTAGGTCAAATGAGCAAGCCTGATGTAGAAAGTATTGAAGGCTTGTCTCCAGCAATATCTATTGATCAAAAGACCACGAATAGAAATCCGCGCTCCACTGTAGGAACGGTTACGGAAATTTATGATTACTACCGATTATTATATGCTAGAATAGGAATTCCTCATTGCCCTAAATGTGGTAAGGAGATTTCATCCCAATCTGTAGACCAGATGGTAGATCAGATTATGTCTATGGAGCTTAGGACAAAGTTTCAGATACTAGCACCTATTATTCGAGGCGCAAAAGGACAGCACAAAAAACTTCTTGAATCCATTAAGAAAGATGGATATGTGCGAGCGATTATCGATGGCGATATGTTTGAATTAAGCGAAGAAATTGATTTAGATAAAAACAAAAAGCATACTATTGAAATAGTCATCGACCGTTTAGTAGTAAAAGAAAATATGGAAAAAAGATTAGCAGACTCTATAGAAACAGCCTTGAAAATGTCGGATGGAGTTATTATAGTTGATGTAATAGACGGAGAAAGGCATACTTATAGTGAAAAATTTGCCTGTCACGATTGCGGTATTTCTATGGATAAATTAGAACCTAGAATGTTCTCCTTTAATAATCCCTTTGGCATGTGTGAGGAATGTAATGGCTTAGGGTTTCATAGTCAAGTGGATCCAGAATTGTTAATTCCTGATAGGACTCTATCTCTAAACAAAGGAGCTGTTCAATTCTATGGAATAGGCAATGAAGACACTTATTACCATGAAGTCGTATCAGAGCTAGCAAAGCTTTACGATTTTTCTATGGATGAGCCTTTAGAAAATGCTCCGAAAGAATTTATGGATGCACTTCTTTACGGAACAGACAGAATCGTTCGCATTAACTTTAATTCTCATTTTGGAGGATGGAAGGAAAAAGATGTAGTCTTTGAAGGTATTGTAAAAAATATGGACAGAAGGCATAGAGGGACAACATCAGAACAGATGCTAAGGAAGATTGAGAGCTTTATGTCAGATATTCCTTGCCCTACATGCAAGGGAAAGAGATTAAATGACAAGACTCTGGCAGTCACTGTTAAGGATGTGAATATCATCGAATTGACGGATTTGTCTGTAAAAGATAGCATAGACTTTTTCCGCAAAATCCAATTAACGCCATATGAAAAGATGATCTCTGAGCAAATATTAATCGAATTAAAATCTCGCCTACATTTTCTGAAGGATGTAGGACTAGACTACCTGAATCTTTCTCGAAGTGCAGGTACCCTTTCGGGTGGTGAATCTCAGAGAATTCGCTTAGCTACTCAAATAGGTGCAGGTTTAGTTGGTGTTTTATATGTATTAGATGAACCTAGTATTGGTCTACACCAGAGAGATAATGAGAAGCTTCTTCAGGCTTTGCGAAACCTCACCAATCTTGGCAATACATTGATTGTCGTTGAACACGATGAGGACACCATGTACGAAGCGGATTATATTATTGATATTGGACCTGGTGCTGGCATTCACGGAGGCGAAGTAGTAGCCGAAGGAGATGTAGAAAAGATTAAAAAGTCTAGAAAGTCTATAACAGGTCAGTACCTAAGTGGCAAGAAGAGCATCCCTGTTCCATCCCAAAGGCGAAAGGGAAATGGACATTTTCTTGAAATTAAAGGAGCCAAAGAGAATAATTTAAAGAACATCAATGTAAAATTCCCTCTTGGAACGTTAAACTGTGTGACGGGAGTATCTGGTTCGGGAAAAAGTACATTGATAAACGAAATCCTTTATAAAGGTGTAGCCCACAAGACCAATCGCTTAAACAGAAAGATAGGAAAGCATAAGGAAATAGTAGGTATTGAGAATATTGATAAAGTCATTGATATTGATCAATCTCCAATAGGCCGAACACCACGATCAAATCCTGCCACCTATACAGGGGTATTTGATATAATCCGAGATTTATATTCTCAGACACCAGACGCAAAAGCGAAAGGATATCAAAAAGGTCGCTTCAGTTTCAATGTAAAAGGTGGAAGATGTGAAATCTGCAAGGGCGACGGAATTATAAAAATCGAAATGAACTTTCTCCCTGATGTGTATGTTCCCTGCGAAGTCTGTAAGGGAAAACGCTATAATAGAGAAACACTCGAGGTAAAATATAAAGGAAAGAGCATTGCCGATGTCTTAGAAATGACTGTTGAGGAAGCATTTGAATTTTTCAAGAATATTCCTAGAATTGAATCAAAGATGCGAACGCTAAACGAGGTAGGATTAGGCTATATTAAATTAGGACAACCATCTACTCAGTTATCCGGAGGAGAAGCACAGCGAATTAAATTGGCTACGGAGTTGAGTAAAAGGAGTACGGGCAAAACTTTATATATTTTAGATGAGCCCACTACAGGACTTCATATTGCAGATGTAGATAAATTGGTTATGGTCTTAGAACAACTAGTAGATCACGGGAACACTGTAGTGGTTATTGAACATAATTTAGATGTGATTAAAGTTGCAGATTATGTTGTTGATTTAGGTCCAGAAGGTGGAGAAGGCGGTGGGAGTATCGTCATTACAGGAACACCAGAGGAAGTGGCTCAATATGAAGGATCTTATACAGGGCGTTTTCTAAAAGAAAAAATATAGAAAATTTATGTGTTTTTTGTTTTGATTCGGAAAAAGTTTGGTATAATGCAAGCTAGGGATTAAAGCACCTTCCGTGCTTTAATCCCTAGACCCTAGCCTTTAGTCACGAGCATCAGGGTATTTATTTGAGCGCTACAAGGCTTTATGCAAAAGCTCACGTAGGAAACGATGCCCTCGCCGATTCGCTACTAAGCAATCCGTAATGAGTTTAGGTTGTGCTAGGCGGGTCAAAAACCTTAGGCTCAAGCCCTTAGTCATAGAGCGAGTAATAAGTTAAAGACCATTGTTATCAGCAGTTACGATAGGTAAAAGGTCAGATTGGATTTGTAACAAATCTGTATTTCCAATTTGTAACTTTTGAAATCGTATGTTATAATGAAAAGGTTAAAATTTTATTTATTCAGAAGAAGAAAGTGTATATAGGAGGATTTTGATGGGATCAACAGTTGAAAAAATAGAAAAAAATGTAGCGACGGTAAAAATAGAAGTTTCAGCAGAGGACTTTAATAAAGCCGTAAACAAATCATATAATAAGAGCAGAGGCAAATTTACAGTTCCAGGATTTAGAAAAGGAAAAGCACCAAGAAAGATCATTGAAGCACAATATGGAGTGAATGTATTCTATGAAGACGCAATTGATTTTGCATTCCCAGAGGCTTATAATAAAGCTGTAGAAGAACATAGTTTATTTCCAGTTTCTAGACCATCTATGGAAAGTTTAGATACAGTAGATGCACAAGAAGGTCTTGTTATGACTATAAGCGTTGCTATAAAACCTGAAGTAGAATTAGGTGAATACAAAGGCGCTGAAATCGAAAGTTTAGATTATGTAGTAACAGATGAAGACATCAATGCAGAATTAGAAAAAATTCAAAGTCAAAATGCTCGATTGGTAAGTGTTGAAGAAGGTACTGCTGCAAAAGAACAAGATACAGTTGTAATTGACTTCGAAGGGTTTGTAGATGAAGTGGCTTTCGAAGGCGGTAAAGGTGAAAATTACAATCTAGTGTTAGGATCAAAACAATTTATTCCAGGTTTTGAAGAACAATTAATTGGCATAAAAGTAGGAGAAGAAGTAGACGTAAAAGTAAATTTCCCTGAAGAGTATCATGCTGATGACTTAGCTGGAAAAGAAGCTATTTTCAAAGTAAAAGTGAACGAAATAAAGACAAAAGAGTTGCCTGAAATTGACGACGAATTCGTTAAAGACATTAGCGAATTTGATACATTAGATGAATACAAACAAGACTTAAAGGCAAAACTGCAAGAGACAAAAACAAATGAACTAAAAGAAGAAGCAAAAAACAAAACAGCTAAATTTGCTGTAGATAACGCTACTGTTGAGATTCCTAAGCCAATGGTCGATGAAGAAATCGATAAAACAATAGAAAACTTTTCATACCGTATGCAAATGCAAGGAATCAGTATGGAAGATTATTTCAGATACACCAATTCTTCTGAAGAAGCATTTAGAGAAAGTGCAAGAGGAGACGTAGAAAACCAAATCAAGACAGATTTAGTTTTGTCAAAAATAACTGAAGTAGAAAATATTCAAGCGACAGAAGAGGAAATTGCAGAAGCTATTGAAGAATATGCAAAATCTTATAATATGGAAGCAGACAAGATGAAAGAGACTATGACAGATAGTGATAAAGAATATTTCCAAGAAACAGTTAAGAGAAAAAATGTAATTGCATACTTAGTTGAAAATGCAGTACAAAAGAATTAATAGATAAAAAAGGAGTGGGATTTATGGATATGAATTTAGTTCCTATGGTTGTAGAACAAACAGGCAGAGGTGAAAGATCTTACGATATCTTTTCAAGATTATTAAAGGAGAGAATCATCTTCTTAAATGGTGAGGTTAATGATACAACCGCAAGTTTAGTTGTAGCCCAATTGCTATTTTTAGAAGCAGAAGATGCTGACAAAGACATTCAGTTGTATATTAATAGTCCTGGAGGCTCTGTTACGGCTGGTTTTGCTATATATGATACCATGAATTACATTAAAAGCGACGTCTCTACAATTTGTATTGGTATGGCAGCATCAATGGGAGCCTTCTTATTAGCTGCAGGACAAAACGGAAAGAGATTTGCCCTTCCTAATAGTGAAATTATGATTCATCAACCACTAGGTGGCGCAAAAGGTCAATCTGTGGACGTACAAATTTACGCAAACCGATTGATTCGAACAAGAGATGAAATCAATAGAATATTAAGTGAAAAAACAGGTCAACCTAT
Organism: Alkalibaculum bacchi; assembly: GCF_937875145.1. GTDB lineage: Bacteria > Bacillota > Clostridia > Eubacteriales > Alkalibacteraceae > Alkalibaculum > Alkalibaculum bacchi_A. Next base: position 7,689 of record NZ_CALNCS010000218.1, on the reverse strand, counting down.
CGAAGTCGTTCAAAAAGATACAGATAGAGATAATTTTATGAGCGCTAAAGAGGCAAAAGATTACGGGTTGATAGACAAAGTTATTACTTCAAGGTAAGTGAGGTGTTATAGTGACGAAAAACGACGAACAACATATAAATTGTTCATTTTGTGGAAAAACTCAAAATCAAGTAAAGAGAATGGTCGCAGGGCCAGGTGTTTATATTTGTAATGAGTGGATCGACCTTTGTCAAGAAATTGTAGGGGAAGAATACGTCTATGAAGATATTAATGTTGGAGATATTCCAGTACCACATGAAATAAAAGATTTTTTAGATGAATTTGTCATTTCACAAGAAAGAGCGAAAAAATCTTTATCTGTTGCAGTATACAATCATTATAAGAGGATTAATGCAGAGCAAATTGACGATGTTGAACTTCAAAAGAGCAATATCCTTTTATTAGGACCTACTGGTTCCGGTAAGACTTTATTAGCTCAGACCCTAGCCAAAATCTTAAACGTCCCTTTTGCTATTGCAGATGCCACATCATTGACAGAAGCAGGTTATGTAGGGGAAGATGTAGAGAATATTTTACTAAAATTGATTCAAGCTGCAGATTACGATATCGAAAGAGCTCAAACAGGTATCATTTATATTGATGAAATCGACAAAGTTGCTCGAAAAAGTGAAAACCCATCCATTACTCGTGATGTTAGTGGTGAAGGTGTTCAGCAGGCATTACTCAAGATTCTTGAAGGCACAGTAGCAAATGTTCCTCCACAAGGTGGAAGAAAACATCCTCATCAAGAGTTCTTGCAAATTGATACCACGAATGTTTTATTTATTCTTGGTGGTGCATTTGATGGAATCGAAAAGATTATTGCAAAACGTAGTGGTAGTAAGGCAATTGGGTTTGGTGCCGATGTCAGAGGAAAAAAAGATTCTACTAGCAGTGAATTATTAAAAGAGATTCAAACAAGAGATTTACTGAAATTTGGTTTGATTCCTGAATTCATTGGAAGGGTTCCAATTGTCACCACATTAGAGCCATTAGATAAAGAGGCCCTAATAAGAATTTTAACGGAACCTAAAAATGCGTTAGTTAAACAATATCAAAAATTGTTTGAAATGGACGATGTAGAATTAATCTTTGAAGAAGGTGCTTTAAAAGCAATCGCGAAAAAGGCTCTTAAAAACGAAACAGGTGCTAGAGGTTTAAGAGGGATTATTGAAGAAGTAATGTTAGACGTAATGTACGATGTTCCTTCCCAAAAGGACATTATCAGGTGTATTATTTCTGAAGAAACCATCACAAAAAACAAAGCACCTCTTCTAGTATACAGAGAAAAACAACTAGAAGAACCTAAAAAAACAAGTAAAAAGAAAAGCGACGAAGAAAGCGCTAGCTGAGAAAAAGCTCTAGAGAGAACCTCTAGAGCTTTTTAGTCGCTAGCCGTTTCGGGTTATTTCATATTCCATTATGAGACCCCAAGACAATTCCATAAAGCCAGGGACTAGAGATTTTAGCCTAGTGACTTGTATTTTAAATCATTTGACAGTATTCACACTTTTTTTGTTGTAATAATTGCATAAGATAGTTAAAATGATATAATGATAAACGAATAGACTGTTTTTGTTAAGGAGGACTTAGGGTTTGGACAATACCATTAAATATATAGAAGAAGAGCCAAATGAAATTTTGCAAGATAAAGAATACCCCCTAATCCCATTAAGGGGATTAAGTGTATTTCCAGGAATGGTTTTACACTTTGACGTAGGGCGAACAAAATCTATAAATGCATTAGAAGAAGCTATGGCAGATGATCAAAATGTTATATTGATCTGTCAAAGAAATGCAGATGTAGATGATCCACAACCAGAAGATTTATACTCTGTAGGTACATTGGCTGTTGTAAAACAACTCTTAAAGATGCCAGGAAATGTTATTCGAGTTTTAGTAGAAATTGAAAGCAGAGTACTGGTTACAGAATATACTGAGCAAGAAAACTTTTTTAAAGTTCATATACAAGAGATTAAAGGGGAAGAACTAAAAGATAAAGAATCAAAAGCTTTATTGCGAATGACGAAACAATCTTTTATAACCTACCTCGGTTTGACGAAGAAATCATCACCAGATATCATTTTGGCTATGGATTCTATTAAAAACACAGATCAACTACTAGATGTCATTGGAGCAAATTTGCTTTTAGATATTGAAGAAAGCCAGGATTTACTCCAGGAGCTCGATACGAAAAGACGTGTATACAAAATATACGAAGTATTAGTAAAAGAATTAGAGCTCCTTGAAATAGAGAAGGATATTGACGATAAAGTCAAAGACCAAATGGATAAGCAGCAAAAAGAATATTATCTAAGAGAGCAAATGCGTGTCATTCAAGAAGAGCTTGGAGATGGCTCTACTTCTAATGTCATTGAAGAGTATAGAGAGCAATTATCTAAGCTGGATTTAGAGGATGAAATCAAAGAAAAAGTAGAAAAGGAAATCTCAAGGTTAAGCAAAGTTCCATCAGGAACAAGTGAGGCTGGAGTTATTCAAACTTATATCGAATGGATTCTAGATTTACCTTGGAATACAGAAACACAAGAGTTTATTGAACTAAAGGAAGCTAGAAAGATTTTAGATGAAGACCATTATGCTTTAGATAAAGTAAAGGAAAGAATCCTAGAGTATTTAGCTGTAACAAAACTATCAAATTCCTTAAAAGCGCCTATTTTATGTTTAGTAGGACCTCCAGGTGTGGGTAAAACTTCCATAGCAAAATCCATATCACGTGCGATAGGTCGTAAGTTTGTTCGAATGTCATTAGGTGGAATGAGAGATGAAGCTGAGATTCGAGGACATCGTCGTACGTATGTAGGAGCTATCCCTGGAAGAATTATTTATAATATTAAACAAGCTGGAAGCAAAAACCCACTATTTCTTCTAGATGAAATAGATAAAATGAGTCAAGACTTTAGAGGGGATCCAGCATCTGCTCTATTAGAGGTTCTTGATCCAGAGCAAAACACAACATTTACAGACAATTATTTAGAACTTCCTTTTGACTTATCAAAAGTCATGTTTATTACTACGGCTAATAGCACAAGTACAATACCAGGTCCATTATTAGACCGTATGGAAATCATTGAATTATCAGGTTATATGGCTCAAGAAAAATTGGAAATCGCTAAAAAATATCTCTTGCCAAAACAAACTGAAATGAATGGATTGAAGAAGAGCAATATCAAAATTTCTGAAGAGACATTAATGGAAGTGATCAATCACTATTCTCGGGAATCTGGAGTACGTGGATTAGAACGACTCATTGCGCGTATTTGTAGAGTAGTAGCTAGAATTATCGTAGAAGATAATAAGAAATCCGTTACTGTGAATAATAAAAACTTAGAGAAATTCCTAGGACCAAGAAAATACTTCTATGATATTATCGAAGACAAAAAAGAAATTGGCTTGGTCAACGGCTTGGCTTGGACATCTGTAGGTGGAGAGACATTACAAATTGAAGCTATTTCAATGCCAGGAAAAGGAAAGGTCGAACTTACCGGACAGTTAGGGGATGTAATGAAGGAATCCGCTCTAGCAGGAATTAGTTACATCCGATCTAAAACAAAAGACCTAGGTATTGATGAGAACTTTTATAAAGAATTAGATATTCACCTTCACGTTCCCGAGGGAGCCATACCAAAGGATGGTCCTTCTGCAGGAATTACCATGACTACTGCCTTACTATCCATGTTGACAAAAACACCAGTAAATCAGAATCTAGCCATGACTGGAGAAATCACTCTTAGAGGAAGAGTGTTGCCAATTGGTGGGGTAAAAGAAAAACTTTTAGCCGCTCATCGAGCAAATATTCGAAATATCATTATTCCTAAAGAAAATGAGAAGGATTTAGATGAAATACCAGATAATATTAAAAAAGAACTTCATATTTCCGCTGTAAGCAATATGGAAGAGGTTATTCAATTGGTGTTTCACGGTGATTTATAATGAAAATCAATAACGTTCATTTGATTATTAGTGCAGTAAATGCAAAACATTATCCACAACACGACCTACCAGAAGTTTTGCTTTTGGGTAGGTCAAATGTGGGTAAATCTTCGTTTATTAACACAATGATTAATAGAAAAGCCCTAGCTAGAACCAGCTCTCAGCCTGGAAAAACCCGAACTATAAATTTTTATAATGTAGAAGATCTTTTTTGCTTTGTAGATATGCCTGGTTATGGATACGCCAAAGTGTCTAGAGACGAAAGAAAAGATTTTAAGAGGATGATTGAAGAGTATATAAAAAAACGTGAAAATCTAACAATTGTCATACACTTAATTGATTTTCGGCATGAGCCTACTGCTGATGATATAGAAGTGCATAATTGGCTTAGAAAGATGGACATAATTCCTATAGTTATAGCCACAAAAATTGACAAAGTAAAGAACAACGACTATCGAAAAAACATAAAACAAATCATCCGAGCATTCGACTTAGACGGTCCAGAAGATATTATCTTATTTTCTTCTACTGCAAAAAGAGGGAAAGAAGAATTGATGGAAATTTTAGATGAAATTTTGCTCGACTAGGATATTCCTCTTGAGTTAGCAACGTTCAGCTTAGGTATTCCTTTCGGATTTATTAATGGGTTATCAACGAGCCCTAAAGTACTGGTGGCTGATTGCTGACCACTAAAAAAGACAGAGTAAAGAACATTCACTCTGTCTTTTTATTTGAAAATTTATCGAGCAAATCAACGATGTCGGATAATTGCTCATCTTTATTTTCGTCTTGACCTACACTTTGGTTTTCAAAAGATTCTGATTGTTGATTTTCATTCATATCTTCGGTATCTTCTTCTACAGAATCGTCAACGCGAGAAATTTCTGCGGTGCTTTGAAGTAATTTGAGTATGTTGACGGTCTGTTTGATTTTTGTGTATTTGTCTCTTGGTATGAATAGTTTGAGATTATCTAGTATGTATTCTGCCTTGATTTCTAGAGATTGTGCAGTTTTAATACCACTGATGCTATTTTTAATTTTATCTATTGTATAGAGCCTTGAAATGGCATTGTTGACTTGTCGATTGGCACCAGCTGACAAGTAAGGAGACATCTCTTGGGCAATCTCTAGACCTTCCTTAATGGTCATTGGTTTAACGCTTACCGCGTTAATGGAAGGTTCGCTTTGGATTTTTACAAGAGATCCTACATCGTGTTTTATGCTATTTAACTTGATTAAAGCTCTTAAGAGAATTTGATTTTTGGGATGAAGATAAGGATCAAGGGTTTCTACAGCCTGAATGACGTCTCCAGTATCCTCGCTATAGCTTACCTCAAAGTCCGTATTAACAATCTGATGCTCTATCGGCTGTGAATCCATATCGTCTAAAGGAAAGGCTTTTCTATGCAATGGAAGCTGACTATGCCCTTTTGGCCCCCACTCATAGGATTTGTTTTCATTCATATACAACACTCCAAGTTATTTACTATAATCTATGCTTTCCGAGTTGCATCTAGACCTTTGTTGTGTAGAAGGTAATCTATTGATTCATTTGGGGATTATGTACCGAGTAGATTAGCCCCCAAATGAATCAAAATGCAATACCCTTGTCATGTAAATTTGCTTAGAATCTCCTAGGTCGGTTCTGCAGATTCTAGAAAATATTAAGTCCGTCGCCAAATATAACTAACAAAACGATTAGAATCAGTAACCAATTGTCTCCTATATTAAATTTATCAAAAATATTGTCTCCACAACCATCATCTTTAAGTATTAAAAAGACTACCAGTAAAAGCACAATGATCAAAAGCGTATTATCATCATCAAACATACCTTGCAAAAAGTCCATATTTACCTCCCTATTATATATAGGAAATGGCATTGGCCATTTCCCAAATTCTTATTTCCCTATAGTCTATATTCTACACAGGGGCATCTTATGCAATTTTTAGTATGTGTCTGTTTGTGTTGCTATAATATTTACTCCTTTGTATATTACGTTAAGCAATTCATTTGGTGATGAATAGATGGTGTCTTTTACGTAATTATCTTATTTAGTAAATATGATAACTAACAGTAAGAAGAAGAATAATAATGTTTCGTTATTATCTCCGCATATACCAAAGTCGTCAAATAATACAATTAGTAACAAGAAAAACATTAATAGTGTTGAACAATCACAGTTATCTCCAAAAAAACAAGACATTTGTTTACCTCCTAAAATAATGATATTGGTATTGCTTAGTTCATATTACGTAGATATAGAGGAAAGTGTGAAAAAATAAAGCACAATTTAAAAACAAGGACATAGAATACTATTGAGAACTTATAAATGGGAGGGATTCATATCAAGGACAAAGATGTAATGGATATGATCAAGAAAGTCAGCGATTTAAAACAGAATGATGAGGCTTTATACGAAAAAAAAGTTGACGAACTAAAAAATACCATCGGCCAAGATAAAGTAGAGAAAAAACTAAAAGAGCTGGATAAGAAATACGGCAATCAACTGAACGATTCAATAAAGAAGATTACCGAATTTAAAAAAACGGCTTCTAATGAAGAGGTAGCTCAATTAATTCTAGATATGAAAGGTAAACTCTCAAAAGAAGACCAGAAGAAATTTGATAAGTTCCTAAAGATGGCAAAAAACTATATGAAAGATATTTAATGGGGGTAGAGATGTCAATTTTAAATAATTTATTACATTCAGATCCGGAAGCAGCTGAAAAGCAAAAGGAGGTCAATGAAAAGAAATTGGCTGAAAAAAAGGAAAGACGAGCAAAAAAACTTGCACAGACAAAAGCACGACGTGAAAAGATAAAAGCAGAAAAGGCAGAAAGATTGGCTAAAAGAAAAAAAGCGAGAAAACAAAAGGTTAAAGATATAAATGAAAATAGAGAAGAAGATATAGGTATTAAGGAAGAATTAGAAAAAGTAAAAGAAGAAACTCAAGATGAAAGCGAAGAAATCCAAGAAGAAAATAAGGAAGTAGAAGAAGTCAAATACATCAAAACAAGATCACGAAAAAGAAATAACTAATCTCATATTATCACCCTTTTTCTCGTTTGCACATAGATTATAGCAAACACAGGAAAGGGGTGTTTGCTATTTCTAGACGAAAAAAAATTGATAGTAGATTACTAAATCGAATTCAAAAAAATAGGAATGAAGATATTTCTATCATTATATTATATAAAGATTTTAATAAACTAATCACGAGAAAAGCATTAAAAGAATGTAATTGTAAAATAAAGTATAATTTAGAGCTCATCGATGCGGTGGCTGTAGATATGCCAGCGTCAAAAATAGAGGAGTTGTCAAAGTTTCCAGAAGTAAATTTTATTGCTGATGATTCCAAAGTGACCACACAAATGGAAATCGTGCGAGGTACTGTTGATGATGGAGTGTCGGAGGATTTTGGATATGATGGGAGTGGGATAGGCGTAGCTGTTTTAGATACAGGAGTATATCCTCATGAAGACTTAATTGCAAAAGAAAATCGAATTGTTGCATTTAAAGATTTTGTCAATAAGCATACTAGTCCATATGATGATAATGGTCATGGCACCCATGTAGCTGGGATTATTGCCGGAGATGGAACGGCTTCTAAAGGTAAATACAGGGGTATTGCCCCAAAGTCAAAAATCATCGGCGTTAAGGTAATGAACGCTGATGGGGGAGGAGCTACTTCTAATA
>NZ_CALNCS010000217.1 GCF_937875145.1 Alkalibaculum bacchi | reverse complement strand
TGCTTATAAATTCAATTGTACTTATCCTGAAAACGCTGAAGAACAAAGTGAATTGTTGTATAAATCGGGACTGCTCATTGATGAACTATCTAACTTTACTATTTGTAGTGGAATAAGAGCATGGTCTTCAGAAGAAATTCATAAAGGTTGGGAGGGTTTTATGCAATCAGGAGAGCCTTTACAAATATCTTTATTAAATCTTACTAATATTGAAAAGGTAAAATGTAGAGACAAGAAGGTATATGTATTCGAAAATCCTACAGTATTTAGTGAAGTTCTCTATCAAACAAGGAAAATAGCCCCATCGACGATCTGCACCTATGGACAGCTACGACTGGCATCCTTCGTTTTGCTAGATAAAGTCGTGCAAGGTGGCGTTAAGATATATTACTCAGGTGATTTTGACCCTGAGGGCATTATGATTGCAGATAAATTAAAACAACGATACAAAGAGGCTCTGATTTTATGGAGATATGGTGTAGAGGAATACAACGAAATACAGTCAAAGGTAAAGTTGACAGAGCAGAGGCTAAAGAAATTAGAAAATATAAAAAGTCCAGAGTTACAAGTTATTGCTAATGAAATTAAGAAAAGGCATTATGGTGCCTATCAAGAACTTTTACTTGAATATTATATCTCAGATATTTTAGAGGGGATATAATATCCTGAATTTTATCAGATATTAAGATAATGGTAGAGCCATAAATAATAACCAATCAGTTGATAAAACAAACCAGAACTTGTGTCACCGGGTAGCGTTTTTAAGGTATTATAAAGCATTCTATTAGGTTTTAGAAGGAAGGCAACATACAGGTTAGCCAAGAGAATGTTGATTACATTACAAATTATCTAATAAGCGCACGGCACACATTGATTAATTTACGGATGAGTTGGCTGAAGTATTACCAGGCGAAAGGAATAATATCAAACGTTTTTATCATGACATGCTGAAATGAATCAGCATGTCATGTTGGAAACACCGACATACAGCACAGCCGATGAAACAAAACATGTAAAGTAATGTGTCATTGCTAAATGGATTCCAGGCATTATGAGCATATAAAAAAAGCGGTTATGACTACCCTAGGATGTACAGCTTTTATACCAGATATTCATACTTTCAATTTTACCTGAAATTTGTGTATTATTTACTAATGTGCCACCATACTTATATCCTAAACTTGAAAAAGTACAGTTCATGGGTAGTGAAAGGGATCTTGCTATACTGTAAAGCGTTTCAATTCCTCTACTTTTCATTTCTTCTTCCATAGCATTTAAGAGATACTTTGCTAATCGATTACCCCTGTATTCGGGCTTTATGGCAAAATCAGTCATTTCTGCATTTTTATATTTATAACTAATTTCGCTTGATGATATAGCAATCAACTCCTTACCACAGTATATTCCCCAATATACGAGATTAACTTTCATTGTGTCAATAATATAGCGTGTGTCAAAAATGGGAAACGGATAAGATTGAAATACTTCTTTATATAAGGTGACCATTTCTGATGCGTCTCTTTCATCCATTTTTCGAAGTGTAAAATTCGAGCTTAAATTATCTAGTGGTACTTGTGATTTTGTCTGTGCAATTTCTATATTACTTTTGTATAGATGCTTCTTATCCGATCTACCTCTTGTAGCTAGCAAAAACTTGCTTAAAAAAATACAATCCTCTTTTCCTATAAAATATCCTGGAATTTGTCCTTCAACATGATAACCTCTTTGTAAAAAAAATTGAATTGCATTCTCGGGTATCTTTAATACTATTTTGCTATATTCTTCTTTTTTAGCTAGGTTTTCTAAATGATCTATTATAATATTCTCGTCATTTGAATCGTATTCCATGAGATAGATTCTGTTATTGGATTTTCCGTGATGAATCGTGCAATTTTCAAGTTTTTCAATTACATCAAACATAATTTCTCACCCCACTGGTGTCAAGTTAATCGTATCATCGTAATCTGCCAATAGTTTATTAATACCTACCATTTCACTATTATGTAGGGTATCCATTTTTAACTGAAGATTACAATTGGCACAATCTAGGTCACAATAGTTATGTTCATAACAATCTGGTTCTTGATATGTAGTAATAACACCCTCATAATTTCGTAAAATGATTTTATTTGTTGACCAAGATATAATATAGTTTGGAGCAACTGGAATTTTCCCACCTCCACCAGGAGCATCAATAACATAGGTAGGAACTGCGAATCCACTTGTATACCCTCTCAAATTCTCCATTATTTCAATTCCTTTTCCAACAGAAGTTCTAAAATGCTCAAGACCTTTAGATAAATCACATTGATAGATATAATAAGGTCTTACTCTAAAACGGACTAACTTCTGAACGAGCTTTTTCATAATTCGTGGGCAGTCATTAACATCTGCTAATAAAACAGATTGATTTCCCATGGGTATACCTACTTTGGTGAGTTTTTTTATTGCTGTTTTTGCCTCCATGGTTAACTCTTTTGGATGATTAAAATGAGTATTGATCCACAGGTTATCATATTTACTTAGTGCATCTACTAATTTATTAGTAATTCTAAATGGAAGGACCACTGGAGTTCGAGTGCCTATTCTAACGACTTCAACATGATCTATCTTAGCCAGCTCATCTAAGATAAAAATAATGTGTTCATCAGGTAACATAAATGGATCTCCGCCAGATAGTAAAACATCTCTTACTTCCGTATGCTCTTTTATATACTCAAACCCTTTGATAAGGTCAGATTTACAAGGAATAGAATCTCTGTCACCTACTTTTCTTTTTCTTGTACAGTGTCTGCAATACATTGCGCAAAGATTACTAACATGGAATAGGACTCTATCTGGATAACGATGAGTAATTCCAGTAATGGGACTATCTTTTTCCTCGGCTAAGGGATCAAGCATATCGGCATTTGATTTATTTAATTCTCTTATATCTGGAAAAGCTTGTTTAAAAACAGGATCATTTTCATAATCATTTGGATCAATTAAGGACATATAATAAGGTGTAATTGCCATAGGGAACGCATTTAAAGTTTCTTGTAATTTGTTTTTTTTATTTTCAGAAAAAGAAATTCCCAACACTTTTTCAACAGTCTCAATTTTTCTAATGGAATTTTTAATTTGCCACTTCCAATCGGTCCATTTCGATAAAGACTCTTCATTTAACTTTTTGTCATCCATATATAGATGTATAAAGTCTATTCTTTCTTTCATTTGTTGCCTCCTTAAATTTAGTTAGTAATTTATGTTACAGCAAAGTATTTTACAAAAAAAGCACTCTAACTCATTACTTTACGTAATAGAGTTAGAGTGCTTAAGCTTCACAATTAGCTCGCTTTATACCATGGTTTCCATAGTATAGTTCATGACCATATGATCCTAAACAAACCCCAGTTCTATAAAATATTTTTCAACATTATTTTTACAACTGCAGTAGCCTTATCTGAAATTGTATTAATTCATACGTGACAGACTCGAAAACTTATTACTCATAATATTTACTTCATATTAAATATAAAATTATGTATATACTAAACTAAAATTCCACATAAGTCAAGCCTGATTTAAATCACTATTTTGATTTTCATCAGAAAGGAGTTATCTCTTTTCTAAAGCACAGATATATTTACACATCCCACTTTACTTGACACATCCGTTTATTTCCTACTCTTCAATAATATATGCTTTAACAATTTCCCCGTAATATGCAATATGACAATCTTTGTTTGCTCCTGGGTTTGAACTATCAACATTTTCTGGATACATCTTATTTCTAATCTCTTCTGGCAAAGCATCTTTATCCTGAAATTGCTTATATATTACATCACACTCTAATGTTAGCGGCAATTGTTTAATCCCTGGCACACTAATAATCTCACTATCAACTAGAGTGAATTTTAAATCTTTTGTTTTATCAATATCTTTTCCCGTTCTTGATCCACAGTAACTAATAATTTTCTTATCATAATCTCCAATAGGAATATTAACTGTAAATTCTCCATTTGTATCCAGCTGAGTTCTAGTGAATCTATTCTCTCTCACAAAGATTGTAAATATAGGCACACCCCATTCAATTCCAAACATTCCCCATGAAACCGACATCGAATTTACTTTGTCTCCAACTTTTGTAGTTATCAATACACCTTCTTTAAGTACCTTCATAATCAATTCAGAATAGTCAAATATATTTATTTGTCTTTTCATAATTATCTCCTTTTACGCCATGTTTTTCTGCACAGGACCAACTCTTTAAGATATTACACCCAATGCCGATAAAATTTTCATCATTAGTATTGATTGATATATTTTATAATATCCTATTCATCAATGTTTTATATATTTTATATAATATACCATTTAACAAATCAATTGACAACCTAATCATGCGCAAAAAAGCAGATTGTTCTTCATCACTTTAATGCTCTTTTATTTCATTATTCATTAATTAAGTTCTTGGTATGAAATACAATAAGCTCTATTGAAACAGGGCAATATTCTCCGACCACAAAACTTGCTTTACTTATTTGCATTGCTCTAAATGAGAAATTTGAAGATGTTTTTTATTTCGAAGATTCATTTAAATACAAAAAACGATTTTATTAGCCCTTAATAAAAAATCAACTAGACAATAATGCAATGACAGTTTTGGTTACTTGGTCTTTAAAAATATTGAAGTCTAAACCCTTGTGTGAAAATGAAGACTTTTCCTGTCTAAGAGCATCAATTAAAATGCAGCAAGTGTAAACTTTTTCAAATAAATCATTTGGCTCTATGCCGTTTTTGTTCAATAACTCTGTGATTTTTAAGAAATATTCATTTTCAAAATTGGAAAAATGATAATTGATATCAGTATCTTCTGATATCATCATTCTTAATTGAGCGAGTGACAGCTATCAGCAGAATTACTATAATAAGAATATGAATGATTGTTCGTATATGAGGAGGAAAAATAATGAACTTTTTAACACTGGCAAAACAGCGTTGCACAACACGTGGCTTTACAGGAGCACAGATTTCAAAAAGTGACTTAAATCAGATTTTATTTGCTGGACGTGTCGCCCCTACAGCATGTAATAAACAACCACAAAGGATTATTGTTGTTCAGAGTGAAGAAAATATTTTGAAAATCAAAAAGGCATATCAAACTTTTGATTCTAAGTGTGTTTTTATCGTGTGTCGAGATCGACGGGATGAATTAGTACGACCATTTGACCAAAAATGTTCTGGCGACTTAGATATAGGTATTGTCTGTGACCACATGATGTTAGCAGCAAGAGAATTAAATATAGGAAGCGTAATGGTTGGTTTGTTTGATCCTGCAATTATTAGCAATGAATTCAATTTGCCAGAGTATATAGAACCGACAGCTTTACTTCTAATGGGGTATCCAGATAAAGGATTCTTAAGTCCAGAGCGACATATTACCCAACGCAAGGAAATAAGCGAAACGGTAATGTATGAGAAATATATAGATTAAGGTAAAACTTCTTGTTGAAGAGGATAACAATTAACTGCTTTTACTAGGTAAAGCATGTAGGATAAAGTAAAAGCAAATTGCAAAAGCCCTAATTGCTAAAGGGTATAATGTAAAAGACACACAAGAATATATTACACCTCCACTTATCCTTTAGTATAGCACAGAAAAATGCAGCTGGCTTTTGACTATAATGGATCAAAGAGTGGTTGCAAATCAAAATATCAATAGAACTCTATCATTATAAACTGATAAACCTGTTCTCCCGCTACATTAAATCGCACGGTCGAGCTCCATGATGGTTGCTAAGTATCATAAATTTTCTCAGTTGACTTTTCGTTGTCTGTCTTTAGATTTCCGGCAGAATCAATTCGGATAAAGATATTGTCCATCATCCAGGGAAGGATTTTATTAAGTGTAAAGCGTAAAATGTAAAGTTATCATAGGTCGCCCTTGGTGCGGTATGATTGTTGTTTAGCTTTGGCATTCTTTACCTCTTGCATCTCAAATCGTAGGAGATGATGACCCTGTCAACCCAAATTACGGTCCCAACATGATTAACCTTAATGTATAACATTAACGATAAAGGCCTTGAAAACAAAAGGGTTTCACGCGACTTGAAGTAATACTTTAAAGTAGGAGAAAAGTGATGCTAATGGTCCCGCCTCTCGTGATGTCCGGAAGTCATCTTTGGCGCAGAGAAGGATCTTATTAAGTGTAAAGTTTATACTCAAGGAGGATTTGTCCTTAAAAATTGGTTTTTATGAAAATATATTAACAATTACTAAAAGTAATAAACAACACATGATAGTGAAAGAGTTCAACTTTTAAAAAAGGGCATTATACAGTATAATGACTTAAGGTAAAAGGGAATATGCATTTATCTATATGACTTGCAAATAACTTACTGGAGGTATCAAATTGATACATATTGATAATGAACTTTGTATAGGATGTGGCCTATGTGTCGCGGACTGCTTTCCAAAGAATATTGTTATTGAAGATAAAAAGGCTAGAGCTGTTTTTACGTGTATGGAATGCGGGCATTGTGTTGCTGTGTGTCCTCAGAATGCGGCTTCTATAGAAGGGTACGAAATGGGAGAGGTAGAAGAGTCTACTTTAGAATCAGCGGCCTTAGATCCTGATTTATTGCTAAAGGCCATTAAGGGAAGGAGGTCTATACGACGATTTATTCAAAAGCCCATTGAAGATGAAAAGCTGATGGACATTATCGAAGCGGGAAGATATACTCCTACTGGTAGCAATTTACAAGGAACCTCTTATGTGATTGTACGAGATAATTTGCCCCAATTGACAAAAATGGCACTGGAGAGTTTAAAGCAAAAGGCACAAGAAATACTATCGAATACTGAAATTCCAAGGATATATAAAGTGTACGCTCATCGATGGATCAATATGTGTGACCACTATAGTCAAGATGGTCGTGATGACTTGTTTTTTCATGCACCTGCAGTTGTATGTGTCGTCAGCGATTCTGTTATTAATGCCGGGCTAGCTGCTTCAAATATGGAACTTATGACATTTGCCCAAGGGCTTGGAATGTTTTATAGTGGCTTTTTCGTAAGAGCTGCAAATCAAAACAAAGAGATAAAACAGTTCTTAAATATTGAGGATGAAAAAGAAGTACAAGCTTGTCTTGTATTGGGTTATCCCGATGTAAAATACTACCGAACGGTTCCTAGAAAACAAGCCAAGGTTGTTTTGAAATAAGATAATGAGCTCCCACTAGTATAAGGAAATTTTTACTTTTCTTTCAAGTAGGTATGGCTGGAGATATAAAACTGTTTTTTTCGCCTGTCTATTAGGCAAGAAGTGATTTAATTCAATACGCAAAATTTTGTCGTGAATGTTTAAGCCGTATTCGTGAAACCATATTGTTGATTATGATGATATGGTTTTTTGAATACTATTCCATTATAAATACATAGACCTATTATTTTTATAAAAATATACAAGATTGCATATTTAGCCCTTAGATATCCACTTTTAGGAAATATAAGTTTCCGTCTCAATATGCCTTAAACGATTAACCTTAATGTGTAACATTAACTGTGAAGGACCTGAAAACAAAGGAGATTCACGTGAATTGAAGTAATACTTTAAAGTGGAATCAAAAGTGATGTTAATGGTCCCGTCCCTCGTATCTCGCCTCGTATCTCGCCCTGCCTTAATTAACACTCTTATGGATGTGGCGGACAATTGGCTAATGCTTGTTAGAGTTGAACTAACTAAAAATGAATAAACAATATAAGGAGAATAAAATGCTGTTGACTACACTTTCAAATGGGGATAAAGTTTACAAAAACAACTACAGTATCACTATTGAGTTTAGTGGTATAAGAGGTGTTCTATCTACCTCTCAGTTAAATAGTGGTTATAGAGAAGATCTAACCGGGGTTTTTAATTTTGATTCTAAGCCCGAGAATGGCAAGGGATACTGTATGAATAGCGATACATATCTAGAGGATTTAAAAACTATAGCGAGTGAACTGGGATTAAATCCAGAAAAATCTGCTGGAGTTACTACAGCAGTATCTATGAAGAATGTGTCCATTAAAACATCAGAATATAGGGATTTGATAGTAACTGCCATAATAACTGCTGGTATCGAGGTAAATGCTGGTCGCGTGGGAGACCCAGCTTCCTTTTACGAGGAAAAGGGAGAAATTATCTTATTAGAACCTGGAACCATCAACATATTTCTCAATATAGATGGAAACTTATCCCCCGGAACATTGGCAAGGGCTATGGTAACTTGTACGGAAGCTAAGACTGCTGCTATTCAAGAGTTAATGGCTAGAAGTATGTATTCTTGTGGAATAGCCACAGGTTCAGGCACAGATGAAACAGTCATCATATGCAATCAAAATAGTGAAAACACTTTTACTTTTGCAGGTAAACACAGTAAATTAGGTGAATTGATTGGAAAGACTGTTATGGAAGGAGTAAAGGAGGCGTTATTTTTAGAAACAGGACTTGATTCTAAAAGACAATATAGTGTTATAAGAAGACTAAGCAGGTTCGGACTAGATGATAAAAGAATAATAGAAGAATATATAAACTACGATACCAATTATGTAACTGAAGATCGATTAATAGAGGCAATTGAAGCAATAGATAATCAGTCAACATTGGTAGTGAACTCTTCTTTACTTGCACATCTAATAGATCAGTTAAATTGGAATCTCTTAGAACCTAGGGAGGTAGCTATAGAGACTAGTCGAATATTATTAAGTATCTGTGATAAATACAAAATCAATTATAGTTTTCATATAAACGACAAAAGTAAAGAGAAAACAATATCCTCTATAATAAACAGCTTTGCATATTTATTAGCTCGAATTATTTATAGGCATATCATAGGCATATCGGGGCGGTGACTTTTCACTCCATTTTTTAGGAGTAGAAGTTACCATAGGCCGCATTGGAGCGTTATGATTGTTATCTGACTTCAACATCCCTTATATTTTTGCATCTCAAATCGTAGAGGACAACGACCCTGTTAATCCGCATTACGGTCATGAAATGATTAACCTTAATTTATAACATCAACTGTGAATTCCTTGAAAATAAAGGGATTTCACGTGAATTGAGGTAATACTTTAAGGTGGGAGCAAAAGTGATGTTAATGGTCCCGTCCCTGATAAACTATGGTCCCGTCCCTGATAAACTATGGTCCCGTCCCTGATAAACTCCTTAATCTTTTGTTTGCAAGTATATAATCAAACTAATTTAGTATATAATATGGGAAAAAGGGTGAGGAAAATGTACTTATCAGAAAAAGATAAGAATATAATACTCTATCATGCTCCATGGATTGACAATCTAAGGCAAACCACACTAGGTGGTCTTGTCTTAGGATTTGGATTTTTGTGGAGTGACATCTTTTGTTACACTATAGGGATTATTATTGGGGTAATTAAAAGATAGATTTGAATACTTATGTTTTTCAAGTGCTATCGATATAAAAAGCATATGATGAAAAGGAGAAAAAATGAATAAAGAAACGGAAAGAGTATTTAGAGAGTTTCAGAAGTTTATTGGTGATAAAGAACTTAATGAGGAGGAATTAAATAAAGCCTTTAAAGAATTTATAGATAGTCAAAATAACATTGTTGAGATGGGAAGTAAAAGACAAGAGAGTCCATGGGATTATTTAGAAATGGCTTATGAAGCAGATAATGAAAAAGATGCCTTAAAGTATGCTAAAAAAGCTCTTAAGCTGGATAAAAATTGTCTTGATGCAGAAGTCATGATAGCAGATTTAACTACAGATAATCCTGAAGAGCTGAAATTAAAATATGAAAAGTTGATTAAAAAGGCAGAGAAGTATTTAAAAGAACAAGACCTGCTAAATGAAGAAGATGTAGGACACTTTTGGGGTATTTTAGAAACTAGACCCTATATGCGGTTAAGAGATGCTTATTTAAGGGATTTAGTTCAAATGGGCAAATTTAGAAAGGCGATAAAGGAAGCCGAAGATTTATTAGTTTTGTCTGAAAATGATAATTTAGGCGTAAGATATACTCTTATTAGCTTATATGCCTTGTATGAAGATGAAGTAAATGCCTTAAAACTTTATAAAAAATACAAAGAAGATACCACTCAAATGTTATTGCCAATCATCGTAATGTACTATAAGATGGACAATTATAAAAGAGCAGAAACCTATTTAAAGAAACTAAATGGGGCTAATAGGGAACTTGTAGACTTCTTTTGTCAAGAGGGTGAATTGGATGAAGAAGAAATGTTCGATATCGTTGATTCTGGAATGTATGCTCCTTACACGAAGGAAGAGGTTATGATTGCTATATCACAAGCACCATATCTTTACGGAACAGCAGCAAGTTCTTTCCTTTGGATATCTCAAAAGCTGGCTGTATTGAATGACTTGGTTTAATGATTTTTAAGATCTAGACAACAGAATGAGATATGTACTTGTAGAGAACTACAATTGAGAAGGTGATTAAAATGATGTATCCATATGTCACATTAGGGGACGAAACCAAGATTGTCCATTCTCAAATTCTTGAAGAAAATGGAGAGAAATATATTGAAGTTCATTTTGAAAGGGCTACAGAAGATGGGTTTGATTTAGCTAGATGTACTTTACCCATGTGCATAATGCAATTCTGCTTATACCTAAATTACTGGCACATGTCTTATAGCCTAGTTCCTTATGCTTTTGATAATATCGTGGAATATAGAGAAGTAAAGAGGCATATCGGGACGGTGACCTTTTAATCCATATTTTAGGAGATATAAGTCACCATCTTGATGTGCCCCTCTCATCTTTTATAAAAAACTTTCGCAATAAATTTATAGAAGTAAATTTATTGCGAAAGTTGAATTGATAAGGTGGATGATTTACACTATTTGAAAAAGGGTAAACTAACACATTAATCTTCATGAACCATAATCAGGAGCTGGGGCTGAAAAGCTATCTTCATAAAAGGTAACCCTTTCAGCTATTTCGATTGCATCTTCTTGTGAAAAAAACGTTGCATCTAATCTTAAAGTATAAACCCACAAGGAACCATCTTCTACAAAGTTGACAAAGTGATGCTTTATATCACTAGGGTGATCTGTCGTAAAAGCAAATCCCTTAACAGAGTTATCTTTTAGCTGTAATTCTTTTAGATCAGCCATATTAGGATAGAATTGCCAGTAAAGAGATTCTAAGGACCATTGTCCTGGAGTATCTCCATAGAATGAACCAAAACTACGCTCAAAAGCGCCTACTTCAACTCCACCTATCAAAATGGAATTTCCGCTGCTATTGCCATTTAGATAATAATCAAATGTGCCAAATTCACTGTTTTTAGGTAATTGGACAGAAAGATAATCCGTGATATTTTCATAGGTAGCTAAAAATTCTTCTATATTAAAACGGCGTATGTCTCTGTGTTCATGAGTTGTTTTTCGTACGATATTAAATACATCTAACTTCTTAGTACCTTTAGGAATAGATACTTCTAACTGATATTCACCGTCTTTAGAGTCAATGGGAAAGGCGTAATAATTATTATGAAAAGGAGATTCCTCACCAGCTGTAAGTAATAGCTCTTTATAGGCGTAATTCACTAGATCCTCATAAGCCACACTATAAGCAAGTTTAGATAATTCAATAATCTCTTCCATAGTAAAAATCTTATTTCCATACAATGGCGTATACTTATCATCTATATAAGTATGTTTACTTTGAGTGGTTTCATTTTTACAACCAAATAAAGTGAATAGAATCGCTAAAATCCAAAGTATTTTAATGATACTTTTATTTTCCTTGTAAAATTTCATAGTTGTGTAGCCTCCTTATGTAACACAGTAGTGTTTTAATATGTAGCACTATAAGATTGCATTTATAATTATTATACCAAATTGTCTTCTTTACTTCTAATAGACAGAAGAAGAATAATAATGGAATTCAGAAAAGGTAGGTATTTACTTCATTCCGTAAATGCCTACCTGTCCCTCATAAACTCCCTTAATTTTGCATTCTAAATTCTTAATTGTACGCGAATGGTAGTGACACTAACTAATACACATCACATTAATCTTTTGTTTGCAAGTATATAATCAAACTAATTTAGTATATAATATGGGAAAAGGGGTGAGCAAAATGTACTTATCAGAAAAAGATAAGAATATAATAGTACGTTTTTTAAAAGAAGAATTTAATCCCAAATTTATCTATCTCTTTGGATCCTTCGCCAAAGGAGAAGGGCGAAACGATAGTGATATAGACCTAGCTATTTATACTGACGATATCATTGACCCCTACAAATTAATGATTGCTGCAGGCAATCTTTCTTTTGAAGTTAAACGAGATACTCAGATTGTTCACTTAAAAGACATCAATACAGTATTCGCCGCTCAAATTGTAGGCACAAAAGAAGTATTATATTGTGCAGATGAATACTTAATGGCCAATTATGATATTAGAGCATTTAAAGATTATGCAAAATTAAATGAAGAAAGAAAAATAGTATTAAATGCGATTGAAAGGGATGGTAGAGTATATGGTTAAGGATGTTTTATATAATAAAATAAGTATTATAGAAAGATGTGTAATAAGAATTCAAGAAGTATATAATCACAATTCAGATAACTTAATGGATTATACTAAACAAGATTCTATCGTATTAAATATTCAAAGAGCTGTCGAAGCAACGATTGATATAGCGATGCATTTAGTTTCAGAAAAAAAATTAGGTATTCCACAAAATAGTAGAGATGCTTTTGAAGCATTAAATCAACATAATATCATTGATGATAGAATGTTAAATATATTAAAAGCAATGATAGGCTTTAGAAATATAGCTGTTCACAATTATCAAAATCTTAATTTGGAAATCTTGCAAAAAGTTATAGAAAATCATTTAAAGGATTTTGAAGAATTTACATATCTTATTAGTAAGGTTAAATAA
>NZ_CALNCS010000216.1 GCF_937875145.1 Alkalibaculum bacchi | reverse complement strand
TGTCCTGTTTCAATAATTTAATGTAATTTTAGATGTGCGAAGTTTGAGTTATTAAGATAAAATTAAGCATAATTACAATATAATATTTAATATGGAGTACTGTATCATTATATCGGCATTATTTCAAAAGTATTAAGTCCGATTTTTTGGTGATGGTCATCTCATAGGGGCGAACTGCAGAAGGGGTAATTCAAGAAGAAGTAAAAAATCCATCCTATTCGGATGGATTTTTGGTCTTGCCTTTCTTGCGTTGTTTTACACATTCGTGTAGCAAGTATTCAATTTGACCATTTATAGAGCGAAAATCATCTTCTGCCCATTTGGAGATTTCTTCCCATAGATTTGGAGATAAACGCAGCAGCAACTGTTTTTTTGTTTTATCCTTTTTTTCCATGTCTTATCTTTAGTATAGTGATCCGCTATTGACGATTGGTTGAGCATCTTTGTTTCCACATAATACGACTAACAAATTGCTTACCATAGCTGCTTTTCTCTCTTCGTCTAGTTCTACAATATTATTCTCATTTAATTTATCTAATGCCATCTCCACCATACCTACGGCTCCTTCTACAATCATCTGTCTTGCATCGATTATTGCAGAGGCTTGCTGTCTCTGTAGCATAGCTGCTGCAATTTCTGGAGCATAGGCTAAATGGGTGATTCTCGCTTCCATGATCTTTAATCCAGCTACTTCTACTTTAGACTGTATTTCTTCTTGCAATTTTAGGGATACTTCTTGGCTACTCCCCCTTAGTGTTTTTTCGTTATCTTCACCAAAAGTATCGTATGGATAGAGGCGCACAATGTTTCTTAGGGCTGAATCACATTGGATAGAAAGAAACTCGGTGTAATTATCTACATTAAATGCTGCCTTAGCAGTATTTTTAACTTTCCAGATTACTACAATACCTATAATGATTGGATTGCCTAATGCGTCATTGATTTTTTGTCTTTCGTTATTTAAAGTCATAGCTTTAAGAGAGATTTTTTTGTTGGATATGCTTGGTTTATTAATGTTTACTTCTCCAACTCTTGTTTCTACTGTGGAATCTACGGATAAATTGCCAGTAGTCGCATTCTTTGCCGCTGGATTTAGAGCAGTTACAAATGGATTGACAAAATAAAATCCTTCTCCTTTTAATGTGCCGTAGTATTTTCCAAATAAAGTTAAGACTAATGCCTCATTAGGCCTTAAAATTTTAAGACCAGCAAACATTATTGGACCAATGATTAAGAAATAAAGTATGCTAAGAATAGGGAAGATAATTTGAAATATTCCCTCCATAAAAGATATGCTACAGATAAATAAGATTATGGATAGAATCATCAATGCAATATTTAGTAATAAAATACCCATTCCATTTTGCGTTTTCGGTAGAATCTCATCTTCAATAAATTTATTTTTCTCCTCGACCATAATTAAAAACCTCCATTGATATTATTTTAATATCATTATTATATATTAATAGTATAAATATGGCAATAGCTCCGCACAAAATAAATAAGAAGAGATAAGAATGGAAGATTCATTCTCCCATTTAGCTACTATCAGTGACTAAAATGCTAGTTGTTAAAAGCTAGTAGCGTATTTAAGACCTTAACTACTACCCTAGTCACTCAGAGGCTTTAGTCGAGGGCTCATACCTATTTAAGTATAAAATCAAAAAAACTCAATAGAGTGAAATCTAAGCGAATTCTAAGAAAAAATTGAATTGAAATATATTGGAGTAAAGAATCCCTGCTTCGATATATCTTTTTTGTACTTTACTTTATTAGCTTAAACAAATTAGATTTTTACAGATATTATAAATAGGAGCATAAATGAAATTTGTAATAAGTAGGCTACATAATAATAAATATATAAATCTAAAAAAAGAGGTGAGAAAATGAAAGTCAATCCTACAAACAAGGTTGTTGTTTCTTCTCTTTATCACAAAGACGATCATACCAGAATAAAGGAGAATCCTAAAAGTGTGGTAGAAACTTCATCTCAAGAATCAGACGCTTATATTCCCAGCAAAGAGACGAAGAGTGAAGGTAAGACGTACCAGAAGGATACCGCTACAATCAATAAATTGAAAATGGAATCTGAAAAGCAAACCCAGCAGCTAAGAGATATTGTCGAGAAGTTGATCATGCAGCAAGGCGAAAAATTTCAAGATACAGGTAATCTGGAGATAGATAGTGCTACAAGGGAAAAAGCATTAAAAGAAATCTCTGAAAATGGTTACTGGGGAGTAGAACAAACTTCAGAAAGAATCTTTGAATTCTCCAAAGCATTATCAGGTGGAGATCTAGCCAAAGCCCAACTGATGAAAGATGCCTTCATAAAAGGTTTTGAACAAGCGAAAGAAGCATGGGGCGGAACACTACCTGAAATCAGCAACAAAACATATGACGCCACTATTAAGATGTTTGATCAATGGATTGCAGAGAATCAGCAATAAAGTAAAAAGGAAAGCTTAGTCCAATAAGCTTCCCTTTTTACAGGGTATATAGGCGCGTTTGATGAAGACTCTTGAAAATGTAGAGGTTAATTGCCCTATATGCTTTTTAAATAAAACATAAAACAGGACTGCCCACTAACGTTTTTTGAACACTAGTGAGCAGTCCTGTAATGTAATACGTGAAAATACTATGCTTGAGTTCTTTTGTTTTTAATAACTATAAATGTTAGTGAGCTAACTGCTAAGAAGAATAACATGGCAAAGAATCCTATTGAAGTGTTATCTCCTGTTTTGGGAATTTCATTGTCTTTGTTATCGTTAACTTCTTTTTTTGCATTAGCGCTTTCGTCGGTAGTTTTATTTTCTGTTGTTGTATTGGTGTCAGTTACTTTTTGGTCGTTATTTGTTTCATTATCTGTTGGGATTATTGCATCCTCATTTTCAGTAGCTTCAGCCAGTACATATACACTAAAATGGTCTACATTAAATTGATAGTTTCCATCAACTACTGAACCATTCATTTTTGTCTTTGTACCGTTGTCTTCTATTCGATATACTGCCAATCTATCTTTATCAAATCCATCAGGTATGCTTATAGATAGTGTAATCTCACCATTAGGCTGTATTTTGACATTATCTTTTAAGAGATTGATGTCATAAGCGACATAATTTCCATACTCGTCTCCAAGTGATAGTTTGATTGTATTTTTTATAGATTTATCTTCGATAGGTGATATTTCTACGACGGTACCTTCTTCTACTACACCAGGTTTAGCAAATAAGGATATTTTAACATCACCAATTTGTTTTTCTTCTAGTTTCTCTAGTTTAGAATCTTCTTCTTTATCTGGGACTTTAGGTTCTTCTTTATCTGGGACTTTAGGTTCTTCTTTATCTGGGACTTTAGGCTCTTCCTTATCTACTATCTTATATAGTGTCATTTTACCGTCATTAGCTATTTTCACAGTATTACCTGCAATTTCTAGGTTATCATTATCGATATCTACAATAAGTTTGTTTGTTTTATCGATAAGACCGTATTTGTCGTTAATGCTGACACTGGCAAAACCGTTGTTAAAATCTCCAATATAATGATACTCAGAGGGAATTATTTGATTGCCACTATAATCATATATTCCTTTCTTATTATTTGCATTACCAGCAATAATATAATTATCAGCTCGATCTGTAATGATTTCGTTATATTCTTGTTTGAGTATTTTATTTCCATTTGTAGCAAATAATCCTTGAAGATAATTGTCTCCCTTAACTGTTACGAATCCCTTTGAGTGGTCAGATATAGAGAGATAAATGGGTTCAATAATTTGATCCCCTGATTTATTTATTAATCCCCATTTGCCATTTATATAAACGCGAGCTAATCCATTAGTGAATGCATTAATTAAAACGTATTCACTACCAAAATCCTTAAGCAATTCACCTTTTGCGTCTAATAATATCCAACTACCGTTTTCATCTTCAGCTAGAAAGGTATTATCATCATTAGCTTCTAAGTTGTAATTAGTAGCTGGAATGATGAGATTCCCTGATAAATCGCTAACACCTAGCTTATTATCTTCGCTATGAATCCTTAAGAACTTATCTGTATGTGAAAAACTAGTAACATAATGGTAATTTAGTGAAGTTTCACTTTTGTTAATACTGTCGTATATGGTGCTTTTACCATTGAGTTGTGTTAGGAATTTATTATTACCTATGTAACTTACATGATTATATTTGATTGGCACAATTTCTTCATTTCTATCATTAATATATCCTCTTTTGCCAGCGATCTGCGCTCGGTATAGTGCTTTACCTGCGATTCCTTGCTCTACATAATCGTATTGCGGTTCAATAGTAATGGAACCGGATTTATTAAGAAAGCCAGTTTTACCATCCTTTGTAATAACAATATTTTCAAGTATAATCGAACGGGTGCCGTAATACCATTCATTAAAATCATAAGTGTTCACTTCATTAAAAACTTTTTTAGAATTATCATATGTGCTTACTTTTGTTCCGGCTTTCTCTTTGTTAAATGCTACAATTGAGCCATCTGTATAAATTGCCGCATCATCGAATTCCCCAGGTTCTGAAATTTGAACTAATTCTTTCTCTTGCTCGTCTGCTTGAACTGTTGTTAATTTTACGCCTGGAATAGTGCCGCAAAGTAGAGAAAAGGCAATAATAGATGATATTGTCTTTTTCAATGTTTTTGTCATTTGTTCTCCCCCTATAAAATATTTTTATTATACATATCTATACCGACAATATAGTAGCAATTTAGTTAAATTAATATTCACCCCCAACATGGCTTTTATTTGCTATTTTTATGATCCTGTATAGTTTGTATCTTATTATTAATGCAGATACCTATGCCTAGAAACACCCAGAAGACAGGTGCAACAGAGATACTGCTATCATAGAAAAAACCACATATAAGGTAATTTGTAACCCCACTGAGTATTGCTACAAATATACTGTAGTGTTCTGAATTAGAGTCACGTGCTCTCTTAATATTTTTAAAACAAGACGTGTAGTAAAAAGCCAATATCAAAGCAAAAGACAAAAGTGCAATAATGCCCGATTGCAATGCAATTTGCAAATACATATTATGGGGTTTATCAATAACCATATTTGCTGAACCATGATAATTTAATTTACCAGCAAAATCATTTTGAGGTATATGAAAAACTAATGTATCTATGCCATAGCCTTTTAAGATGGTATCTTTTAGTAAAGGTATACTAATATTCCAAATGTAGCCTCTTCCAGTGGCAAACTGTAGTTGTTTGTCACTTAAATCAAATGCTCCATGATTATTTATTTCATGAATAAGCTGTCCATTTGGTCCGATAGCTTTGTACTCATTATTTACTAAAGTAAAATAGAGAGCTCCCTTGTAACCGAAGTCTACACCGAAATAGTTGTCATAATCAGTGATTTGTATATTTTTAAAATCACTTTCAGTAAGCTGATAGATATTATTATTTTTTGTATAGGGTATTTCAGCGCCTTTTGAATAGAAGTGATACTCATCATTTTCTAGATTGTAATTAACGGTAAATTCATTTTTTGAGCCCTTAAAGTGAATTTCTTTCTCCGTAAGTAGAATATCCTTAATAGTAAAATATTTTTCATTTACGGAGAAACTGTCTTTTTGAAAATCGCCTAAAAATCACTGAATATCCCTATATTTTGAAAGGGTAGTATGATCACTACGAGGGAAGCAGTAATAAGAAGAGACGATATTATTTGCTTTCTTATATTCCTTTTATGAAGAATTAATTGAATAATCAAACCAATAACGAATGCATATAATGCAGCTGTAGCTCCTGATAAGAGCAATAAAAAAACACTCATGCCTGACAATAAACGCAATAGGATATAATTCTTTTTATCATGTTCTGACTTTTGGCCGATTGTAAATAAAATAGGTAAAATTAATACTAAAAATTGTCCTACATAACTAGGATTAGAAAGAGTTAAAGAGATGTTTCCAAAATAAGAAGTTAAATTTAGATTTCCTATTTGATTCCAGTAATCTCTTGAAAGTATCAAATATTGAAATAATGGAGTCTCTAGAGGACTTGTAACAAAATACTCAAATAGTCCAAATAGGCAAAAGACAATCATAATAAATACAACTGAACTCTTTATGAATTTGTAATAGAAATGGTTTTCAAAATAATTTAGAGATATTAAAAAAACAGTTAGATATGAAATCCATATAAGAGTACCTTCGTAAGAATTAGGTGCCCCCCACAGTGAGATGGATTTATTTTCTGAAAATAGAAAAGAAATAACAATACAAGCAATAAAAAGCAATGAAGACAGCAAATACTTTTTATTATTATTCTTTAAAATATTTGCATAAACTTTTTGTTCAGGATAAATTCTTTCGCCAATGAAGATTAGAAATAAAGAAGTAGCAACAAAAACAAAGGCTCTACTTTTATAGAACAAGGAAAGGTCAACGATATAGCCATTAATTGTCGGATAATACGACAGTAGTTCATGAGATAATGGTACAACTCTCAGAAACACAATTAAGGGAATGGCAAAAAAAATCGAACCCAAAAGGCAGCCAATAATATATTGATATTTATAAATTTTAGTGTGATTAGAGTATTGTTTTCTTTTCATAATTTATTTATCCAGTTATTGCTAATACTTAAGTTTACTTTATCACAATATTATTTAGTAAACAAGACAATAACTGGTATTTTGACAAAAAAATAATAAATTCACTCCTGTTTAATTTTTTTTAGTCAAATCATCCTATTTTTAGACAATTGTCGATTATAATATATAAAATTATTAAGTATATCAAATGAATGAATAACGAGCTTGTAATATATCTCATTTTCATGATAGACTATCCGTAAAAAATATAATGTATATAAGGTGGTGCAGTATTGACAAAGAGAAAAAGTAAATTTAAACTGCTTACTAAGGTCTGTATGTCTTTGTTAACTATAGTAATACTATATTGTTCGTTTGTTATGGGAAGATACTTTTGGGATAGTTTTCAAAATTATAGGTTAAATAATCAACTACGAAATACTTTTCAGTCTGAGGACACTCTCAAACAAGGAGGAGAAAGAAATCTATTTGATTTTGAATCTCTCTTACAAATAAACCCAGATGTAGTTGGGTGGGTGAAGATTAAAGATACTAAGATTGACTATCCAGTATTACAGGCTAAAGATAATAATTATTACTTAAACCATAATATACATAGAAAACACGCTAAAGCTGGAAGTATCTTTATGGATTATCGCAATAAGAGGGATAGGACAGATAAAAATACTATTATATATGGTCATCATATGAAAGATGGCTCTATGTTTAAAGATCTAGTCAAGTATAAAGACAAAGATTTTTTAAAAGCTCATCCTATTATTGAACTTGATACTTTAAAAAAAATCACTAAATGGGAAATCTTTTCTATGTATGTAACAGATACAGACTTTGACTACAATCGTACATATTTTGCTGGAGATGAGGAATATGAAGTTCTCTTAAGAGAA
>NZ_CALNCS010000215.1 GCF_937875145.1 Alkalibaculum bacchi | reverse complement strand
GACCTAGCAACAGAATCACAAGGGTGGCTAACTTAAACTTGAAATTTGCGAAAAAAGAAAAGATTAAAGCTGAATTATAAAAAGCGAATAAATAGTACCATACTGAAATACCTATATATTAGGACAAAGGATGGTGATATTGAAAATGGGCTTAGTATTAGAAACAGATGCAATGATCAATAGTATAATAGATGGATTTGGAGGGTTTATGATTGGATAAAGTAGAAAAGAATAAAAAGATTGTAATGGATAAAAAGAGGATGAATCAACATGTAGAGACTATTAAAATAGAAATTCAAGCTTTTAAACACAAAAGACAAGCAGAAAAAGAAAAAATACAAACAAAAAATCAAAATAAATACTTTGTCGGATTGATTGAGAAGGCCAAGCTCGAGTTAGAACAGTCAAAAAACTTTTTCACCAATGTAACGGACCCAGACTTAGTAGACTATGCTGCACATA
Source organism: Alkalibaculum bacchi (assembly GCF_937875145.1). Lineage (GTDB taxonomy): Bacteria > Bacillota > Clostridia > Eubacteriales > Alkalibacteraceae > Alkalibaculum > Alkalibaculum bacchi_A. Next base: position 38,320 of record NZ_CALNCS010000215.1, on the reverse strand, counting down.
AAATTCTCGCCAATGAATACTTTTACAATTACTTATTAAAGAAAGCCAAAAAAGAAAAGATTAAAGCTGAATTATAAAAAGCGAATAAATATTACCATACTGAAATACCTATATATTAGGACAAAGGATGGTGATATTAAAAATGGGCTTAGGATTAGAAACAGATGCAATTTTAGCTTATTCTATTGGTTTGTTAATCTTATATTTTTTGGGAAGCACATTATTTAAGGCATTCAAAATACCAGTACGCTTCGTTGTGTCCGTCTTTATCAATAGTATAATAGGTGGATTGTTGCTCTTGCTCTTAAATATGTTTAACTTCGATATCGGAGTAAATCCATGGAATGCTCTAGTAATAGGTATTTTTGGGATCCCGGGGCTAATTTTATTAATTGTGCTAAAGTTGATCTTAGCAGTATGAATGGAGATGGTAATAAGGTAACATGTCGTAGGTTGCGGCCTTGTAGCTCCTTTTAGTCGCCACAAACCGCGTCAACCCTAACAGGGTAATACCCCCTTTGGACAAGATAAATGGGTATTACCCTAGGTGGTAAGCAAAACTCGCCTTGGGGTGAGGTAAAAACGTAGACTCTGTCAGGAGTTATACTAAATTGAAGTGAAGAATCTCTACGCATAAACTCTTAGGTACGTACCTAAGAGTTTATGTTTGTCATAAAATATGGACAAAGCATACTAAAGATGAATAATAAACCTGTAAATGGGTAAATAAAATTGAGACGAATTAAGCAATAATCTGCAAACCATTACATGTAGAAAGCCAAAAAAAATTGTGATAGAATATCGAATAGGTTCTTTGTAATACCTACATTAACAGTAGATTATATTATGTTAACAGAAGGAGGAAATGCAGTGAAGGGAATTGGTGCGTCACCAGGCATTGCAATCAGTAAAGCATTCATATTAAAGGATGTTGTGATTGAAATCAATACTGCCAAAATCGAAAACGTACATGACGAATGCGCTAGACTAAAAGATGCAATTGATAATGCAAGACTTCAAATAAATAACATAAAGCAAAAAGCAATCGAAGAATTAGGTGAAGAGGAAGCTAAAATCTTTGATGCTCACTTAATGATTCTAGACGATCCTGAATATACAGGGCAAATAGAACAAGTAATCAATAGTGAAAAAATTACAGCAGAAAATGCGGCAAATCAAGTAACAGAGCAATTTGTAATGATCTTCGGCATGATGGAAGACGAATACATGAAAGAAAGAGCTGCAGATATTAAAGATGTTGGTTCTAGATTAATTCGAAATATATTAGGTGTACAAACACAAAACCTAAGCGAAATTTCAGAAGATGTAATCATTATTGCAAAGGATTTAACGCCATCTGATACGGCACAAATGAACAAACAAAGAGTTAAAGGCTTTGCTACAGATATCGGAGGAAGAACTTCTCATACAGCAATCATGGCTAGAAGTTTAGAGATTCCAGCAATATTAGGATTAAAAAATATTACTTCTAGTGCAAACGATGGAGATATTATTATAGTAGATGGTATGACAGGAGAAGTAATTATTAATCCTGAAGAAGAAGTACTTAAGAGCTACCAAGACAAAAAAGCAGAATATGAAAAATTCAGAAAAGAGCTCGAAGAATTAAAAGAGCTTCCAGCAGAAACAAAAGATGGACATGTAGTAGAGCTCGTTGGAAATATTGGTACACCAAAAGACATCGAAGGCGTTACTCGAAATGGCGGACAAGGCGTAGGTCTATACCGTACAGAGTTCCTATATATGGACAGCGATGAGATGCCAAGTGAAGAAAAGCAATTTAAAGCATACAAAGAGGTTTTAGAAGGCATGAAAGGTATGCCTATCATCATCCGAACTTTAGACATTGGTGGAGATAAAAAACTTCCATATTTACAATTAGAGGAGGAAATGAATCCATTCTTAGGCTTAAGGGCAGTAAGACTTTGTTTTGTTGAAAAAGACTTATTTAAAACGCAACTTCGCGCCATCTTAAGAGCTAGTGCATTTGGAAAAGCACTCATTATGTTTCCAATGATCTCAAATGTAGATGAAGTAAGACAAGCAAAAGTCATTTTAGATGAGTGTAGAAAAGAACTAGATGCTGAAAACATAGCTTATGATAAAGACCTTAAAGTAGGTGTCATGGTAGAAATTCCATCTGCAGCAGTTTGTGCAGATATTATTGCAAAAGAAGTAGACTTCTTTAGCATTGGTACAAATGATTTATGCCAATACACTTTAGCAGTAGATCGAATGAATGAAAACGTAAGCTATTTATATCAACCATTCAATCCTGCAATTTTGAGATTGGTTCATAATGTAATAAAAGCTTCTCACCAACATGAAGGTAAATTCACTGGAATGTGTGGAGAAATGGCAGGAGAGCCTCTTGCAGCATTAATCTTACTAGGTCTAGGCCTAGATGAATTTAGTATGAGCGCGTCTAGTATTCCACAAATCAAAAAGATCATTAGAAGCGTTACATTAAAAGAAGCTCAAGAAATTGCTCAAAAGGCACTAGAGCTTGCAACAGCTGATGAAGTAATGGCCATGGTAACAGAAGAATTAAAGAAATTAAATATTACAATTATTTAGGAGGAAAATCAATTGGTAAATAAAGAGGTTACAGTATTAAACGCAACAGGATTACATGCAAGACCAGCATCAATGTTTGTACAAGAAGCAGGAAAATATAAATCAGAAATCAATATTATTAAAGGCGATAAAAAAATCAATGCAAAAAGCATCATGGGAATCATGGCAGCAGGCCTTTCAAAAGGCACAGTATTAACAATTGAAGCAGACGGCGAAGATGAACAAACTGCATTAGCTGCATTAGTAGCTTTAATCGAAAGCAAATTTGGAGAAGCATAAAAAATAAAAAAATATCCTCGTAGTCCAAGGTGTTGTAGGACAATTTAAGAAAAGCAAGCGGAATACAGAAAATAGTATAAAAAAGGAATCAGTAGCAGGATAAAAACCGCTGTTTGATTTCTTTTTTAATATGCAAAAATTGTTTTACAAAGTGGGTTTCAATACGAAAGAGATAAGCAAAAAGGTAGGAGAATGCTGCTAGGGAAATGACCCAATCATTTTTAAGAAATTTGCATATGTATTTTTAAGTTGTTTATTGTGCATTTACTCAACGTCTTACCACTTAATATAAAAATTTTGAAAAAACTGTTTACAATCCAAATATTGGGGTATAATTTTAAAAAAGTATAAATTGGAGGGGAAATTATGTCTAAAAGTTCAGATTTTATGAGTGGTGTCTTATTAGGTACAATTCTTGGAGGAATCGCTGGTATTTTATTAGCTCCAGAATCGGGAAAAGGCACCATACAAAAATTAAAAGATAAAAGTGAAGATTTTATCGATAATGTTAAAGACTTAAGCAATGATGCCGTGGATCAAATGGGTGAATATAAGGATGAAATAAACGAAAAAGTTGAAAATTTAAGCAATAAAGTATCGGACAAAATGAAATATTACAAAACAGAGTTAGAAGATAAACTAGAGGATATGAAGGATTCAGTAGAAGATGCTATTGACGATATAGAAGAAGAATTAGATGAAGATCCAGATCCTCAAGATACTCAAATATAGCTCAAATACACATAGAAGCTAGAAGGTGAAATAATAATGTTTGAACCAATCCACTTATGGGAAGCGGGTATTCTTTTAATAGGAATTGCCTTTGTAGTAGGTGCTGTATACCTAGCCAAGACGATGAAAAGCTTGACAATAGCTGTAGAGGACATAACTAAAACGGTTTCAGAAAACAGAAAACAAATTGACGATATCATAAAAGATGTTCAGAGCATAACAAATAGTTCGTCGGAAGTAATGGATAGCGTAGAGGAAACATTACACTCTGTAAAGAAGTCTGTCACAGATGTACAAAAAACTGTTGCTACCACAAAGAGCTATATTCTCAGACCAGTCTTAAAAACGCTAAGATATACACATTCAGCAATTGGTATTGTTCAATCACTTACAGGAAAAAGAAGGAAAACAAAGGGTAAAATATGAAGACACGTTTAACGTGTCTCCCTTTTTGAACAATGGTTGAAAGGTCTATATGGCGCATTATGGAAATTAATACACAATAGATTAAAAAAGCACAGTAAGCTTAACGAGGGGGAAGTACTTTGTTATCAATAACAACAAAAATAGAAGAAGATCATTACCAAATTAAATTAAATGGTGAAGTAGATATTTACACTGTGGATCAATTAAAAGAAGCTATAGATGACAAGATGAAACAGAATCCTAAAAAGATTGTTTTTGATTTTGGAGATTTGGGGTACATAGATAGTACCGGCATAGGAGCACTTATAGGAATAAAAGGTAAATATAAGGATACGGACATTAAAATTATCAATTTGCGCTCCAATGTAAAAAAACTGTTTGAAATTACCGGAATTATAAGAATATTTTCAGTTGAATAAGTGGAGGAATTGAAGGAATGGAAAGAATGGAAAAGAATATGATAGTAAGCCTTACACTGCCTAATGCTCCTGAGTTTGTAAGTGTAGCTAGATTAGCTCTATCAGGCGTTGCTGATAGAATGGGATTTGATGTAGATGATATTGAAGATTTAAAGGTTGCTGTATCAGAAGCGTGTACTAATGCCCTTAAGCACGGTAGTAAAAAAGAAGGGGGAAAGTATTTTGTACACTATACAATTAAAGAAAAAAAGCTTATAATCGATGTATGTGACGATGGTAAGGGTATAGATATAGAAAATATAAAAACCCCAGATTTAGACCATCCAAAGGAAAGCGGCTTAGGATTATACATTATTCAGACTCTAATGGATGAAGTAGAAATTACAAATCGAGAAAATAATGGAGCCAGCATACGTATGATTAAAAACATGAGGGAGTAGTTGCATGAGTAAAGGTCTATCGGCTTCTCAAAATAATAAGAGCCTTAATCGTAAGGCGTATATCGATAAGTTATTTAGTGAGTATATAGCTACCAAAGATCATCAATTAAGAAATAAGATATTCGAAGAACACGCCTTTATAGCTGAAATTTTATCAAAAAAGTATGTCAACAAAGGTGTGGAATATGATGATATCTATCAGGTAGCTAGCTTAGGTTTGATTTATGCAATAGAAAGATTTGATCCAAGTAAAGGATTTGAATTTTCAAGCTTTGCTACACCTACCATATTAGGAGAAATCAAGAAGTATTTTAGAGACAAAGAGTGGATTATCAAGGTACCTAGAAGGATACAAGATTCCTATCGAAGAATAAACCAAGCAAAAGAAGAATTGCAACATAAATTGATGAAAGTACCTACAGTAGATGATATAGCAAATTACCTTAATCTCACTCACGAAGAGGTTATAGAAGCTATGGAGGGCAGTTTTGCCTACCAGCCTACATCATTGGATGTAAAAGTATCTAATTCAAACGATGATAGCGACTTGTCTTTATTTGAAGTCTTAGGTTTAGAAGATACAAAAATAGCTGAAATAGAAAATAAAGATTTCCTGCGTACGATATTTGATAACCTGTCAAAATACGATAAAAAGATTATCGTCGACAGATTCTATAATAATAAAAGTCAAAATGAAATAGCAATCGAATTAGGCGTCTCACAAATGACCATATCTAGACTAGAAAAAAAGATTTTTAAAAAATTAAGAGAAAAAATAGCTGTTTAAAATCCTCCTTATTGTGAGGATTTTTGCAACTAAGTTAGATTAAACTATAGATATATGATTTGAAATGATATAAAATAATAATAAGTTCACATTTTAAAAGGTTATAATGAAGTTATACTATAGCAAGATTATTTTGACGAGGAGGAAGATTCAAGATGAAAACGTATCCAACTAGGCAAATAAGAAATGTAGTATTATTAGGGCACAGCGGAAGTGGAAAGAGCACAATCCTTGAAGCGATGGCTTTTAATGCAAAAATGACCGACAGAATGGGAAGAATTGAAGACGGCAATACCTTATCTGATTTTAATCAAGAAGAAATTCAAAGACAAATCTCCATTAGCACATCTATCGTACCGATTGAATTCAAAGACCACAAATTAAATATATTTGACGTGCCAGGTTACTTTGACTTCGTTGGCGAATTAGTAAGTGCAGTAAATGTAGCCAATTGTGCAGTAATCGTCATTGATTGCCTTTCGGGTCTAGAAGTTGGCGCAATAAAAGCGTGGGAGTATGTTCAAGCAAAAAAAATTCCTACCTTTATTTTAGTGAACAAAATGGACCGAGATAATGCACAATTTGAAACCGTTATGGAGCAAATCAAAAACACATTAGGACCTAAGGCGGTTCCATTTGAAATTCCCTATGGAGAAGGGGAAGGCTTTAAAGGTGTACTAAATGCAGTAGATATGACAGGAAGAGAAAGAAGCGGAAATTGCTGCATCGATATTGAATTACCACCAGAGACTTTAAACTCCATATCTCCTTATAGAGAGATGATTGTAGAATCCGTTGCTCAAAGCACAGAAGAGCTTATGGACAAGTATTTTAACGGTGAAGAGCTGACAAATGAAGAAATTCATAAAGGATTAAGAAAAGGGGTATTAGAAGGAGAGTTAGTTCCAATTTTATGTGCCTCTGGTCATTTAAATGTAGGCGTTGAAACGTTAGCAAATATGATTATTGGATTTTTCCCGTCACCAGAAGATATACAAAAAGAAAGAAAAATCTCCTCAGAAGCACCTGCTTCTGCATTCATATTTAAAACTATAGTAGATCCATATGTAGGGCGATTGTCGCAATTTAAAGCCATATCAGGAACTATAAAATCTGGTATGGAACTATTAAATACGAGAACAAATAAAAAAGAAAAGATTTCTCACCTTTATGTTTTACAAGGGAAGAAACAAATAGAAGTAGACAAACTTGAAGCAGGAGACATAGGGGCCTTTTCAAAATTATCCGATACAACTACAGGAGATACCTTGTCCGATCCAAAGGAGCCTGTGAACTATAAATCAATAGAGTTTCCAAAGCCTAATTTATCTATGGCTATTGAGCCAAAGACAAAGGGCGATGAAGACAAAATTGGCGTAGGTCTACAAAGACTACAAGAGGAAGACCCAACTATTAAAGTATATCGAAATGACGAAACAAAACAGACAATTATATCTGGTATGGGTGAAATGCATTTAGAGATCATACAAGAAAAGATGAAAAATAAATTTGGTGTAGATATCCTTCTTAAAGATCCACAGATTCCATATAGAGAAACCATAAAGAAAAAAGCGACTGCAGAAGGAAAGCATAAAAAGCAATCTGGTGGTAGAGGTCAATTCGGTCATGTGCTTGTAGATTTTGAACCAATAGGAACGACAGATATCGAATACGAATTTGTAGATAAAGTAGTAGGAGGAGCTGTACCTAGAAACTTTATTCCTGCGGTAGATAAAGGTTTACAAGAATGCAGAAAAGAAGGCGTTTTAGCAGGATTCCCTGTAGTAGGGCTAAAGGCAACTTTACACGATGGCTCTTACCATTCTGTAGATTCCGATGAAATGTCCTTTAAAATGGCAGCATCTCTATCCTATAAAAAAGGCATGAAAGCTGCAAACCCAGTACTCTTAGAACCTATCTACAAAGTACAAATAACTGTACCAGACCAATATATGGGAGATGTAATAGGCGATATAAATAAAAAAAGAGGCCATGTTCTAGGTATGGAACCTGCCGATAAAGGCCAAAAGATTGTAGCAGAAGCTCCCCTAGCAGAAATGTTCAAATACGCTACAGAACTCCGCTCTTTAACTCAGGCAAGAGGAGAGTTTGAAATGGAATTCGAACGCTACGAAGAAGTTCCAGCAAATATAGCGGAAAAAGTAATTGAAAAGGCTGCGGAAAGCGCAAAGTAGAAACAATTAGAATACGGATTTTATTAAAATTTTATAAAAAACAGGAAATGACGATTTTGTCATTTCCTGTTTTTTTATTTCCGCTATTTGCTCGAATAATTTTATCTAATGTACAAAAGATAAAGCAGACCGAAAGGAAAGGAGATCTAAATGGATAAACATACAGAGAGAAAAAAGAGTGAAGAATTCAAAGAAGCAATGCGTGATAAAACGGTAGGAGAATTTTTAAACGATCAGCTTTATGAACACGGTATAACGAATAAGGGCGATATGTTGTCCCAGGATAATACAAATTATTATCTAAAAGAAAATGAAAAAGAAAATAAAAAAGAAAATAAATAAATAAAAAATAGAAAACTGTCAATAATACTAATGAAAACTATATTAAACAAAAAAAGGAGTCCTTAATATGGAAAGAAACAATAACAACAATAACAACAACAGAAACGCACAAAACACAAGCAACAACAATAACAAAAATACTCAGAACAATAACAACAGAAACGCACAAAATAACAACAACAACAATAATAACCAAAACAACAACAACAACCAAAATACCCAAAACAATAATAATAGAAATGCTCAAAACAAAAACAGAAACAATAACTGCTAATAAAAAAGCAATCTAAATTCATGGATTGGACATAAAGTATTCAATGCGTAAAAAAAAGTTGACAAAAAGAACGGTTCTTTTTGTCAACTTTTTGTTTACTTATAAATAGTATGGTGATAGAATAAGGTATAAGGTAGTCAGCAAAACCTTTAGTCGCCCATAGGCAAAAGAAAGATTCCAACGAACTGTCGGAGTCATCTAAGGTGCATTGAAGGAGCTCTACCAATTAACGATTATGCATACACTGTATACAAAAGGCAGATTCTAGTTTCATAAATCCTTCGAAGAAATCCATGCAAGCTAGCATCTAAGGACCAGTGACTAGTGACTAAAACGAGGTGGTATCTTGTCTAGAGTTCCAAGGGAAATTAGTGATTTATCTTATTATCATGTACTAGTAAGAGGAAATGACAAACAAAAAATATTTTTTGACGACGAAGATAAGGAGAAAATCCTACAAATCTTAAAAGACTACTCTGATGTTGATTTATTAAAGCTACTCGCTTATTGCATACTTGATACCCATGCACATTTCTTGTTAAAAATTGAGAAATACGATATCTCAACCATCATGAAGAAAGTAAATGTCACGTATGCCTATTATTACAATTGCAAATACCAGCGAACGGGTCATGTGTTTTATGATCGATTTAAGAGTTCGTGTATAAGAGAGAAAAAATATATTCTTCCAATAATAAGATTTATCCACAACGGTCCCATTAGTAATGGCATTGTACAAAAACACGATGCTTATAAATGGAGTAGTTATAAAGAATATACCCAGATAAATGATGATGCAGTTATTTTTTATAAAAAAATGATATTAGCTCAATTTGATTCTAATACAAGGGAAGCTGTTCATAAATTTAAAGTATATACAAAAACAGAGAACAAAGATCTGTTTTTAGATGTAAAGGACAGCATTGAAAACAAAATTAATCGCATGTTAGAAATATATTTAGCAAAAAATAATATTAAATTAAGCGAACTGGGGTATAAACAAAATAAGAGTCATCGTACTCATCTGGTTCTAATGTTAAAAAACACAGGAATACTTTCAATACGCAAAATTGGAGAGATACTTGAGTTAAACAGAGGAGTCGTATATAAGATTATTAAAGAGCATTCAGGGGAAGATGAAAACCAGTAAGATTGTAAATTTAACCCCTTAAGGAGGGATAATATGCTTTGTCAAAACTGTAATCAAAAGTCTGCCTCAATCCATATTACGCAGATTACCAATGGTGAAAAAAAGGAGATACATCTTTGTGAGCAATGCTCTTCATTACAGGATACCTATAACATATCCTTTAACTTTCCAAGTTTTATTGCAAACTTTTTAGATTTAGGAGAGTACGCTCAACAATCTAGCGAAATAAATGAAAACAAAAACAATCCATGTGTTTGCCCAGCTTGTGGCATGGACTATGATACTTTTAAAAAATATGGAAAGTTTGGATGCCAGGTATGTTACCATACCTTTCGCTCGCACATCAACCCTATGATCAAAAAAATGCATAGCAAAGATCAGCATATTGGTAAGCTTGTAAAGCATGGGGGCGAAAATTTAAGATTAGAAAGAGAATTGACCAAGTTAAATGCAAAATTAACAAAAGCAGTGGAGCTAGAGGAGTATGAAGATGCTGCAATATACCGAGATAAAATAAAAGCGATTAAAAAAACGATTGAAGAGCAAAATAGTATCAATAGTTAATTCTTCGAGGTGTTAAAATGTCAACAGATTATAAAGAAAAAGATATAGTAATAAGCAGTCGTGTACGATTAGCTCGAAATATTAAGGAATTGCCTTTTGCAGCGATGATTCAAGAAGTAGATAGTAAAAAAGTCATTGGATTAGTAGAAGGAGCTCTCAACAATCAAGATCAATCGATGCCTTCTTTTAATAAAGTGGCGGTTAAAGATTTAAACACAAATGAAAAGCGAATCTTAGTAGAAAAACATTTAACGAGTAAGGAATGGAGCAAGAACGATGAAGCCGCTGTTTTTATTCGCAAAGATGAATGTGTAAGTATTATGGTAAATGAAGAAGATCATATACGAATTCAATGCATATTAGATAGCTTTCAATTACGCCGTGCTTTTGAAATTGCCAATGAAATAGATGATTTATTAGAGGAAAAAATTCGGTATGCCTTTGACGACAAATATGGATACTTAACAGCTTGCCCAACTAATGTAGGAACAGGGATGAGGGCTTCTGTTATGATTCATTTGCCTTCCTTAACTTTAGGTAATCAAATGAACGATCTAATTCAAACATTAGCTCGTTTTGGCATCACAATTAGAGGGATTTATGGAGAAGGCAGTCAATCTTTAGGTGATTTATATCAGATTTCCAATCAAATAACACTAGGACTTAATGAAGAAACGATTATTGGTAATTTACACAATGTAATAAAAGAAATCATCAAAAGAGAAAGAAATGTAAGAAATGAAATGCTAAGCAATAATAGAATATATCTTGAGGACAAAGTTTTTAGAGCTTTAGGAATATTAGAAAATGCAAGAACAATCACTGTGGAAGAAAGTATGAAGCTCATATCTCTTATCCGCTTAGGAACGGATTTAGAGATTATTCAGAAGGATATTTCTGAGATTAATCGATTGATGTTATCTATTCAACCAGGGATTTTATCCCATACTTATGGGATTCCAATAACAAACAAATTAGACAACACCAGGGCAGAGCATATAAGAAAAATTTTAGGGAAAAACAATACATAGGAGGTGGCAAGTATATGCCTATTTTTGGAAGATTTACAGAAAAAGCTCAAAGAGTATTAGTATTATCGCAAGAAGAAGCAAAAAAACTTAATCATAATTATATTGGATCGGAACACTTACTTCTTGGATTAATTCAAGAAGGAGAAGGGGTAGCAGCGATAGCTCTTAAGAATCTAGGTATTAAATATGAAAGTGTGTGTATAGAAATTGAAAATTTAGTAGGTAAGGGAGAAAGAGAAGTTAATGAGATTATTGGCTATACTCCTAGAACAAAGAAAATTTTGGAACTCAGTTTAATGGAAGCGAGAGCTCTAAACCAAAGCTATATTGGAACAGAGCACATTTTACTTGGACTTATTCGAGAAGGTGAAGGTGTAGGCGCCAAAATCCTACTAGATATGAACCTGAGTTTTGAGAAAATCAGAGAAGAAATCATCAAGTTAATGAACAATACAGTAAATCAAAGCAATAAAGGCAATGTAGCAAAAAATAGCAATACCAAGACATTAGACAAATATGGCAGAGACTTAACAGTTATGGCATCTCAAGGTCAATTAGATCCTGTTATTGGCCGTGAAAAGGAAATAGAACGAGTCATTCAAATACTAAGTCGCAGAACAAAAAATAATCCAGTTCTAATAGGAGAACCAGGAGTTGGTAAAACAGCTGTTGCTGAAGGATTAGCTCAAAAAATTGCAGAAGGAAATATTCCTGAAAATCTTAAAAATAAGAGAGTTATTTCTTTAGATATGTCTTCTATGGTAGCAGGTGCTAAGTATCGTGGAGAATTTGAAGACCGATTAAAAAGCGCTATGGAAGAAATAAGAAATGCAGATAATATTATTCTTTTTATAGATGAACTCCATACAATTATCGGTGCAGGTGCTGCAGAGGGGGCCATTGATGCTTCTAATATTATGAAGCCTGCCTTATCAAGAGGAGAATTACAAGCAATTGGCGCGACAACTCTTGATGAGTACAAAAAACACATTGAAAAAGATGCAGCTTTAGAAAGAAGATTCCAGCCAGTAAATGTTGGAGAACCAAGCAAAGAAGAAGCTGTAGAAATATTGAGAGGTCTTCGAGATCGATATGAAGCGCATCACAAAGTAACTATTACAGAAGAAGCCATCAATGCAGCGGTTGATTTGTCTTCTAGATATATTAATGACCGTTATCTACCAGATAAAGCCATTGACTTAATCGATGAGGCGGCTTCAAAGGTTAGACTTTCTCAATTAACAGCGCCACCAGATATAAAAGAAATTGAATTAAAAATTGAAAAACTAGAACAAGAAAAAGAAGAAGCCGTTGCATCACAAGATTTTGAAAAAGCGGCTGAAATAAGAGACAAAGAAAACAAAGCCAAAGAAGAGCTAAAAACCATAAAAGAATCTTGGAAACAAAAGAACAATATTAGCAAAGAAGCTGTCGTAGGGGTAGAAGAAATCGCCGATATCGTAGCGAGCTGGACGGGAGTACCTGTAAGAGAACTGTCTAAAGACGAATCTGCTAGACTCCTAGATTTAGAGGGTATTCTTCATAAGAGAGTAATTGGTCAAGATGAAGCCGTAAAAGCTGTATCAAAGGCTATTAGAAGGGCAAGAGTAGGGCTTAAAGATCCGAAAAGACCAATAGGTTCCTTTATCTTCTTAGGGCCAACAGGTGTAGGAAAAACAGAACTCAGTAAGGCTCTTGCAGAATCTATGTTTGGTGATGATGATGCAATGATACGAATTGATATGTCAGAATATATGGAAAAACATACTGTATCTAGACTCATCGGTTCACCTCCAGGATATGTAGGGTATGACGAAGGCGGACAATTGACAGAAAAGGTTCGAAGAAAACCTTATTCCGTAATCCTACTAGACGAAATCGAAAAAGCTCATCCAGATGTATTTAATATCCTTCTTCAAATATTAGAAGATGGTCGATTGACAGATGGTAAGGGTAGAACTGTAGACTTTAAGAATACTGTCGTTATCATGACATCAAATGTTGGTGCTCATACAATTAGAAAACAAAAAACCTTAGGCTTTGCTACATCTGAAAGCGAATCCGAGAGCCAATACGAAAAGATGAGAACCAATATTATGGAAGAGCTAAGAAAGACCTTTAGACCAGAATTTTTAAACAGAATCGACGAGGTCATCGTATTCCATCAATTAGAAAACAAACACATCCACTCTATCATTGACTTAATGTTAAAACAATTATCAAAACGATTAGTAGAACTAGAAATCGAATTAGAATTTGACCAAAGCGCTAAAGAATTCATTGCTACAAAAGGAACCAATTTAGAATACGGAGCAAGACCACTAAGAAGAACCATCCAAAAGGAAATAGAAGATAGACTCTCCGAAGAAATGCTAAGAGGCAATGTACTCCAAGGCAGCAAAATCAAAGCTACAATAGAAAATGACGAGCTGAAGTTTATTCAAATATAAAAAAGGCACGTATGTGCCTTTTTTATTTAGTAGTGAAATAATCTAAAACGTATATAGAAAAAACCTAAATAAAACATCTGACTTCAATAAAAGCAAATAAACGGAGGAATGCATATGGACCCAAGAATTAAAACATTAGCCAAAAATCTCGTAAAGTATTCTTGCAGCATACAAAAGGGCGAAAAGGTACTTATCTCCTTATCCGGCATAGAGGGAAAGGATTTAGTTAAACAATTAGTCAAAGAAGTGTACGCTGTTGGCGGATACCCTTTTGTAGAAATTGGAGATAGCTCCGTTAGCAGAGAAATATTAATGGGAACGAGTGAAGAACAATTACAGATTCAATTAGATTATAGTTTACACAAAATGAAACAAATGGATGCCTATATAGCCATTAGCGCAAGCCCAAATACATCAGAATTATCAGATGTTCCCTCTGAAAAATTAGTCTTGCAGAGCAAAATTTTAAGACCAGTATTAGACTATCGCGTCAATAAAACAAAATGGGTCATACTAAGATACCCAAATTACGCTATGGCCCAACTTGCTACAACTAGTTTGGACGCTTTTGAGGATTTTTATTTTGATGTATGCAATGTAGACTACGGAAAAATGTCCATAGCTATGGATTCTCTAGTTGATTTAATGAACAAAACAGACAAAGTAAGGATTACGGGACCGGGAACAGACTTGCGTTTTTCTATTAAAGACTTACCAGCAATAAAATGTGATGGAAAAGAAAATATCCCAGACGGTGAAGTATTCACAGCACCTGTCAAAGACTCTGTTAATGGAGTGATTACGTACAATACACTATCAGAATACCAAGGCTTCACGTATCAGGATATATGTTTAGAATTTAAAGATGGAAAAATTATCAAGGCTACTTCCAATAATACAGATAGATTAAATCAAGTACTAGACAGCGACGAAGGTGCCCGATATATAGGAGAATTTGCCATAGGCGTAAACCCTTATATCATCCACCCAATGAAAGATACTTTATTTGATGAAAAAATCATGGGGAGTTTCCACTTTACCCCAGGAATGGCATACGAAGAAGCGAATAACGGAAACAAATCCTCTGTTCACTGGGACCTCGTAAACATCCAAACACCAGAATACGGCGGAGGAGAAATCTACTTTGATGACATCCTAATTCGAAAAGACGGTATATTTGTGCTACCAGAGCTGGAATGTTTGAATCCGGAAAAGCTTAAATAAAGTTGGACGTTTGGATGGGAAAAGTATTTAAAGCGAAAAGATAGAAAGACTCGCCTTCGGGCGAGGTAAAGACCCTAGGATTAGCCCCAGCTAACTGCATCGGTTATCTGGAGCGCAGGGAAGGATTTTAGACTCTGGGGGAAACCCCAAGTACTGAACGCTGATTGCTATTTTCTCATCCAAGCTGATACTGATCTTCTTCCTGTAATACACTTAATAAGTAATCAATGACATCCTGCCTTCTAATAATTCCTATAAAGGTTCCATTGTCATCTGTCACAGGGATGAAGTTTTGATGTTTTGCCATATTAATAATCTCTTCTAGAGGTTGATCAATTCTAACGGACTCAATTTTTTTGTGTAGGGTAATATCCTTTAAATCATATTTACTACAGTTGTCAAAATGAATATGAGGATTGTTTTTAAATGCCCAAAGCAAATCCCCCTGTGTGACGGCTCCGATATATTTGCCTTTGTCGCCTACGATGGGAATTGAGCTATAATCATTTGTCTCCATTACCTCCAAAGCGAATTTCAACGAACAATTAACATTCAAGAAAACAACATCCTTCTTTGGTAAAAGAAAAAACAAAATATTCTTCAAGACATCTCCTCCAAAACAAATATTAATAAATCTTAACATAATTATTATACAACATTTAACAATTAATTAAAAGAAAATTAAGGCATCATAAGTGGCCTGCAAAACCAAAACGTAACCAGTGGTGACATAGGTTTTGCTTAAAACTTACAACTTAGAAGGTATTAGCGGTTTTCCCATTCGACTTTAAGCGTTGCGCTTCGCTTTTTCCTATGATATAATTCCAACAGATGTATTTTGGAGGGTAAAAATGTTAGATAAATTAGAAGCAATAGAACGTAAATTTATAGATCTTGAACAAAGAATCAGTGATCCTGAAATTATTGGGAATCAAACGGAATGGAAAAAGTTTGTCAAAGAACACGCAAAATTAGATCCAATTGTCGTAAAATTTAGAGAATTCAGAGATATATTAACTTCAATAGAAGAATCAAAAGAAATGCTCCAAGAAGAGTCGGATAAAGAGTTTAAAGAAATGGTACAAGTAGAATTAAACGAATTAGAAGAAAAAGAAACAATTTTAAAAGAAGAATTAAAAATCCTTCTTTTACCTCAAGATCCTAATGATGATAAGAGTGTTATTGTAGAGATCCGTGCAGGTGCTGGTGGTAGTGAGGCAGCTCTTTTTGCAGGGGATTTGTTTAGAATGTATACGCGATATGCGGAAAGACAAGGCTGGAAATATGAAATCATGAGTTCTAATATCCCTGAACTAGGTGGTATAAAAGAAATTGTATTCTCTATTAATGCAGATGGCGCTTATAGTAAACTAAAATACGAAAGCGGTGTTCATCGAGTACAAAGAATACCAACTACAGAATCAGGTGGACGAATTCATACATCAACTATAACTGTAGCCGTATTACCAGAAGTAGAAGATGTAGAAATTGATATCAATCAAAACGATCTAAAAATAGATGTATATCGTTCTTCTGGTAATGGAGGGCAAAGTGTCAATACGACAGACTCTGCAGTTCGTATTACCCACTTACCAACAAACTTAGTAGTAACTTGCCAAGATGAAAAATCACAGCTAAAAAACAAAGAGAAGGCCATGAAAATTTTAAAAGCCAAGCTATACGAAGTTGAGCAAAGCAAACAAAATGCTGAAATAGCTCAAAACAGAAAGAGCCAAGTAGGAACAGGGGACCGAAGCGAAAGAATTAGAACCTACAACTTCCCACAAGGTCGAATAACCGACCACAGAATAGGTCTAACAATCTACAAACTAGATGCCTTCCTAGATGGTGAAATCGAAGAAATGATTGAAGCTCTCGTAACAACAGATCAAGCTGAAAAATTGAAGAGTCAAACATAAAAAACAACTTCCGCAAGTGAACTGCACCCCAATTCTTAGACATATCTAACAATTGGAGGTGCAGTTTTTTTATGCAGGTGCTCAGCAAAACCGTAGCTCAATTTCTCGTCTAATTCTCTTACTTATCGAATATAAATAAAAGATAAAAAACACAGGGAGGCTATTGAATGGACTTTAATACACTATTTAAAATTACACTGTTAGGTTTTCTGGCTGGGACTGTTGGGACAGGGATGGGAGGGGTTTCCTCTTTTATAATTAGAAATCCATCGAATCGCCTCTTTAGCTTTACTCTAGGATTTTCAGGTGGGCTAATGATATCTATCGTATGCTTTGACTTGTTGCCCGAGGCCTTTATGTCTGGATTGGGAATATCGATAATAGGGATCATAATAGGGGTAGCATTAATTAGTGTCATTGATCAGGTGCTTTCTTTTCATTTTTCAGGGAGTCATATGAAAAATGAATTTCTCAGAACGGGAACATTAATGGGCATTAGCATTGCAGCCCATAATTTTCCCGAAGGACTAGCCATAGGTTCAGGCCTTGTGGCAGATCCTCACTTAGGAATGAGCTTGGCCATTATTATTCTCATCCACAATATACCAGAAGGCATGGCTATGGGAGCCCCTTTAAGTATTAGTGGAATCTCAAAAATCAAAATACTCCTCTACACCATATATGCAGGAATCCCCATGGGCATAGGGGCCTGGATAGGGGGCTATATTGGAAATGTATCACAAGATTTCATAGGCTTGTGTCTTGGCTTTGCAGGGGGAGCTATGTTATTTATCACCTGCCAAGAAATTATTCCCAAATCCAGTGCCCTCTGGAAGGGTCGCACCTCTGGTTTTTCTATTATATTTGGAATCATATGTGGAATACTGTTGACGAAGTGGCTAGGGTGAAAGCAGGGCGAGATAATGACCTAAGCACCTGAGGGCTGCTTTTTCTCTCTCGCGAAAATTTTCTACCTATGTTATAATTCCTATAATAATAAATCAAAGAAGTTAAAGCAAAGGAAGTAAACGATATGACAAAAATACTTGATATAAGCAGCCAAGAACTAGATATGGAATTGATTCGACAGGCTGCGGATATTATCAATAATAAAGGAACGGTGGCTATACCGACAGAGACAGTCTATGGCTTGGGTGCAGATGGCTTAGATGAAGAGGCCGTAAAAAAAATCTATATTGCTAAGGGTAGACCTTCTGACAATCCCTTAATCCTTCACATATCCAATATGAATATGTTAGAAAAACTAGTTGAAGAGATACCTGAAAAAGCCAAGCTTTTAGCTAAAACCTTTTGGCCAGGTCCCTTGACGATGATCTTTAAAAAATCAAGCATCATTCCAGAGGTCATTACAGCAGGGCTTGAAACCGTGGCCATTCGAATGCCTTCTAATAACATCGCAAGGTGTTTAATAGAAGAAGCCAATACACCAATAGCTGCCCCTAGTGCCAATATATCAGGCAAACCCAGCCCCACAAAGGCAAAGCATGTTATAGAGGACTTAGATGGAAGAATAGACGCCATTATCACATCTGACGACAGCACCATAGGATTAGAATCCACCGTAATTGACCTAACAGAGCCTATTCCTACTATCCTTAGGCCAGGAGCGATTACCTTCGAGGCAATAAAAGAAGTAATAGGACAGGTTCAAATAGATCAAGCAATCCTACACCAAACAAAGCTAATAAAAGCAAAATCTCCAGGGATGAAATACAAACACTACGCTCCCAAAGCACCTATGAAAATCATAAAAGGGGACAGGGTAAAAGTAGTAAAAACCATAAACGAACTCACCCAAGAATATCAAAAACAAGGAAAAAAGGTAGGCGTTTTAGCTACAGAAGAAACAAAAAAAGAGTACAAAGCCGACAAAGTAATCACCATGGGCCAACGCTTTAAACCAGACACCATAATGGCAAAACTATTTGGCTCTCTGAGAGCCTTTGATGAAGAAGATATACAAATCATCCTATCTGAAGGCTTCAGCAACCAAGGCAAAGAACTAGCCATATCCAATAGGCTGAATAAAGCTGCTGGATTTGATATAATTGAAGTATAAAGGTGGTGAGAAACAATATGAAAATGATCTTATTCGTCTGTACAGGCAATACTTGTCGCAGTAGTATGGCGGAGGGAATAATGAAAGATCTTCTTAAAGATAAAGACATTATAATAAAATCAGCAGGCACCGATGTGTTCTTCAGCGAGCCTGCAAACCAAAAGGCCATCGATATTATGTCCCAAATGGATGTAGACATAAAAAATCACCTCTCCCAAATGCTAACAGAAGAGCTAATAGAAGAAGCTGATTTAATCCTAACGATGACTCACTACCATACAGATAATGTAATACGCAAATACGCCAAGGCTATAGAAAAGACATTTACACTAAAAGAATACTTATCTTTACTTCTAGAAAAAAAAGGACGAACACAAGACCCAGATTACCAATTAAACATAGACCAAATGAGCCTAGCCGACCCTTACGGTCAGTCGATTGACGTTTATAGGGACACGGCGAAAGAAATAAAAAGAATACTGGAGAGAATTGTAGAAATGATTTTTTAAGGTGTACTACAACATGATACATTACGAATCCAAAGGAACGGTGACCAAATGAAAAACACACTCTATCTCGAGTGCTACTCAGGCATAAGCGGGGATATGACTGTTGCTGCTTTACTTGACCTAGGAGCAGATGAGGAGACTTTACGACAAGGTCTTAAGAGCCTTAATATAAGCGGATACAAAATAAAAATATCCTGCACAAGCAAATGTGGAATTCAAGCTAAAGACTTTGATGTACTACTAGAAGAACACCACAATCATCATCACACCCACAGAAATATCAAAGACATCAATGAAATTATCTCAAACTCTAATATTACACAAAATGCCAAAGAGATAGCCCTAAAAACCTTTAAAATCATAGCTGAAGCAGAAGCTAAGGTTCATGGCAAGAGCATGGAAGAAGTGCATTTTCATGAAGTAGGAGCCATTGATTCTATTGTAGATATTGTAGCGGCAGCCATTTGCATGGACAATCTAAAAATCGAACAAGTTATCGTATCTCCTATATACGAAGGTCATGGACATGTAAGATGTCAGCATGGGATTATCCCAGTACCTGTTCCTGCAGTAGTGGAAATTGCAAAAAGAGAAAATCTTCAGCTAAAATTAACAGACACAGAGGGAGAGATGGTCACGCCAACGGGTGCCGCTATAGTCGCAGCATTAAAAACAGGGAACCAATTACCTAATAACTACATCATTGAAAAGATTGGAATTGGTGCCGGTAAAAAGGACTTTCCAAAAGCAAATATTCTTAGGGCATATATATTACAAACTATAGAGGACAATGAAGATCAAGTCATTTTGCTTCAGTGCAATATAGACGATATGACCGGAGAAGAGCTAGGTTTTGCCTTAGAGGCAATCATAGAAGAGGGAGCACTAGACGCAAATTTTAGCCCCATCTTCATGAAAAAAAACCGTCCAGCCTATGAACTAACCGTCATCTGCAAAGAAGAAGACAATACTAAACTGAAAAAAGCCATCTTTAAACACACCACCACCCTAGGTATAAGAACCATCCCATCCACGAGATCCATCATGAAAAGAACCATAACAAATTTCTCATCAACACTAGGAGAAGTAAAAATAAAAGAAGCAAAATACGAAGACATCACCAAGAGAACAATAGAATACGAAGACGCCAAGAAGATCGCAAAAAAACATAATTTATCTATAAGTGAAGTATTTAAGAAGATATATAGTGAAATTTTAAAATAGGTGGCCGGGTGTTCAGGTGGTCGGTAAAAGCAATACTCGCCGCCTTACTACCGTACGACCTTAAACAGAAAGGTAAGAGATGTCATGCAAAAACCAGAATGGTTAAAAATAAAAGCCAATGCCACAAAGACAAGAGAAGTAACAGAAATGCTTCGAAGTTTAAACTTGCATTCCGTATGCGAAGAAGCAAACTGCCCGAATAGAATGGAATGTTTTGAAAAGAAAACAGCTACTTTTATGATACTAGGAAGACACTGCACTAGAAACTGTACTTTCTGCAATGTGGATAAAGAAAAACCCGGTCAAGTTGATGAAAGCGAACCTTCAAATGTAGCAGAAGCCATTAAGAAAATGGGTATGAAGCACGTAGTAATTACATCCGTAACGAGGGATGATTTACCAGACGGTGGTGCGGGACATTTTGCAAAAGTTATTCGAGAAATCGGAAACTTAAATCAGGGTATAACAGTAGAAGTTCTTATTCCAGACTTCCAAGGAGATGAGGAAGCCTTAAAAAAGGTTATAGATGAAAAACCAGACATACTTAATCACAATATTGAAACCATTCCACGCCTTTACCCAGAAGTGCGCCCAAAAGCCGTATACGAAAGATCTCTTGAATTACTTCAAAAGGCAAAACAAATAGATCCCAAGACGATAACAAAATCAGGAATCATGGTAGGCTTAGGAGAAACTTTTGACGAGGTAATCCAAACCTTCAAAGACTTAAGAGCAGTAGGCTGTGACCTACTAACAGTAGGTCAATACCTAGCTCCATCAAAACAACACCACGAAGTAGTAGAATACATCCATCCTGATACCTTCGCGGCCTACAAAGCTCAAGCTCTAGAACTAGGCTTCAAATACGTAGCCTCAGACCCGTTTGTAAGAAGCTCGTATAATGCCTTCGAGGCTATGAATAGCCTGGGAGAGGGTAAAACGGAAAGGTAGCAAGTCGCATATTTGAGAAAGGAGTGAACCATATGCGTCTATCGTGGGACGAGTATTTTATTGAAATGCTCGATATTATAAAGAAAAGATCTACCTGCCTACGTAGGCAAGTGGCTGCAATAATTGTAAAAGACAAAAGAATTGTCGCCACAGGCTACAATGGCGCACCATCGGGCATTGCCCATTGTGGAGATATAGGTTGCCTTCGAGAACAGCTGGGAGTACCCTCCGGTGAAAAACACGAACTCTGCCGAGCTATCCACGCAGAACAAAATGCAATCATCCAAGCTGCCGTCCACGGTGTAAGCATAGCAGAAGCCACAATATACATCACCCACAGCCCCTGCGCCCTCTGCGCTAAGATGTTAATCAATGCCAATATAAAACGAATTGTATACACCTCCGACTATCCAGATCAGTACGCTATGAGCTTGTTAGAAGAGGCGGGAATACAAATATGCGACTCACGTTGCAGTGAACAGTGAATGATGGATAATGGGCAGTATTAAAGACTTAATAAAAAGTCGCATATTTTTGCTGTTCCATGTTCATTTTTTATTGTTCATTGACGGTTTTACATGAATCCTTTAGGCAGGAAGGCCCAGAAAGCGAACTTGTTAAGTTGAAAAACTTATTAAAATTCACAATTAAAATAAAAAAAAATCATAAAGAAGTATAAAAACCCTTCCTCAGGCAATACTTTTAATGAACAAGGAAGTTACAAGTACTTTAATATTGTTTTATCCCCCTTTTACAATATAAAAGAGATGCTTATAACTTCCTTTTTACATAAATTGCTTGAACAGTTGGACGGGAAAAACAAACTCTACCTCAGGTGAGCAATGCCTTTCCCACCCAAGCCCAAAAGGAGTTGCCACCAATGAAAAAAACCATTCTACTTCTAAGCCTTATAACCTGTATTTCCTTTACTATAGGAAGTGCCTTCTATCCCTTCCAAAGAAACGAAGAAAAAGTTCTTTTGGAAGGAATAGAAGCTACAGGTGCCCATTTAGACAGCATTGAAGTACATATTGATTTAAAAACGCCAATAGACATAGACGAAATAAAGACAATATTAAATATAGACAAAGACCAAACAACTTCTATACAAATGCCTCATAAGGAGATTTGTTATGTTGGGGAGCAGAAGAGCGTGTTTCACAAAATCGAAGAGAACCTGGTAACCAGTGTTGATTTCATTTTAAAAGATAAAAAGGATATTGATTTGTACAAAAAAATAAAAAAGACATTGACAAAGTCCAATACAAAATCCCAAATCTTCTTAATGTATAAAGGAAGTTTTGATAGAGACATTACAGAACAAGAAATGAAAGTTATTACAGCAAGAGCGCTACAAGAAACAAATACAGATTTTGTAGAAGGTGGTTTCATTCGCGAAAACTTCCAAACCACCAGTGGCTACAACAAAACAATCCAAGATTACATCACTACCGGAGGAAATAAAGTGAATATGAATATAGCAATAAAGTGTAATGGGGATGAAAAGAGAACACATGTTGTTTTGGGAACACCGTTGATTTATGGAGATTATTAATTAAGGTGGTCATATGATCACCTTATATCTCAGTATACTTTTTTTAATTCTACTCCTGTGTAATAATGCTTCAATATATTTACATAATCAAAGCCTGCTTCTGCCATTCCATTGGCGCCGTATTGGCTTAGGCCTACTCCGTGGCCGTTGCCATTGACGGTGAATACGATATTGTTGCCATCTTGTTTTATTGTAAAATTATTAGACCGTAGGCTTAATAGTTCTCTTATCTCTCTACCAGTTAAGGTCTTATTTCCTACTCGAATTTCATCTACTCTTCCGCTTTTTGTCCTACGAATAATTTCTAGATTGTCAATCATCTTATTTTTCTTTAATACCATGTCGGGGTATTTGTTTTTGAGCGTTTTTTCAAAATCATCTTCACTCATATCAAAATTTGTGCTTATATAGGGAGAATTTGTCTCATACTCGCTGGGCACGCTCCTAAGGTAGGGTAGTGAGGCAGAAAAATAATCTTCAGAGTTTTCTGTTACACCGCCACTGCTTGAATGAAAAAGAGGATCAATCAATTCGCCATTATAGATAAGTGATTCTCCTTTTGTAGAATCTACAGCTGCCTCAATTTTGCTCCAAAGCTCGATACTATTTAAAGCAGATAGCTCCGTATTTTTAGACCAAGCGACTAAGCGATCATCTTTACTTATCCATGCCTGACAGTGTCTATGATCTGTGCACAGCTCGTACTGAGGGTGGGCGTCATCTGGTTTACCGCCAAATTCGTCTAGTCTATTTAAGGTATAGGTCCTGGCTGCAACAGCCTGCGCTTTTAGAGCCTCTAATTCAAAGTTAACAGGCATTTCTGCAGCGACTACACCTTTAATATACTCATCTATTGTTAATTCCATAGTCGTATTATCCTCTGTATTAAGAACTGTTACAAACACCTGATCTTTTTCCTCAATTACATCAGGCTCATCATCCCTCTGATTAATGGCCTCACAAGAGCTGATGATAAAAAAGGGGATAACCATTACAATCAAAAACAACGCTAGTATCATTAAACTAATTTTTCTCATGTTATACCTCCGATATGTACATATAAATATATATTCTCGTTTAGCAGAAAATATTTCTACAAATGCAGATTAGTTGTAAGAGGAGAAGTATGAAGCGCTGGGGAGAAAGATTGGTGAATACCTATATGGATTTTAAATATTCAATAAAAACCACAATTTTCATATTTTTAGGTATAAATACCAAGTCTGCAGGCAATAATGTCCTCAGGAGGTGCGAATTATGAAGAAAAAAATATTTAAAGATGATCATTCTAATTTTAAAGAAAGAGCACTCAAATTAGTAAACAAAGAAGGTTTCTACGTTGCAATTTTCTTATGTATTACATTAGTCGCTACAATGTTAGTATACTTTGTTAACGACAATGCATCAAACAAGGACATAGCTAATGAAGATACAGCTATAGTAGAACAGGATACTACGGAACCAATAGAAAATACCAGCACAGTTGTCGAGGAAGATACAGCAGTAACAGAAAAACCCGCAACGGAAACAGCTACGCAAGTAGAGAAAACAACAAAAGAGGAAGAACCAAAAACAGAGCAACCGAAAGAGCAGGAGCCAAAACCTGATACGAATCTAAAAGAAATGGTAAGCCCTGTTGGTGCAAATGAAGTAGTAATGGCCTTTAGTATGGGTGGAGAACCAGTATATTCTCAAACATTGCAAGAATTTACATCTGAACATACAGGAGTAGACCTCAAAGCAGAAGAAGGTCAAGAGGTAAAAGCAGCTTTAGATGGAAAAGTAACAAAAATCTACAAAGATGGAAAACTAGGGCAAACCATCATTATCCAACATAGTAATGGTATTGAAACAAGATACAGTAACTTAGAAGAAAAGGTAGCTGTTACTCTAAATCAATCCGTATCTGCAGGGGATGCCATAGGTAAAATTGGGAAGACAGCCGCTTTCGAATCCGAAGATCCGTCACATCTACACTTTGAAGTATGGCAAAATGGCAAATGCATAAATCCAAGTGAATACTTGTAAAAAAAATGACCCTTCAGGGTCTTTTTTTTGCCTTATCACCAACCACCTTAATCTATATATTTTTCCTCTCTCGCGTCTAATTTAAGCAATTCCTGCATAAATTTTATTAATGATAATGTTGGGGGGTTACTTGATGTGAAGGACTACATAGAAGAAAGGGTATTGAGTATAGCAAATTATATAATAGAATCAGGAAATACAGTAAGAGAAGCTGCTAAAGTATTTAAAGTCAGCAAAAGTACTGTTCATAAAGATATTACGGAGAGACTACCAGATATAAATCCAGCTATTTACAAAAAAGCTAGAGAGATACTCGATAACAACAAAGCGGAGCGCCATCTAAGAGGTGGCATGGCAACGAAACAAAAATATAAAAGAAAGTCCAAATGCAAAGAAGTAAAAATAGCAGAAGAAACAAAATAGGCAAGGCATTTGTCCCAAAGTACATACAAGCCCAGCTGGGCTTTTTTTGTGTTGTTAGCTACAACTTGTAACAATTTTTTTACACTAAAGATTTGAATTTACCCAACTTATGTTATAATATACTCTTAGTAGAAAGTAATAAAGGAGAGGATACTTAGAGATGCCCTTTAGAAAAGATATAGGAATTGATTTAGGTACGGCGAATATTCTGGCATATGTTAAAGGCAAGGGAGTAATATTGCAAGAGCCTTCTGTTGTTGCAATCGATACAAACACAAACGAAATTAGAGCCATTGGCTCCGAGGCACGGGCTATGCTTGGAAGAACGCCTGGAAATATACAAGCTATCCGCCCTCTAAGAGACGGCGTGATTTCTGATTTTAAAATTACAGAAAGAATGCTAAAATATTTTATCGAAAAAGTATGCGGAAAAAGAAGATTGTTTAGACCAAGAGTAGTTGTGGGAATTCCAAGCGGAGCTACCGAAGTCGAAAAAAGAGCAGTAGAACAGGCCGTTCTCGCAGCAGGTGGGGCAAGCCCTGTTATCGTAGAAGAGCCAGTAGCAGCGGCTATAGGAGCTGGCATTGATATTACGGCACCTACGGGAAATATGGTCATTGACATCGGTGGAGGAACGACAGATATTGCAGTATTATCCTTAGGGGGAATTGTAGAAAGCGTTTCTATAAAAATAGCAGGGGACAAATTTGATGAGGCCATTGTCCGATACATGAGAAAAAACCACAATCTGCTCATCGGGGAAAGAACTGCAGAAGATTTGAAAATCAATATCGGTGCAGTACATCCTAGTGTAGAAGAAAAAGAAATTGAAATAAGAGGCCGAGATCTTTTATCTGGTTTACCTAAATCCATCCTAGTGCGTTCAGAAGAAATCAGAGTATCTCTTCAAGAGAGTATTGATACGGTTATAAATGGCGTTCACGCTGTATTAGAAAAAACACCACCAGAATTAGCAGCAGATATTAGCGATATCGGTATTTATTTGACAGGTGGCGGTGCCTTAATTCCAGGATTGGACATACTAATAGAGGAGAGAATAGGCGTGCCAGTAAAAATTGTTGAGAATGCAGAAATGGCGGTAGCCATAGGAACAGGAAAAATCCTTGACAATGTCGACATGTTAATTGGATCTAGAAAACGTTACGAATAAAGTAAATGAAAGCATATGCAGGCACTTTGCTCTCGTATTTTAAGGGGAGTTTTAATACCTATTGTGAGAGATAAACACGGATGATTCCGTGTTTTATTTCTAATCACGTTTGAACAATAGTAAACGATTGCTCAGCTAGGGTTAGATAAATGAGGGATTTATGAAAATGACATCAGAAAATATAAGGAAGCGAAAACTTATTATTTTTCTAATAGTAATATTTGTAGTATTTATTGGAGTAGGTATCAAGTTTTTTTCTGATATGAGAAATCCAGAAAAGATATTTCAAGCAGAGAAGGATTCTGAGGATGTAGAAAATGCAAAAGATTCCTTTCCAGACAATAAAATCAATATCCTAATCTTTGGTTTGGACAAGGATTATATTCGTGAAGAGGTACAAAAATATGGCGTATATCGGTCCGATACGATGATGTTGGCTACTCTAGATTTTAAAAAGAACACTCTAGACCTTGTATCCTTGCCAAGGGATACCTATGTGCCCATTTACAATCAATATAACAAAGATAAGCTCAACTCCTGTTTTATGTACGCAAGTGACGACGCAGAAGATAAAGATGAAGTCATTCCTTTAGGAATTGAGTACTTATCTAATACGGTGAGCAATGTTTTAGGGGACATTCCCGTAGATTACCATGTAGGTATAACAGACATGGAAGTCGTATCAAAAATCATCGACGAGATAGGTGGTATTGAGATTGATGTGCTTCATACTCTTTATGCAGACAAGGGAAAAGACAATAGCCAAGTAGTAGTAGAAAAAGGCTTGCAAAAACTTAATGGTGAGGAGCTATTGTACTATGCCAGGTACAGAGCGTATCCATTAGGAGATATTGACAGGGTTGCTAGTCAACAGCATATCATAAAGAGCCTCTTACAAAATATGAAAAGCGCCAACACTGTAAGCAAGATTCCACAAATATACAATCTGGTTAAAGATAATTTGACTACGAATTTAAATATGAAACAAATCACTGCATTATCCTTATTTGCTGTAAATCTAGAGGCAATGGAAACTTATACTCTACCAGGTGGTTTTGGGGATGTTGCAGGAATATCCTATTGGATTATGGACCAAGAAAAAATAGCTGAATTAGCTCAAAAGATTTACGGAATTACGATAGACGAAGGATATTAAGAAAAGCTATTCGACGGATTATCTCATTTGACAGCATCTGTTGGATATTCAAATTTGCGATTTTCATTAAACTTTCGTATATTGTTAAGTACTCATTGTTCAATGTCCACTATTCACTGCGACGTAAGTCGCATATTTGACCACCTTACCACCTATCTTTTTTAAGAGGAGTAACTATGTCTTTATTAAGCAATCCATTAAATATGATAAAAGAAAATATAGAAAATGCCGGAATAACTCTTGAAATGTCTAAAAAAGAGCTTGAAAAAAAATACACAGGTACAGCTTTAGGGTTATTGTGGGCATTAGTAAAACCAGTACTCTACATCTCTGTGTACTGGTTTGCCATTGAAATAGGTATAAGAGGATCTCGAAATGAAATATCAGGATTTCCTTTTATTCTCTGGCTTATTGCAGGTATTATTCCATGGTTTTATATATCAGAAACCTTAATATATGGCGGCACATCTTTTAGACAAAACAAACACCTCATTACCAAAATTGTCTACCCAGTATCCACCATTCCAACCTTTAGGATGTTTTCACAGCTATTCGTACATATAGCGCTAGTATTCATTCTAATAACTATTTTTTGGTTTGCAGGATATCCACCAGATATATATTACCTACAAATATTTTACTATATGTTTTGTATGTTTGCCTTTATGACTATACTCTCCTGGACAACAGCATCTCTAATAGTCGTTAGCCGAGATTTTGAACACCTTTTAAAATCCATCACTACGATGCTATTCTGGCTGACCCCTATCCTATGGAGAATAGAAAATGTTCAAGGCATCCTAAAATACATTATCCAAGCAAACCCCATCTATTACTTCATAAAAGGCTACCGAGACACCTTCGTAAACAAGGAATGGTTTTTTCAAGATCTCCCCTATACCGTATATTTTTGGGTGGTGATGTTCGCGCTGAGTGTGCTCGGGGGATATATATTCAAGAAGTTAAGAGGAGAGTTTGCAGACATATTGTAAAAGCAGATGGTAAGCTAGCAAGCAAAATCAAAACTCGCCCGCATTATCCACCAATGGTAGCTAAAGTGCATTTCTTACCACCTTATTAAGGAGTTACAATACATGGAAAACGCCATAGAAATCGAAAACCTATCTAAACGATACAAAATATACAAAAAGCCCTGGCATCGGGTTGTAGATGTCTTTTCTGAAAAGACAAGGTACAAGCCTTATTACGCCTTAAAAGACCTTACCGTGTCCATCCCTAAGGGAGAGGCAGTAGGCGTACTTGGCAAAAACGGGGCGGGTAAATCTACTCTTTTAAAGATGATCACCGGTGTGACAGAGCCCACAAAAGGAAATATAAAAATAAACGGAAAAATAGCTGCCTTACTAGAGCTTACTTCAGGCTTTGATCAAGAGCTGACAGGCATCGAAAACATCTACCTAAAGGCCCTGACCATGGGTATGCAGCGAAAAGATATGGACGATCAAATGGATAACATTATCCAATTTGCCGATATTGGAGACTATATCTATCAGCCTGTAAGAACCTACTCTAGCGGTATGAAATCGCGTTTAGGCTTTGCTATATCCGTTAATGTAAATCCAGACATCCTCATTGTAGACGAAGTCTTATCCGTTGGAGATGATGTGTTTAAACTAAAGTGCATTGACAAGATGGAGGAATTTAAAAGAGAAGGCAAGACCATCTTCTTCGTAAGCCACTCCCTCTTTACGGTCAAGTCCTTCTGCAATAAATGCATGTGGATTAAAGATGGAGAGCTTATGTGCTACGGCGAAACAGGGGAGATTATGGTTCAATACGAAAACTTCCTAAAAGAAGAAAAAGCCAAAGATAGAGAAAAGAAAAAACAAGAAGCCCTCGAAAGCAACAAGACAGCTCAAATCATGAGCAAGGCGGACCTTCTTCAATTCTCAAACTTTACCTTTGTCAATAGCCAAGGAGAAAAGACCAGTAAGTTCCAATTTGGAGAAGAAATTACCTTTCAAGTAAACTACGAAATCAAAAAGACTATGGAAGATCTAGTCTGGTGTTTCACCATTCGAGATGCCGAAACCAACGAAATCTTCGGCAGCGACAAAAAATCCCACCAAAACGCTCTAATCAACACCATAGGCACGCACACCCTAAAAGTAACATTAAAACAAATAAAACTCCTCCCCGGCAAATACCTACTATCCGGCGAAGCCACAACACAATCGGGGGCTTTATACATGAGTTATTCAAATAAGAGGCCGTTTTATGTGGAGCTTGACCAATTTAGAGGCACTGGGGTGCATTATATTGAACATAATTTTGAGAATTTGTAGAAGAAACGATCAACGAACTAACCGTTCAACCTACACTAATGTGTGATGAGACGAATAGAAAGAAAACAAATATAAAAGATTAACACAAAAGGAGATAAATCTATGAAAGTTCGCAAAGCAGTCATACCAGCTGCTGGTTTAGGAACTCGATTCTTGCCAGCTACGAAAGCAATGCCAAAGGAGATGCTTCCTATTGTAGACAAGCCTACCATACAATATATAATTGAAGAGGCTATTGCATCGGGCATTGAGGAGATTATCGTGGTCACAGGACGAAGCAAAAGAGCTTTAGAAGATTACTTTGACAAATCCGTAGAATTAGAGCTTGAGCTAAAAGAAAAAGGCAAGGACGAACTCTTGCAATTAGTACAAGATATTTCCAATATGGTCGATATTAACTACGTAAGGCAAAAAGAACCTAAAGGATTAGGTCATGCAATACTTTGCGCTCGATCCTTTGTAGGCGATGAGCCCTTTGCCGTATTATTAGGGGATGATATTGTCTATAACCCTGAAAAACCAGCTTTAAAACAACTAATCCAGGTTTACAATGATAAAAAAGGGTCTATACTAGGGGTACAGAGCGTAAAAAGAGAAGATGTAAACAAATACGGTATCGTATCTGGAAAACAGATTGAAGACCGGCTTTTTACGGTAGATGATTTAATAGAAAAACCATCTATAGAAGAAGCTCCGACAAACGTAGCCATCCTAGGTCGATACATCATAAGCCCAGAAATCTTCCCAATACTCGAACGCACAGGAAAAGGCGCCGGCGGAGAAATTCAATTAACAGACGCCCTAAAACAGCTAGCCAAACAAGAATCCATGTACGCCTACGACTTCCAAGGAAAGAGATACGATGTAGGAAACAAACTAGGCTTTTTAGAAGCTACAGTAGAATTTGCTCTAAGAAGAGAGGATTTACAAGGAGAATTTCGGGACTATTTGAAGAGCTTACAGTTGTAAAAGCTCTAATATTACCCCTGTCAAGGTTGGCGAGGCTTGTGGCGACTAAAAGGAGCTACAAGCCCGCAGCATACAACATACCACCTTACCATCTTATATAGCGGAGGAATCTATGCCAAAGGTATCTATCATCATGCTTGTCTGCAACGCCCAGTCTTATTTAGACAAATCCATACAATCTATACTGAATCAAACGTACAGAAACTTCGAGCTGATTATCGTAGACCAAGGGTCTACAGACGACAGCCTTTCCATAATAACAACATACCAAAAGGAGCATCTAGACCGCATTCAACTTATTAGTCAGCAAAACTACGGAACTTCCGCCGCCTTGAATGTAGGTATAGATAAGAGCAATTGCCCATATATTATGTTTATAGATAGAGGGGACTATTTGCAAGAAGAAATCCTTGCCCTTATGATGGAAGAAGCAAAGGAAACCGATGCAGATCTAGTCCTAACCAATGCTCGAATAATAGAAGACAAAGAGCAAAAACACGTACAGGTTCGTTTTTCAGGTAAGATGAAAGCACGAGTAGAATCCATCTACGAAAACAAAGACCTACTCAACACCATCCTACCATTCTTTTGGGGAAAACTATATAAAAAGACTCTATTCACGGACAACCATATCTACTTTCCATTAGGGCTTAGAGATCAAGACCTAGGAACTATCCCAAGGCTACTACTTCACGGTAAAAAAATAGCCAAAGTGAACCGAGCCCTATGCCACTACAATTACCACCAAGACGACGATATCAAAGAACACAATTATAGGATTTTAGAAACAGTGAAAAACTTAAGAATCGTAAAAAATTATTACCAAGAGCAAAAACAAGACGAAGAATTCGCCAACCAACTAGAATACCTCTTCATTTACCATCTCTTATTTCGCTCAGCCGAAAAAGTAGCCAAAATCTCCGACCCCGGAATCAGATCAGACCTCCTAGAAGAACTCCGCCAAGTCATAGAAATAGAATACCCAGGGTGGGTGAATAATCCCATAATAAAAGATCTTTCGCTGAGAAAGAGGATGTATTTGAAACGTATAAATAGGAAGAATAAATAAGGTGTAAGGTGCTTATGGAAGACATAAAAGTATACCTATTCTGTTGCGCGGTTTCTATGGCAATCACCCCATTTATAGCGAAACTAGCCCTAAAAATCGGTGCAGTAGATAAACCTAATAAAAGAAAAGTACACAAAGAACTCATGCCAACTATGGGAGGGCTGTCTATCTTTATAGCCTTTATTTTAGGGCATGCTTTATTTGGCTACCCTCATTTTCAGTTTAACGCCATATTGATTGGCGCTATTATTATTCTAATCTCAGGCATTGTAGATGACAAATATGAAATGAGCCCTAAGATAAAAATCCTCTTCCAACTAGCAGCAGCTACTGTAGTAATATTTTATGGAGGTATTTATCTAAAAAGCATTACCCTACCCTTTATCGGTCGAATTCAGTTGACCTATTTAGGCTATTTTGCCACGTATCTATGGATTATAGGAGTAACCAATGCAGTGAACTTAATTGACGGCTTAGACGGCCTTGCTTCTGGAGTATCTGCTATTACCTTCATGACCATGTACATTCTAGCTACAGTAGAAGGGGACTACTTTGTCATGTCCTATGCTCTAATTCTAGCAGGTAGTTGTACGGGTTTTTTAGTCTATAATTTTCACCCTGCAACAATATTTATGGGAGATACGGGAGCATTATTTTTAGGCTATATTGTATCTGTTTTATCCCTAATGGGTTTTAAAAATACTACATTTATCTCCCTAATCGTTCCAATATTAATACTAGGAGTGCCCGTATTTGACACCTTCTTTGCCATTATCAGAAGAAAGCTAAGAGGCCAATCCTTTGCCCAAGCGGACAAAGAACACCTCCACCACTTACTAATGACGACCAACAGCTCCCAAACCAAAACCGTCCTGACGATCTACGGCATGAGCATCCTCTTTTCCACCATATCCGTAATCTATTCCCAAGTCTCCCGAGAACTGGGCCTAGTCATACTAGTAATCTCATTTATCCTAATTCAATACATGGCAAGAAAGATAGGGTTGTTGGGAAGGAAGATGTTGAAGTATTAGCTTTTTCTCCATCTGCAATCAATAAAAAACGCAAAGCTAAACAATGCCCAAAGTAGTTATACTTGACCCAAGCCTATTTAATGAATTCTAAATGGTATATTCTCAACTCTTAATTGTGCGCGAAGCACATGTAGCGCCCGCGCTTTTAACTTTGTTATCGTTTGTGGATGACGGTTATTCTCTTTAGCAATCTGCTGGATTTTTTTTCCCTTATAAAAATATTCTTGGATAATCCACCGCTGCTTAGGTGTAAGTTTCATCAATGCTCTTTGAATATCTTCCGTATTTTCCCTCCAGATGATTTTGTCTAGACTCTTATCCTGCTCAATCAAATTTTCATCCTTTAGGTTATCAAAAGTAGGCATCGTTTCGACGAATTCTATTTTATCAGCCTGCTCTCTTATAACATCCATATAGAAATAAAAGAGCTTTTTTTTATAAAAGGCTGCAAAAGGTACTTGTTCTGATTTATCAAACTCCTGTATGGCTTCTAATAATTGAACCATAGCATTGTGATAATTTTCTTCAAAACTATCATAGTAGCCGTATTTCTTTATCATTGACAAAGTAACCGGCCGAACCTGTTCAATCAAGACCTCCATTTGAGATGTATCTCCGCTTTTAATTTCATCTATTAAAAAAATGAGGTCTATGGGACTCACCTCCTTAATGAAAATTTAAATCATACAATATTATTCTATTGACGCAATCCGGAAGTGTGACCATCTATCCAAACCACAATAAAAAGAGCACCCCTATTCATCAAGGTGCTCTTTTCATCCACTACATGCCGTTAAATAATAGCAAACTCTACAACATCCGTAGAAATTAATTCGATTTTGCTCTTTGCAGTTAAGCTAGATCCATTTGGTGTAAAAATATTATTAGCAATAATCAAATCCATTAAGCTATTAGCTTGGGCTTCTGTAATATCAGCTTTAGCATCTTCAATAGATATCTTTGAATTACCACCATCAGCTCTTTTGAAGCTAAGGTCAAGTTTTACTTCAGGCATTTTGCACCTCCTCTCTTTTAGTGAGTGTTACTCGTTCATGATAAAGGTTAAGAGCATTTATTTCCCTGTATATTAATAGCCGGTGCAGGTGGTCTTAAACATTCAATAAAAGATTATCCTGTATCACGTGAACCTCTTCAAGAGCGTGAGCTTGAAGGGCGGCGATAGCTATTGCGACATCGTATTTTACTTGATCTGTTACAGCGTTGTTAATATTAGAGTAGGTTTTGGACTTTGTTATTACATTTCCGCTGTCATCCACTCCATAGTTATACTTTAGCTGTAATTTTAAATTTGAGACATTGGTTTCAAGTGCCATATTTTCACCTCCTACTATATAAATGGGATATGGAGGAAATATCAACCCATATAAAAGTAATTTGTTGCAGAAATATATTTAGTCTTATCATAAAACTGATTTTATAGAACCTTGTATCTATTCAATTCAACACTCCTGTGATACAATAATACATAATTTATTTAAAACAACGAGGTGATTTTTATGAAGAAAAATAAATTTACCATGGTCATGCTGTGGTTGTGTATATTGTCTATAGTTGTGCCGATTTTAGCTACGGCCTTTGCGTTGATTGTTTAAAATTGTGAGCAATTCTAAACAGGTGGTCAGCAAAATACCAACGCATCTTTGATAACTACCTAGCCACTATATTACAAGCGTCCTAAACAATTTAAATAGAATAAAGTAACAAACTAAAAATAGGATCACCCTTAAGATAAGGGATCGTTTTGCTTACCACCTAAAAAGAGAAAGCAGGTGCACCACAATGGCTACTAAGAAAAAAGAACGTTCCACCGGAAAAAAAGTATTAATTGGCTTCCTCGCCCTCATCCTCCTAATCTCCGCTGGAGGCATTTATCTATTTGATAAATACCTAGGAGACATGAGCCGAGTAGACATCTCCAAAAATGATGAAGAGCTAAACATCTCGCCTGAATCATCTAAAAAGGATGATAAAATTATCAATATTGCCTTATTTGGCATCGATACTCGAGCCAATGATTACGATAGTGCAACTCGCTCTGATACGATCATGATTGCTTCATTGGACAAGCAACATAAAAAGATTAAGCTTACATCTATCATGCGTGATACATATGTGAATATTCCTGATAGAGGATACGATAAGATCAACCACTCTTATGCTTTTGGAGGACCAGAACTAGCGATTAAGACCATCAATAAGAACTTTGATATGAACATCAAAAACTACGTAACAGTCAACTTTAGCGCCATGGCAAAGATTGTCGATGCCATAGGTGGAGTAGAAATTGATGTGAAGGATTATGAAATCCGACATCTTCCAGGTGTCAATAGCACAGGGTTACAAAACTTAAGCGGAGATCAAGCGGTATCTTATAGCAGGATACGTTACTCAGGAGACGGCGACTACGAGAGAACGCAAAGACAGCGAAAAGTCCTGGAAAACGTCATCTACAAAGTCCTAGACAGCAAATCCCTAACCCAAGCCCTAGCCCTAATAGAAACCCTAACCCCTAATGTAGAGACAAGCCTAAGCACGGTAGACATGGTAGGTCTGGCAACAGATGTATTCTCATCAAACATAAAAACGTTAGAAAACACCCGCCTTCCATTAGATGAATATTCCAAAGGCGGCACATGGAACGGAGTCTACTACCTAAAACCAAACAGTTTAGTAGACAATGTGAAGTATTTGCATGAGTTTATTTATGAAGATGGTGGATACCAAGCGTCAGGGATTGTGAATGAAATAAGCGATGGAATTTGAGATAAGGTAGTAAGGTCGCCAACCTTGACACAGGTAATGTGACGAAAAAAGCCCATATTCTAACACAATCCTCTCTATTTCGACATACTACTTATAGTAGAATCTTTATAATACATTCCTAAACCGAAAAGATAAATACATAACAAAAACAACCTCGCCTCAAGGCGAGGGGGCGCATTTGCTGACCGACGGACCACCTAGAAAATTTGGGACCCCAGCACATATTGTCTTTGGCCAAGAAAAAATGTATACTAAACTAAGCATGAATAAAAACCCGAAAGAAGGAACTTTTACCCATGAGAGAAAAAACAATACGCATAGGAATGGTAGCAATGCTAGA
Source organism: Alkalibaculum bacchi (assembly GCF_937875145.1). Lineage (GTDB taxonomy): Bacteria > Bacillota > Clostridia > Eubacteriales > Alkalibacteraceae > Alkalibaculum > Alkalibaculum bacchi_A. The sequence continues at coordinate 1,891 of NZ_CALNCS010000215.1, read as the reverse complement.
CGGATTATTTTTTACGTTTTCCCTGTACGTATCTGCTATCTTAACGGAAAACAGCGCTGTCATCATAACGCAATTTTCTAATTTCTTGATTATTGCCCTTACTATAAAATTTGGTTTGCTTTTTATTACAAATACATACAACACTTTGTGGAGATATGCTAGTGTTGAGGAAATGTTTAAGATTACTTTGGCAAATGCAGTCTCTAACTTTTTAACCTTTTTTATCTTTAATTTAATTAGCCCTGAACTCACAATAAGCTATGCCATTGTAAACTGTATATTAGATACAACTTTTACAGGCGGTATTCGAATTAGCTATAGAGCAGCTAGACGATTTAAGAACTATAATATACCTGCTAATGGCAAAAATGTCCTCATTGTAGGTGCAGGGGATGCAGGGGTAAGTATTTTAAGGGAATACAGAGGTAATCCTAGGATCGAGGATAAGATCATCGGTTTTATAGATGATGATATATGTAAATTAGGTACTTATATTAATGGCTACAAAGTCTTAGGGGAGTTAAGTCAATTAGACAAGCTCGTCAAAGAACATAGGATTCAAGAGATTATCATTGCTATGCCTTCTGTTGAACCAGATACCATTAGAGAAATTGTTAATGAATGCAAAAAAACCAAATGTAAGACAAAAATTGTTCCGAGTCTTTCTAATCTAATTGATAGCAAAGATCTTGCAAAGCAAATTCGTGAGGTAGAAATCGAAGACTTATTAGGCAGAGATCCTATTAATTTAAACAATGCTGAAATCTGCGGCTATCTTAAGCACAAGCGGGTTCTCGTCACTGGTGGTGGAGGCTCTATTGGTTCTGAATTATGTAGGCAAATTGCAAACTTTGACCCCGCTGAACTCATTATTTTAGACATTTATGAAAACAATGCTTACGACCTACAAAATGAACTAAAAAGAAAAATGCCTCACTTAAACCTTACGGTTCTCATTGGCTCTGTACGAGATGAAGATCGAATGGAACAAATCTTTAGAAAATTTAGACCACAGGTGGTCTTTCATGCAGCAGCACATAAACACGTACCTTTAATGGAGGACAGCCCAAGAGAAGCCATCAAAAATAATGTACTAGGCACTCTAAATACAGCTCAAACAGCGGACAAGTATCACGTAGAAAAATTTGTCCTCATATCAACAGACAAAGCTGTAAACCCAACAAATATTATGGGGGCTTCTAAGAGATTATGTGAGATGATAGTCCAATCCATCAACAAAGCTAGCAAGACCGAATTTGTAGCTGTCCGCTTTGGCAATGTATTGGGCAGCAATGGCAGTGTGATTCCACTATTTGAAAAACAAATCGCATCAGGTGGCCCCGTGACAGTCACTCATGAAAAGATTATCCGATACTTTATGACTATTCCAGAAGCATCCCAATTAGTGATTCAAGCAGGTGCCATGGCAAAAGGTGGAGAAATCTTCATTCTAGATATGGGTGAACCAGTAAAAATTATAGACTTAGCTAGAGACCTAATCCGCCTAAGCGGTTTCGAACCAGACGTAGAAATCCCAATAGAAATCACAGGCCTTAGACCAGGAGAAAAGCTATACGAAGAGCTTCTCCTAAACGAAGAAGGAATAGCCAACACCACCCATAGCAAAATCCTAATAGGTAAACCAGGAGACCTAGACTACAAAATTTTACTAAGAAACATAGCCCTACTAAAACAAACCCTAAAAGACGTTAACGCCGATATTAAGGAAGTAATGACCCGTGTAGTGCCGACGTATCATCCAGCGAGCAATTCTAATGAGAATATGGCTGTGCCGGTAGTGCAAGCTACAGAGGAGATTTCAGTAACTAGCGAGAATAATTAACAATAGTTAAACGATGGTGGAACAGTAGTTAAACAATGGTTAAACAAT
>NZ_CALNCS010000214.1 GCF_937875145.1 Alkalibaculum bacchi | reverse complement strand
GCTAGGGTCAAGTCTTACAGGTCAAAGATCCTTCGCTTGCGCTCAGGATGACTTGTGTAGAATCTAGAGTTAAATGTAGGACTATTCTAGTTAAATAAAATATTTATACTTTTAATTATAATTTTGAACCTGCGTCTTTATCAAAAATAATATCTACATTCTCATGAATTTTTAAGAATGTAACAGGGCATTGTGGATCAAGATATGCGTCCTTCAATCTTTTAACCATATCTGCTTTTGAAGTACCAAATGCCAGAACGATGATGTGTTTTGCTCTTAGTATACTTGCCATGCCCATAGTAACCGCTTGTCTTGGAACTTCATCCTTACTTTCAAAAAATCTCTTATTGGCTTCTATCGTGCTTTCAGTAAGATCCGTAACATGAGTCTCATTATATAACTTTATATCAGGTTCATTAAAGCCAATATGCCCATTATTTCCTATCCCTAATACTTGTAAATCAATTCCACCAAGATCTTGAATCAATTTTTCGTACTCTTCACACATTTTTTCTAAGTCTTCTGCGTCTCCTAATGGTACATGGGTATTTTCTTTATTAATATCAATATGATCGAATAAGTTTGTATTCATAAAATATCGATAACTTTGATCATGATCTCCGCTTAGACCAACGTATTCATCTAGATTAACAGTACGTACTTTCTTAAAGCTAATTTCGTTATTTTTATTTTTTTCAGCTAAGTTTTGATAAGTTTCAATAGGAGTAGAACCTGTCGCCAAGCCTAATACGGTGTCCTCCTTTTGCTTAATTTGTTCTGCAATAATATTAGAAGCAAATGCACTTGCTTCTTTAGGACTTTCAAAAACATGAAATCTCATTATACTTCACTCCTTTTTTTATATTTAAAACAATATAAAATTGTTTAATGATGCCATAATTATACATTTTACCCTGATACGTATTACCTTATCATTCCATTATAAGGTAATAAATCCTGTTTCCATTAATTCTTGCAACGCAAGATATAAGCCTAATTTACCATGATCATGAGTAAGACCTCCTTGTAAATAGGCAATATAGGGTTCTCGCATTGGGGCGTCAGCGCTTAATTCAATAGATGAACCTTGTATAAAGGCTCCTGCTGCCATAATAACTTGACTGTCGTATCCTGGCATATCCCAAGGTTCTGGTGTTACGTAAGAGTCTACTGGCGCTGCCTTTTGAACGGCTTTACAAAAGCTTATGACGGCCTTAGGATCTCCTAATTTTATGCTTTGAATGATATCACTTCTGTAATCATCTGATTTAGGGCGTACTTCAAAGCCCAAATCTTCAAATACTTTTGCAGCAAGTATGGCTGTTTTTACTGCTTCTGAAACAATATGAGGAGCTAAAAACAAGCCCTGCAGATAAGTTCGATTAATACCTAAAGTAGACCCTGTCTCCTTTGCAATACCCGGAGCGGACAACCTACAAGCGGCCTTGTATACATACTCCTCTTTTCCTACAATATAACCTCCTGTAGGCGAAATGCCGCCTCCTGGATTTTTGATCAAAGATCCAGCTATAAGGTCTGCTCCAACATCAGTAGGTTCTAATGTATCCATAAACTCACCATAGCAGTTGTCAACCATAACGATAACGTCTTTCTTAATGCCTTTGACAAAATCAATCAGCTCTGCAATTTGGCTAATCGTTAGAGCATTTCGCCATGCATAACCTGTAGACCTTTGTATGTAAATCATTTTGGTCTTTGAATGGATAGCTTCTTTAATAGATGAATAGTCTACTTTACCATCTACTAAGTCAACTTGATTATAGTTTACGCCATAATCTTTTAATGTGCCAAAATCTCCCTCATTATTATCCCAACCGATAACGGTTTGGATGGTATCATAAGGTGCACCTGTAACGGCTAATATCTCATCACCTGGTCTTAACACGCCATATAAACAAAGGGATATAGCATGGGTACCAGAAGAAATATGTGGCCTTACTAAAGCGTCTTCACTATTAAATACAGTAGCATAAACCTTCTCTACCCCTTCTCGCCCCTCATCATTGTATCCATAACCAGTAGACACTTGAAAATGTCTGTCACCTATACGCGCCTTTTGTAAAGCGGAAATGACTTTTAGCTGATTATGTTCTCTTATTTCATCAATATTCTTAAAACGAGAGATGATTTTTTCCTCGCTTTTAGAACAAAACTTTATGACGCTATCATCTATATTATATTCTCTTTTGATAAATTCAAATGTATCTTTGTGCAATGATAAAATCTCCTTTTTTAGGTGGTCAACAAAAGCTTTAAAATTAGGTGGTCAGGTGGTCAGGTGGTCGGGTGGTCAGCAAAACCTTAAAAGCTTAAAAGCTGAAAAGCTGAAAGTGGAAGGCGGAAAGCTGAAAAAACCGTGTTCGCCTTTAGGCGAGGTAGGTAAGATCTTTCGTCGCAAGCTCCTCAGGATGACAAAACTGGATCCTTACTGATTAGCTACGCGCCGAATGCATAACTAGTAATAGATCTATTCTGACGAAGAATCTTAAGACCCGAAAAGAATACCTAAACCCTGATCGCTGGTCGCTGATGGCTTAATGCTTTAACCATTTAATATAACGTAACATATCTTCTTCCAGCTCATCTAGCGAAAAGTAATCCTCTATCTTAAACCATTTAATCCGCTCATCTCTTCTAAACCATGTGAGTTGTCTTTTGGCAAAGTGCCTTGTGTCTCTTTTTAGGATTTCTATGGCTTCTTCTAGAGAGTATTCACCTTTTAAGTATTTGACGATTTCTTTGTAGCCTAAGCCTTGCATGCTGACTAAGTCTTCTTTGTAGCCCATATTTAGAAGCTTTTTTACTTCTTCTACTAAACCAGCTTCTATCATTTTATCAATTCTAAGTTCAATTCGAGCGTATAAAGTGCTTCGCTCCATAGATAGTCCTAATAAAATAGGCTCGTATTTTAATTCATTTTTCATAGATTCTTGATCTAATTGAGATTTTGTTTTTCCAGAAGTCTTGTATACTTCTAATGCCCTTATTACCCTCTTTACATTATTGGGATGAATGTTTTGTGCTGAAATCGGGTCTACTTCTCTTAAACGTTCATGAAGATAATAAGTTCCTTTTTCTTGTGCAAGAGCTTCTAATTCGCCTCTCAAAGTTTCGTTAGGCTCTGTCTTTGAAAAATCCCATGGCTTTGTCAAAGAGTTTACATACAAGCCTGTACCGCCTACTATAATAGGTCTTTTATTTCTAGATAAAATATCTTCAATGCATTTTTCGCTTAACTCACGAAAAACCGCTACCGAGAATTCTTCATCTGGCTTAATATGATCTATCATATAATGAGGGACTCCGTCCATTTCGTCTACGGTAGGCTTCGCTGTACCAATGTCCATGTATTTATAAATTTGCATGGAG
>NZ_CALNCS010000213.1 GCF_937875145.1 Alkalibaculum bacchi | reverse complement strand
ATAATATACATTTTTGACTTGCAACTTTTTACAAAAAGTTCTTGCAATTAACATCATAGATAACCTTGACTAATTAGTTATTCTTTAATAGCAGTAATATATTTATTTATACCATGTTTTTTCCATATTTAATTACTAAATATAATTTAATTTGTTATATGATAATTCATTTTTGATACATTTATACATTTGCTTTCTTGATATGCACTTGCCTCCGTGATATTTTTTTCTTATGTCAATTTAAATTCTATGTTGTAATGACTTTTTCTGATATGCAAAATCCCCTTAAAGTTATATATTATTCCTTCGTTTACTTTAAGGGGATTTGATTATATTTAAGAAACATTAGTAATAAGAGTAGCAAATAAAGTCGATATGTAAAATTAATAATTAGCAGTAGCTTGCCTACTACTCCAACAGTATTCTTATAAATAATAAAATATCTGAATATGAGCTAATTACAAACTTTCTCATTATATACAATTAATTATTCGCTACAAAGGTTCTACTCTAATATACTTTTTTACTGATACTTTCTTATGCAATTATAAGTTCCAAGCAACGTCTCCGGCAGCTTCAATACTATGCAAAATATCACCACGGTCAACAGAGGCTATACAATGCACTGGCACATTAGCTTCAATTTCCAATGGGTTTGCCTTATACCCAGTAGCTATAATTATTATATCAGCTGGTATTGTTGTTGGGCCATCGAATCTTTCGGCATCGATACACTCATATGTTACAGTATCGTTACCTACCTCTAATATTTTTGTAACTACATGAATCTCACAACTCATTGATTGAACACTTAATAAAACTTGTGCCTTGGTTAGAGGCATTACACCTTGTAAAACATCATCACAAATTTCGAATACTTTAACATCTTGACAACCAGCTTTAAGCAGTAATTCAGCGGTTTCAATACCAATCTGACCACCGCCTATAATCACTGGATGCATGTAATCTGTTTTTCTAGTGCGTAGAAAATCTTCCGCCAGTACAACATTGTCATTATTGGCTATGCCTTTAATTTTGGGTAGAACTGGAACAGCACCTGTAGCTATAATTATTTCATCAGGTTGAACCTTTTCTAATATCTCATTGCTGTAAGGTGTGTTTAAAAGTATATTCACCCCATTATCTCTGATACTACCTTCGAGGAAATCCTTTAATTCGGTACATCTCTCTTTACTAGGCGTCATGCCTGCTGCAATAAGCTGTCCACCTAATTCGCTAGTTTTCTCTATTAATGTTACCATATGACCACGATTAGAAGCTACTCTTGCTGTTTCCATACCTGATACACCACCACCTATAACTAGCACCCTCTTTGGTTCAGGTTTAATTTTCTTTTTCTCCTTCAAATCGATCTGACGACCGACTTCATAGTTGATAGAACAAGCGATTGGTTTACCCTCAAAAAATCTACCTATACATCCTTGATTACAAGCTAGACAATAGCGTATCCTTCCACCAGATTTAACCTTTTTTAGCCAATTTGGATCAGCTAGAAATTGACGCCCCATCCAAACCATATCTGCCTTCTTGTTTACAATAATATCCAGAGCTTCATCAGGAGTAGTTATACGACCAACACATGAAACAGGTATATCAAGAATCTTTGATGAACGCTCTGCATAAGGCACCAAATGACATGGCTTGCCGTGGTGAGATGAGATGGTATTATAGAATCCATGATAGTTACCATTAGAATAATTGATCGAATCGACTCCCAATTCTTGGAGTTTTAAGCTTACACGTTCAATATAGTCAAATTCATAACCACCAACAAAATCCTCACTAGCAGATAGACGTACCATCAATGGGGTATCACCAATTTTCTCTCGTACTGCTTGTACAGTTTCCATGAGAAATCGCATACGATTTTCTTCAGAACCACCATATTTGTCAGTCCTTCTGTTATGGTAAGGAGAGAGAAACTGATTAAACAAATAACCATGCCCGGCCAAAATCATAATGATATCAAATCCAGCACTTTTTAGGCGAACAGCTCCGTCAGCAAATTTGCTAACTAAATCTTCAACTTCTTTTGTTCTCATGGCACGAGGAATCTGTCCAATCATCCTCTCTCCTTTAAGG
>NZ_CALNCS010000212.1 GCF_937875145.1 Alkalibaculum bacchi | reverse complement strand
TGTAGTATCACCAACAGGTATCGTAATAGGTGAACCTGTGTCTTCGGCTGCGTCTCCTCTTCTTAACCCATCTGTAGAATCCATGGCAATACATCTTACTACATCGTCTCCTAAGTGCTGCGCTACTTCAACGATGAGGCTTTTTCCATGATTATCTATTTTTATGGCATTGTATAGCTTGGGTAAATTTTGAAATTCAAATTTTACGTCAATGACTGGGCCGATGACTTGTGTAATATATCCAATGTTTTTAGCCACTCTTTTGCCTCCAATCTCTTGTTTACTTGTGTTCAAATTTTATTTTGCAGAATTTGCCCCTGCAACGATTTCAGCGATTTCTTGTGTAATTTGCGCTTGCCTTGCTCTATTATAACTCAAGGTTAACTCTTCAATCATTTCTTCCGCATTGTCTGTAGCCGCTTCCATTGCAACTCTTCTTGCTCCTTGTTCGCTTGCGGCTCCCTCTATCATTGCTCCATAAATGGTATTCATAATATATTTGGGAATGATATATTCAAGTACACTTTCTTCGCTAGGTTCATATTGCATTGTGGCTGAAATACTCTTACTTTTTTCATTTTCTCCTGTTTCCAGACTGTCCTTATCTAAAGGCAATATCCGTACACATTGAGGTTTTTGACTAATAGTAGATATAAATTTTGTATAGGCAATATATACTTGATCGAATTCTCCTGATTCAAATAGAGAAATAACCTTATCACCGATCTGCCTAGCCTCTTGGTAGGAAGGTTCTTCTGTATTTACATGAAAGGTAGATGCAACATGGTAATCCCTATTTTTGAAAAATTCTATACCTTTTCTCCCTACAACCATAAAACTCATATCATCTTTGTTTTCTCTATGGGAAAGGGCTAATTTAATTACATTATTGTTATATCCACCTGCTAAACCTCTATTTGCTGTAATGACAATGACTAGAGATTTCTTGCCTTGACCTTTCATTAAATAAGGGCTTGTTGGTTTTCCTACTTGTTGAGAAGCTAATTCTTTAACCGTTTGAATCATCTCATCAAAATATGCCCTTCTGGCTTCAGCTTTTTCTCTGGCCTTTCGGAGTTTGGACGATGCAACCAATTCCATTGCATGTGTGATTTGCTTTGTACTATTTACGCCCTTAATTCTCCTCTTAATCGCCCTCATATTATCAGCCATAGATTTTCACCTCTTTCCCTTAGATCCCTTTAAAGCCTTGTTTAAATTTCTGGATCATCTCACCTATCTGTGAGCTCATCTCATCTGTAAGACCTTGACCCTCTTTAATACTTTGAAGGAGTTCACGGTATTGTCTATCTGCATAACTAATAAGCTGTCTTTCAAATTCCTTGAATTGGTCTAAAGGAATGTCCTTAGTATAATCATTCGTAACAGCATAAATTACGATAGCTTGATGCTCAACCTTCATAGGAGAGTATTGATCTTGCTTTAAGAGTTCTACGATACGTTCCCCTTTTTCTAGTTGAGCTTTGGTACCTTCATCTAAGTCGGATCCAAATTGAGCAAAAGCTGCTAATTCCTTATACTGGGCGTATTCAATTCTTAGAGGCCCTGTTAATTTTTTCATTGCTTTTATCTGAGCCGCGCCACCTACTCGAGATACAGAAATCCCTGGATTAACCGCGGGTCTGACTCCTGCAAAGAAGAGTTCAGATTCTAAGAATATTTGACCATCTGTAATGGAAATAACATTCGTAGGAATATACGCCGAAATATCTCCTGCTTGTGTTTCTATAATAGGAAGAGCCGTAATAGATCCGCCATCCTTAAGTTTTGCCGCACGTTCTAATAATCTAGAATGCAGATAGAATACATCCCCTGGATAGGCTTCCCTTCCTGGTGATCGTTTTAATAATAAAGACATTGTACGATAAGCTACTGCATGTTTTGATAAATCATCGTAGACAATAAGTACGTCTTTTCCCTTTTCCATAAAATATTCAGCAATCGTTACTCCACTATAAGGTGCAATGTATTGAAGTGGAGATAATTCACTAGCAGTTGCTGCCACTACGATGCTATAATCCATTGCGCCGTGTTCTTCAAGCTTTCCTACAACTTGAGCTACTGTAGAAGCTTTTTGACCAATAGCTACGTAGATACAAATAACATCTTCTTCCTTTTGATTGATAATTGTATCAATAGCGATAGCACTCTTTCCTGTCTGTCTATCACCGATAATTAATTCCCTTTGACCTCTTCCAATAGGAATCATAGAGTCGATAGCTTTATATCCCGTTTGCAGTGGTTGCGAGACGGATTCTCTCTCAATAACGCCAGAAGCTTTTACTTCAATAGGTCGTGACTTATTGGTATGTATCGTGCCCTTTCCATCGATGGCTTGTCCCAATGAATTGACAACACGTCCGATAAGTTCCTCTCCTACTGGTACCTCTACAATTTTACCCGTGCTCTTTACGATATCTCCCTCAACAATACTGCTATCATCCCCTAAAAGAACGCAACCAATATTATCTTCTTCTAAGTTTAGGGCCATGCCATAAACCTCATTAGGAAACTCAAGCAGCTCACCAGCCATGGCGTTGTCTATGCCATGTACTCGGGCAATTCCATCTCCTACCTGAAGAACAGTACCAATATCTCTTACTTCTAGCTTTTGCTCGTATTGCAGTATTTGCTCTTTTATAATTTTACTGATTTCTGCAGCCCTAAGATTCACTTAATCACCTCTGTTTCTTCTAATCCAATATTCTGCAAATTGCTTCGTAATACATTCAACTGATTACGTACACTTCCGTCAATAACTTGTTCCCCTATATAGATGACCAAACCACCAAGGATAGATTCTTCAATAATATTTTTAATTATTACCTTTTTTCTCGTCCTCTTTTCAAGCTGTTCTTGAACTTTTTGCATATGCTCGTCTGTAAGTTTAATAGCCGAAAGAACAGAGGCTTCCAAGATGTTTTTTTCACTTAAATAACTTTCTTTAAAGGCTAAAAATATAAGTTCTAATTCAAAGAATCGATTCTTTTTAAGTAAAACCATTAGAAAATTATATAAGAAATTATGGATCCTTTTATCAAATACCTTTTGAAGAATTTCCTCTTTCTCTTCCTTTTGAACTTGAGCACTCGTCATAAGTTGCCACATTTTCTTTTCCTTTGTCAACTCTTCGACTACCATTTCAAGTTCTTGGTACATTTCATCTAATATATTGTTTTCTTTAGCGATTTCTAGAAGTGCCGTAGCGTATCTTCTGCTCCCTAAACTCACTTGACTTCACCAACTTTTTTGATAGAATCCAAGATTAATTGTTCGTGTTTTGCTTTGTGTAAGCTTTCTTTTATAACTTTTTCTGTAGCATACATGGTTAAGTCAACAATATTTCCTCTGACCTCTTCTAAAGCTTTTTTCTTTTCTAAATTGATTTCAGCTTTTGCACGCTCTTGAATTTTCATTGCTTCTTTATTTGCTTCTTCAATGATTTCGCTTTTTCTATCTTTCGCTGTATTGATCGCTTCTTCAATGATTTCCTTTGAGCGCTCTTCAGCTTTGGCTAATTTAGCAGAGTATTCTGCCTTATATCCTTCTGCTTCTGCTTTTAATGCTTGTGCATTCTTTAGTTCTAAAGACACATCATCAGATCGCTTCTGAATAAAGCCATTTATTTTTTCATAGAAAAAATGCTTTATTATGAAGAAAAATATAAGAAAGTTAGCCATGTTAAATATGATATTTTTCACACTAGCGGTAACTAAACTTGCGTTTTCCAAGATGAACCTCCTTTCCAGTAAGCCGTAGCCCATATCCAATCGAACTTCACTCCTGCTCGTTCTCTTGGACGTGCCTGACATGCTCACTTCTAGGCTGCTCTCGTCGTCCCTTTGGTCCTAGACAGCAGCAGAACTGATGCAAAAGATCTAATTTTTAAATAAATGGATTTGCAAATATTAGAATTAATGCAATAACTAAAGAATAAATCCCTGTTGTCTCTGCAACCGCTTGACCTAATAGCATAGTTCTTGTAATTTCTCCTGCTGCATCTGGTTGACGACCTACTGCTTCTGCACCTTTTCCTGCTGCAAAACCTTGACCAATACCAGGTCCTAAACCTGCGATCATAGCTAATCCTGCACCTATTGCTGAACACGCTTTAATTATTTCTATTCCTGTTATCATTTTTGTTCCTCCTTAAATTTAATATTATTTAATTAGATTTAAATCAACTCATTTAGTCCATGGCCATAGCAATAAATACCATGGATAGCATAACAAAGATAAAACTCTGCAATAATCCTGAGAAGATGTCAAAGTACGCATGGGCTAAAATCGGAATAACTAAGGGGACTTTCATTAAATTCGTTAATCCTGTATAGAGCAACCCCATAATAATGGTTCCACCAAGCAAATTACCAAATAGACGGAAACCTAAAGATATGGGATTTGCTAATTCTCCCATAATATTCATAGGGAGAAGAAAAGGAAACGGCTCTATGTAGCCCTTTAAATAAGTACCTATTCCCTTTGACTTAATAGCAAAAAACTGTGTCAAAATAAAGGTTAGTATGGATAGTGCTAGTGTCATGTTCAAATCTGCAGTAGGTGGTCTCATACCAATCAGCCCTACGGTATTTGCAAAAGCTAGGTATACTATAAGAGTAAGCATATAAGGAGCAAAACTCATATTCTTTTTTCCCATAGTAGATTCCACCATATTATTCATGGTAGTGACAATTAACTCTGAAATGGTTTGCATTTTTCCTGGTACTGTCTTCAAATTTCGAGTAGATACTACGCATAATATAATAATTACAGCCATAACCATCCACATATTTATGGTAGACGTAGTAATCTGAATGCCAAGTATTTCAGCATAAATCTTAGGACCTTCTGCCAAATATATCACCTCCTTCTACATTATTAACTTCATTAGCTTCTTTCTTTTTTGAAACAATACTGGATAAAACTATAACTATTTTTAATATGAATAATCCAATTATTGTTCCTACTATATTGATTTTTGGATTGGTCAGAGATATGTAAACAACCACTCCAGTTAAAAGGTACCTTATGCTATATTGGGAAAATACATATTTTTTAGCTGCTTCAGGATGCATCTTAACAGACTTTCTAAGGGTTAATTCTAATAATCGAAAACTTAGTAGACTATAAATCAGACTAAAAGCAATTCCTCTAACAAAAGTAGCTCCATTATCCATTAAAAAAAAAGAAATAATCCCTAGACAAACTCCTATAATTACAGATCTTTTTATGATAGTTCTATTTTCTAATTCTTTTATAGGTATCATCCTTTCGGTTTGCGCCAGATTTCATTCCTATTACAAATAAATTTCGAAAAGCCGTTAATACACCTAAAATCGTGAAAATCAGTAAAAGTATATTTCCTGTTGAAAACACCGTATCTAAGTACTTGCCTAAGAAAAAGCATCCAATAATAGGTATAAACATCGATAATCCAACCTGGCTCAGTAAAGCGAGATTTTCCAGAGGATGTCTTTTATTTCTACTCATGGTCTTCTCCTTTTCTAGCATTGAATAATATATGTATTCTTATTCAATCTAATTTTCACTGTTATTTATTAATATTAAATCCTGATCATTTTTACTATGTATAGTGCGAGTTTCACACTTTATAACGAGAATTAAAGTAAGCTTTAGGAGCTTAAATTTAAGTATGAGTAAGGTCTAATCCTATGAAGACTCAGGGTTTTTGTTAAAATTATCACTTATGAAATTATAGTTATACTTTTCAATAAGTAATAAAACTATCCTTCTATACCCACTTCCATCATATTGTATTTTTTTGTTTATGGATATAGTATATAACATCTTTTTAGATTAATCAACACTTCTATGTTTTTAGCGACAAATTTTTATAAATATAAATTTCGGGTTTTATAGCATTATATGTAGCTTTCTTTTATGTTCTTATTAAAATTTTAAAATTAAAGGGTTTTTCTTTCAGATCATTATCTTGAAAGAAAAGCCTTATGGTCTCCTGTAAGGTTTATGTTTGTATATTAATTAACTAAGTGCCCTCTACATTATAAAGTTAGAAAGCTCCCTTAACGCATTAATATTGTAATGTAGGAGACAATTTTTTTTGTAGTAAAATCATTTCAAATTAGATCAATGAATCAAAATAGCCGTCCTAACAATTTTTTTATTAAAGAGTAAACGTTTTCTCAAAACCTAAAAATTAGACGCTATGAATAAATATCCGAAAACTCTATGGAAATCAACTCTGAGCGAATAGGCAATACTTTTACTTCATTGCCACTTTTCTCTTGTTTCCCTACCGGCAATTGTATGATAAACTTGCTGCCACAATTCGCTTTGCTATGTACTTCTATCTTGCCTCCTTGCATCTTTACAAAAGCGTATACGATAGACAAACCTATGCCACTGCCTTCACATCTTCTTGTTAAGGAGTCATCTACTTTAGCAAAGCACCTAAATATAAATGGTATTTGATCTTCTGGAATACCTATTCCATCATCTTCTACAATTATGGTAATGTATTCTTGCCCATCTTGAATGTTTACCAGTACATTTCCATTTTCCTTTGAGAATTTTATTGCATTTGAAAGTAAATTTAATAATATCCTTTCGATAAGATCAGGATCAAAGGGTATGATTTTTTCTTCTACATCTGTATCAAATGTAATAGATATGTGATTGCCACTATTGTTACGATTCATATATTCTGCCACAGACAATACCATATCTTCTACTATTTGGACAATATTGTTTTCAGCTATTACGACTTCATAAGCTTTGGCATTGATTTTTGAAATATCCATAAGATTATCTATAAGTCGCCACAGACGATAGCTATTTTGCTTTGCAATACTTAAATACTTGTCCCATTTTTCTGGTGGATTTTCTGACTGCAACAACTGTATGACACCTAATATAATATTTATGGGCGTTTTAAATTCATGAGACATATTTATATAAAAACTTGTCTTTAGTTCTTCGTATTCTAAAGTGGTTTTTAGTTTTTCTTGCTGGATTTCTAATTCTAATTTCATACGCTCTGTCTTTTTATATTCTGATACATCTTGCAGGATGATCAAGGTGCTATCTACATCGTAGGAAGTGGTCGTAATTAGTATATCTAGTTTTGTCCCGTCCTTTTGTATTAAGTCTGCTTCTTGATTCTTGTAATCTGCACTTCCAATTATGGATTCTTCTTTTACCTCTATATAGTCCCACAGAGAATTTTCTTCCAACTCCTCTTGGCTCGTCAAACCTAATATACTCAATCCAACAGGATTTGCTAGAACGATTTTACCCTTGGAATGTACAAATATTGCTTCTGGCAATAACTGTACGAGATTCTCATATTTTTCCCTGCTTTCTTGAAGTATTTTAAGAGGTATGGTCATATTCACTTGTACGATAGCTTTATAAATACAATAAAAAGAAACCGTTTGAAAGAAGTCACTAATTACAGTCATATCTTCTCCAGTTTCTTTGAATAAGGTAAAAGTTATATTTGTGAAAAAAACAAATATCAAACAGTAGAGTAAGTACGTAAAAGTATTTGGATGAAATTGATCTTTCTTTTTTACTAAAATTATTACTGTACAAATCAAACCAACACTAGTAAAAAAAATACTAGCTTTTTTAAAACTTGTCGGACCAAAAGCCTCAGTATAAACAACTAGGTAGTTTGACCAGCGCAATATAGACAGAAACAATAAAATAGAAATGGAAAAACAAATAACACATACCACCTTCATATTCAGTTTTTTAGGATAGTTCATCACGAATAATAACAATGTAATGACATTCATATATTTAGCGACTGAATAAAATTGTAGAGAGAGATTATCAGAATTCATATCAAAAAAGGGCATATTGTTCTTTGTAATCATATGTAAGAAAATAAATAAAATAATAGAAATGTATCCAATACCTAATATTCCAAACTGATTATTATGTAGATTGCACTGTTTTGAATGATGAAATATAGTAACAATCATAACGCCTATAACGATTCCCATAGTTTGGACTGCATAGTGAAAGAGTTCAAAATCAATTGTACTAAGGTATAGTAATCCAAGAAGTATTACAATCATTCTATGATTTTGTAAAAAAGTTTTTTTAATGTCTACACGCATATACATTCCCCCTTAAGCTTTATGTCCAGTAACTATTTTATCATTTTTTTTTGTTGAAAATTGTCAAAGGTTCACAAATAAAATCGTTCTATAAATTATTTTATCAAAAAATAAAAACTACCCTCTGCTAGATACCGACATATTCTCAGCAGAGAGTAATTTTTCTAAAATTTTATATTATATAAAATTTTATTAAAGTCCAGCTAATGTAAGAATATCTGGAACTTTAGATTCCCAACCTAATGCCATGATATGTAAACCATCGCAATAATCTTTACATTCTTTAATAATACGTGCAGTGATTTCTACGCCAGTAATACCAGCTTTTGTCTTTTCTTTATCTTTTTTAAGTTCTTCAATCAAATGATCTGGAACGTGTATACCAGCTACATTTGCGTTCATGAATTTTACCATTCCTACGCTCTTAGGAATAACTACACCTAGCATAACTGGTACGCCAAATTGTTTCGCTTTTTCCATAAACTCAATGAATTTTTCAGGTTCGTAAACTGCTTGTGTTTGGAAGTAATCTGCACCCGCTTTAACTTTTGCTTCCATTTTTGCCAGTTGAACATCAACAGAATCACTACAAGGTGAAACAACAGCTCCTTTAGCAAATTTAGGAGGTTCACCAACAAGCTCATTTCCAGCAATATCTACACCTGATTCAAGTTGTTTTACTGCATGAATTAAAGATACAGAATCTAAATCAAAAACGGGTTTTGATTGTGGATGATCTCCAAGTGTTGTATGGTCACCTGTTAAAAGTAGTAAATTATCAATACCTAGCATTGCTGCACTTAAGATATCTGATTGTAAAGCAATACGATTTCGGTCTCTACAAGTAACTTGGAATATTGGTGGTATACCTTCATCTTTGAATGCTTTACATGTTGCCAAAGAACCTAGTCTCATTACAGATGATTGATTATCTGTAACATTAACTGCTGTTACTCTACCTTTTAAATACGTATTTACCTCTTCGATTAAATGGTCTATATTAATCCCCTTTGGAGGACCAACTTCTGCAGTAACTACAAACTCGCCACGTTCAAATAACTCAGTAAGTCTCATTTTTTAAATCGCCCCTTATCATAAATAATCTTAGCTAGAAACAAAAGCAAATAGAATAGCCAATTTTGTGTTTATTCTCCATCTTTAGTTGAAAAATCAAAAGGCTTTTTGTAATCTCGTACTTTTGTTGGATGCTTTAATGTATCTAGTTTATTTAACTTCTCAAGTTTTCTATAAATGCGTTCCCATCCACATTCCATATCTTTGTCGACTTCGCATTTACCGTTTTTGGAGCCGCCACATTGGCCATTTACTAAGCTCTTTGAGCATGCGGTAATAGGGCAAACTCCTCCAGTATAATTCAGATAACATTCCCCACATTGAGCACAATCAAGCGCCTGAGGAGTGACTCCTTGAAATCCTGGTAAAGGATAAGTATCGCAACCTGAAAATACTCTTTTTTCTTCTAAGTATTTTGCCACAGTTTGCACGCCTACACCACAAGAACATACGAGGACTGTGTCTGCATCTTTGACTTTATCCATATATTTTTCAAGTTGCAATTGCAAATGATCTGGGTTGCATATATAGTCTCTTGTCATGATTTCAGTAATATCTTTTTCAGCTGCTAATTCTTTTTGTAATTCGTCAGCTTGGTGTTCAGGAAAATAAACTTCTTTACATCCATGACAGTTTATAACAAAAGTTTTTCCTTGTGCTAAGGATGCTATCGCATCTTTTGATTTTAGTTGGGTAATTAACATATTATTTACCCTCCCTTATGGCTTTTTTTCCAGCTTTTATTGCATCTACGATCATAATCTTAGATGAACAAATACTTTGGCAACATCTGCATTCCATACAATCCATTATATTCTTTTCCTTCATGGCTACCCAGTCTTCTGCTTTTTCGTATTTTGGATAGTATAGTGGTTGAAGTTCCATTGGACATACGTCTGAACATCGACCGCATTTAATACAATCATTTTCTTCTGTTATGATGTCTTCAATGGCGATGATTCCATTCGTACCTTTCATTACTGGCACATTTAGATTATCTAGTTTAAAGCCCATCATTGGTCCACCCATTTTAATCAGAACGTCGTCACCTTTTATGCCACCACAGTGCTCGATAAGCTCTTTTACAGAGGTTCCGATTTTTACTATGTAGTTTCCAGGCTTATTGATTCTATCTCCAGTTACAGTTACAACTCTCTCAACTAGTGGCATACCTTTTTGAATTGCATCAGAGATTGCCTTAACAGTACTGATATTACTTACTATTGCACCTACATCAGCAGGTAATCCTCCACGAGGCACTTCTTTTTTTAATACTCGTTTTATGAGCATTTTTTCTGCACCTTGTGGATATTTTGTCTTTGCAACAACGATTTCGATATTTGGTAAATCTGCAGTTTTAGCTTGTAATAATTCAATGGCATCCGGTTTATTGTCTTCAATTGCAATAATACCTTTTGGTGCATTAGCAGCTTTAAGAAGTGCTTGTAAACCAAAGATCAAATCATCTGCAAATTCTAACATTACTCGGTGGTCTGCTGTAAGCATTGGTTCACATTCACAGCCATTTACCAATATTACATCGATAGGTTTTGGCGCTTTAGCTTTAACAGCAGTCGGGAATCCCGCACCACCCATACCAACGATTCCTTTTTCGCGAATGATTTCAACAATTTCATCAGGCGTAAGGCTGTCTAAATCACCAGCTGGTTTGACGGATTCGTCTAAAGTATTCTTTCCATCAGATTGAATTACAACAGAATTTACATCAAAACCACAAGTAGCATGTAATCGAGGTTCGATTGCTACTACAGTACCACTAACACTAGAGTGTATTGGACTACTGATAAATCCATTTGCTTCGCCAATCTTTTGACCGACTTTAACTTGCTGTCCAACTTCTACAATTGGATTTGCAGGTGCACCTGCATGTTGAGATAATGGAATCACTACATTTAATGGATCTGGGAAATTCACTAGAGATAGGTGTTCACTAAACTCTTTATGTTCTGTAGGATGAATCCCTCCATAGTAACCTTCAAAGCGCTCCTCACGAGCTTTCTTAACGTACTCATCAATAAACTTATAATTTACTTTTGAGTAGTCTCGAACTTCAATTGGTTGATCTAGTAATTCGCTAATTCGATTTTGACCTTTCATTCTATCGTAGATTTTTTGCCATCCACAATCCATGTCTTTATCTACTTCACATTTACCATTTTTAGCCCCACCACATTGTCCATTAATTAAACTCTTTGAACAATCGATAATTGGACAAATACCACCTGTTAGGTTTAAATAACATTGACCACATGCATCACAACGAATATCTGTTAACGCCATTCCATGGTGACCCCTATAAGCTATGGAATCACTTGCTGCGTAAACAGGCTTTTCGAGTAGATCTGCAACCATTTGAATACCCAAACCACAGGAAATGACAAATACATTTTCTGCTTCCTCTGGTACTAGAGATTGAAGCGCTTTAGATGTAGTTGTCACGTTACACAGAAAATCAACTTTTCCACTGCCAAGAAGAGTTTTACCTTGTTCATCGGCCATTTGCTCAAAACTGCTGCAATCGGGCTCATCGCCAATTTCGAATTCTTTGAAGCATTTGTTACAAGCAATAACAAATAAGCTATCCTTATTCTCTAACAATGGCGCTAACTCTTCTTTGCTCTTTAACTTAAACTTGGTATAGTCTACCAATTCCTCTTCCCCCCTTAATGAAGTTTAATAAAACTATTGATAATTTTATTACATTCTTGAAACCGAATACAAAAATATATCAATAATTGAGATTATAAGTCTTTATAAATTCTAACATAATATCGTGTTAATTTCCATAACTTGTTTTAATTTTTTAGTAAAATACAAAACTTATACATTTTTATTAGATCCTTTATTGCATTTTATCTTTCCAATGGGTTTTATTTATAACAAAGCTAGTCAATGATTTAACGTCAGCTTAAGGATCTGACTATTATTTTATCAATACAAACTTTTGGAATTTAGGTCTTAATAAGTAAAATATAGTTTTAAAGAAAATATCCTCAAGTCACAATTGTAAGCATGTAAACATACACTATAATAAACTAAGAAAGGATGGATACTATGCATTGTTGTACAAAACTTCCCTACGATTTTTGGTATTTTTGGTATTATGGTCTAAATAATTCATATTATATAAATCAATACCCCTATCAGTACCCATATTATACTGCACCAGTATACTACCAAAGCTATTACCCACAAAACCCAAACCAATTTCCTTCACATAGCGACCCCAATAATAGTAGATATAGACTAAGAGATTATGGTCCAGAGCCTTATGTAGTAAATATAGAAGAAATCACCGAGCAAAATGATAATTTCCGACTCGCTCTATGGACAGGAGAACATTTTCAAGCTACTCTTATGAGCATAGGAGTAGGTGAAGATATCGGCTTAGAGCTCCATGAAGACACCGACCAATTTTTTAGAATTGAACAAGGTCAAGGAATTGTAAGAATGGGAGACACACCAGATAATTTAGATTTTCAAGCTTATGTATATGAAGATTACGCTATCTTCGTCCCAGCAGGTAAATGGCATAATTTAATCAATACAGGAAATGTGCCCATTAAGCTATATTCCATATACGCCCCACCCCATCATCCTCATGGTACGATTCATAGGACCAAGAAGGATGCACAGTAATGTGCCTTCGGCACATTAGTTCTAAGTTCTACGTTGTAAGTTCTATGTAAAGCATCTAAGGTGCTACATCGGTCATCCTGAGAAGCTTGCGACGAAGGATCTCTGAAAATAAACTTAGTGCGAAAAAACGCTTTCACTTACACAAAAGGAGTTATGCAACTGCACAGCTCCTTTTTAGTTGAATAGCAAGAAAGTGCCTTTGGCACTTTAGTCGCTAGTCATTAGTCTTTAGCCACTAGCATTTGGGTATTCCTTTTGGGTCAAGATCCTTCGCTTACGCTCAGGATGACTGAGCTAGAAGTTAAGGTTAAAAGTAGGACTTTCCTAATACAGAATAAACAACTGTTTAACCATTGTTCAACAATCGTTCAACAATCGTTCAACAATTGCTCGACTATTGTTGAAATCTACCATATAAATTTATTCTTCATATTCTCTTGATCCATACTATAAAACAGGGTATTTTCCTTTGATATTTTTCCTCTATTTAGTAAATCAATCAAATAAGCGTCCATTGTGGTCATCCCTAGTTTTCCATTCATCTGGATAGCTCCATTAATTTGATCCATTTTATTTTCTCGTATTAAATTTCGAATAGCGGTATTACTTAAGAGGATTTCTACTGCAGGAATACGTCCATTTTGATCTTGGCTAGGAATTAATTGTTGGGATATGATTCCTCTTAATACGGTCGATAACTGTACCCTAGCTTGTTGTTGCTGATGAGGTGGAAAAATATCAATAATTCGCTCAATGGTCTTGACAGCTCCTACAATATGCATACTTGAAATCACTAGATGACCCGTTTCTGCAGCTTTAAGAGCTAAAGACAAAGTTTCAACATCATGGATTTCTCCTATGACAATAATATCTGGGTCCTGCCTAAGAGCTGCCAGAAGCCCTGAAGGGTAATCAGTAGTATCGTTTCCTATTTCCCTCTGATTGACCATGCTTTTATCATGTCTATGAAGATACTCTATAGGGTCTTCTAATGTAATAATATGGCTATTTCTCTCGTGGTTTATGATATCTACCAGAGAGGCAATAGTAGTCGTTTTTCCACTACCTGATGAACCTGTCACTAAAACCAAGCCCTTGCCAAACTTAGTAAATTCTCGTGTTACTCCTGGCAAATGAAGTTCCTCTAAAGAAGGGATTTGGAAATTTACTAGCCTGCAAGCTATAGAATAGCTTCCCCTTTGTTTGTAAGCATTGATTCGAAATCGTCCTTTTCCTGTATTAGAATAAGAATAATCAATTTGACCTTTCTCCTTTAAAGTATTAAATTGCTCTTCATTCATTATGGACATCACCATGTTTTGAGTATCTTCAACAGAATATACATCATCAGATAAATACTCTAATTTTCCATTTACCCTTATCATAGGTGGAACACCAACGGTTATATGTAAATCAGAAGCCTCCCTCTTTATGGTCTCATCCATTAGTATTAATAAGTCTTTTTTCACCTTGTTCATCCTTTCATATCACTATCGGGAAAGCACCTTTAGCGCTTTAGTAATCAACCACTAGCCATCAGTATTTAGAGCTAATCTTCACTAGATCAAAGATTTTTCGCTTGTACTCAGGATGACTGGCAGTAGCTCGGGTTCAAAAGCATAAATCCCTACCTAAAATAAACTTTAGTTAAAATCAAATAAATTCCACTATATTCCCTATTTCTAAATCACAGCGTTTAAAAGTACCTGAAGGGACTTCTAACACACAAGATGTCTTAGGCACTATGGGCTCACTTTATTCTTTTCCATAGAATGTATTATATAACATACCTGACCACCTTTATCAATAAAAGCTACATCGATGAGAAATTTTATAAAAAGGCTTCATTATTCATTAAAAAAAAGATTTTCTCATAGCTCATTCATCTTCTGGTAAAGATTCTACATCTATAAATATTTCAAGTCTATCTTTTACTGCCTTTTTGTCAACACAAAACATCTCATTGATTAATAATACAATTACAATAGTAGTCATTAAAGCAATAATATATAGTATTGTCTCCATATCTTCACCGCACTCTATACTTTTACATCAACCAATCTAGTTAATACAGTAATGGCGATAAGTTCAAGAAATACTCCACCAAATATCATAATCCTACCTATATAATATCATAAATCCAATATTCTTCACCTTATATCCAAAACCTTGAGTTTACATAAAAATATAATCTATGTTCTTTTAATACATCCCAGAGTTTACATTTATTGTATTTAGATATAGTAAAGATTATTCTTATTATAAATTTATTCTTGATTATAGTTAGTTTCTATAATATCATTATGGAGGCATATGGTAATAATTAATTAACGCTTTAATCTCTATAAATCTATGTGTATTGTATACTAAATGCACATATTTATTATGCCATAGATTTATTTAGGTTAATTTGAAAAAACAAAGGGGGAAGTATGTATGGAATTTACCTTTGATCTTGAGAAGAACAAAGAAAAAATTCTAGAGTTTAAGGGATTTCTTTCAGACCACAAAGACATGCCTGGAGCTTTAATTCCGGCATTGCAAGAAGCTCAAGTT
Organism: Alkalibaculum bacchi; assembly: GCF_937875145.1. Classification (GTDB taxonomy): domain Bacteria; phylum Bacillota; class Clostridia; order Eubacteriales; family Alkalibacteraceae; genus Alkalibaculum; species Alkalibaculum bacchi_A. The sequence continues at coordinate 11,314 of NZ_CALNCS010000212.1, read as the reverse complement.
AAATTTGGGTATCTACCTCAAGAAGTTATGGAAATAATTGCTCGTGGATTAGATGTGCCTGCATCAAAAGTATTTGGCGTTGCCACTTATTACTCTCAATTTACCTTTATTCCAAAGGGCAAGCACAACATCAGCATTTGTCTAGGTACTGCATGTTATGTAAAAGGTGCTCAAGGTATTTTAGAAGAATTTGAAAATATCTTAGGAATAAAAGGTGGTGAAACGACCCCAGATCTACAATTCTCTATTACAGATTGTAGATGTGTTGGAGATTGTAGTATCGCACCAGTAGTAGTAGTGGATGAAGATGTTTATGCAAAGGTTAAGAAAGCAGATGTAAAAGATATCATTCAGAAATACAGTTTGGAGGTAGAGTGCGTTGATAACTAGGGAAGAACTAAATCGTATTCGAGAGTCTCACAAACCAGAGCTAGAAGCTAAATTATTAGCAGATGGCATAGCAGAAGTCAAAAACGGTCACCTTGTTTTAACAGGAGATTACTATAAAAACCAAAAAAGAGTTGCATTAAAAAATTGTGGTTTAATTGATCCTGCGAATATTGATGATTATATAGCACTTGGTGGTTATAGTGCATTAGAACAAGTTTTATTTGAAAAAACTCGAAAAGAAGTAATCGATTTCGTAACAGAATCCAATCTTCGAGGAAGAGGGGGAGCGGGATTCCCTGCAGGAAGAAAGTGGAATGAAGCTTACGGAATAGATTCCGATCAAAAATACTTCCTATGTAATGCCGATGAGGGAGATCCAGGTGCTTTTATGGATCGTCACATTCTTGAAAAAGATCCTCATTCTGTTTTAGAAGGGATGGCTATTGGTAGCTACGCGATTGGTGCAAACCAAGGGTATATCTACGTTCGAGCAGAGTATCCATTAGCAATAAAAGTATTACGTAAAGCTATCGAACAAGCTAGAGAATATGGATTATTAGGTAAAAACATATTAGGATCAGGTTTTGATTTTGATATCGATTTAAGATTAGGATCAGGAGCCTTTGTTTGTGGTGAAGGTACAGCTCTTATGGAGTCTATCGAAGGCAATCGAGGAATGCCAAGAAAGAAACCACCAAGAACTTCTCACAAAGGTTTATGGCTAAAACCTACTATTCTAAACAATGTTGAAACACTAGCATGTGTACCTGTTATCTTCCAAAATGGAATAGAGTGGTTTAAAGGAATCGGTACAGAAAAATCAACTGGTACGAAGGTATTTGCTCTTGTAGGAAAAGTAGAAAATGCTGGACTCGTTGAAGTACCAATGGGTATGCCATTAAAAGAAATCGTTTATGATATTGGCGGTGGCGTAGCAAACGGTAAGAAATTAAAAGCAGTACAAACAGGTGGACCATCCGGTGGATGTATTCCAGTAGACTTAATGGACACTCCAGTAGATTTTGAGTCTCTTGCTAAAATTGGGTCTATTGTAGGTTCTGGTGGTATGGTTGTTATGGATGAAGATACATGTATGGTCGATATTGCAAGATTCTTCTTAGAGTTTACTGTTGATGAGTCTTGTGGAAAATGTACTCCTTGTCGAGTTGGTAACAAGCGTATGTTAGAAATGCTTACTCGAATTACAGAAGGTACAGCAGAATTTCATGAAATAGAAGATTTAAGGGAACTTGCAGAAGTAATTGCAGAGACTTCTCTTTGTGGCTTGGGACAGACAGCACCAAATCCTGTTCTTTCTACATTAAAATATTACTATGACGAGTACGTTGCTCATGTCAGAGACAAAAAATGTCCTGCAGGAAGCTGTAGATCCCTAATACACTTTACTATTACAGAAGATTGTATAGGATGTACAAAATGTGCAAAAGTATGCCCAGTTTCTTGTATTTCTGGAGAAAAGAAAGAGCTACATACTATCGATGATAGCCAATGCATCAAGTGTGGAGCATGCCTAGAATCTTGTCCAAAAGATGCCATTAGAAAGGAGTAGGAAATCTTGATTAATTTAACAATTAACGGAAAAGACGTATGTGTACCAAAGGATTCTACTATATTAGATGCCGCTAAAAAACTCAATATAAAAATTCCTACATTATGCCATATGAGCCTTTACGATATGCAGTTTTTCAATCAACATGCATCTTGTAGAGTATGTGTTGTAGAGGAGGTAGGAAGGAAAAAACTTTTACCTGCATGTGGAACTCCAGTAAGTGAAGGAATGAAGATTGCTACAGATACTCCTCGTGCTATTAGAGCGAGAAGAACCATTGTAGAATTACTTCTTTCTGATCACCCTAATGATTGCCTTATCTGCCCTAAAAATACAGACTGCGAACTTCAACAAATCGCTGCTGACTTAGGCGTTAGAGAAATCAAATACCAAGGTGAAATGGTAACTGTTCCTGTAGATAATAGCACTTATTCAATAGTAAGAGACATGTCAAAATGCATCCTTTGTAAGAGATGTGAAACAATGTGCTCTAATGTTCAAACCGTACATGCTTTAACAGATATTGGAAGAGGTTTTGATACCGTTATGGGAGCAGCTTTTAATGCCCCAATGAATGAAACAACTTGTACTTTCTGTGGACAGTGTCTTGCTGTATGCCCAACAGGTGCATTAACAGAAGTAAACAATGTCTCTAAAGTATGGGATGCTATTAATAGCGATAAGGTCGTTATCGTTCAAACAGCTCCTGCTGTTCGAGTTGCCTTAGGAGAAGAATTTGGAATGGAGCCAGGTACTTTAGTAACTGGTCAAATGGCAGCATCTTTAAGAAGACTTGGATTTGATAAAGTATTTGATACGGATTTTGCTGCTGACCTTACAATCATGGAAGAGGCTAGTGAATTAATACATAGAATCCAACATGGTGGAAAGCTACCTCTATTAACAAGCTGTTGTCCAGGATGGATCAAATTCTTAGAACATCAATTTAGCGATATGTTAGATATACCATCTACTTGTAAATCACCTCATGAAATGTTTGGTGCTGTTGCAAAAACATATCTAGCAGAAAAGATGGGCGTTAAACCAGAGAATATGGTTGTCGTTTCTGTTATGCCTTGCGTAGCTAAAAAATACGAAGCTGCAAGACCTGAATTAAGTGAAGGACCAGAACATGATGTAGATATCGTAATCACTACTAGAGAACTTGCCTTAATGATTAAAGAAGCTTGTATCGATTTTGCTAACCTAGAAGAAGAAGACTTTGACAATCCATTAGGAGAATCAACTGGAGCTTCTGTTATATTTGGTACAACAGGTGGCGTTATCGAAGCAGCACTTCGTACTGCATATGAAATGATTACCAATAAGTCTTTAGAAAATGTAGAGTTTGAAGATTTAAGAGGAATGAAAGGTATTAAAGAAGCTACAGTAGATATCGATGGTCTAGAAATTAATATCGCTGTAAGTCATGGCCTTGGAAATGCTCGAAAACTATTAGAAAAAATCCGTTCAGGAGAAGCAAACTATCATGCGATTGAAATCATGGCTTGTCCAGGAGGCTGTATCGGTGGTGCTGGTCAACCTTTCCATCACGGTGACATGACTCTTCTTGACAAACGAGCAAAAGGACTTTACAAAGATGATCGTAGCAAAACTTTAAGAAAGTCTCATGAAAACCCAATGATTAAACAAATCTACGATGAGTTCTTAGGAGAACCATACAGTGAAAAAGCTCACGAGCTTCTTCATACAAAATATGTAGCACGTAAAAAGGTTTAAAATATCTTATTAACATACTATGTATGTAACTTATAACTATGTAAATACCTTTACAAGGGAGAATGCGCTTAGGCGCATTCTTTTTATATGCGTAAAGCACAAGTACTCTAAATGATAGATATGCTTTTGTAGTAAAGTTCAGCTCTTACTCTACTGCTCTTTTTAAGTATTATTATAAAATGAACTTATTCATTTTCCCTTATCCCAAATTCATATCCATTTTCTGTTAAGAGCTCTATGACTTTTTCATAGCTTTTTTCTATTATATTACCACACTTTATCATATAACTGTTTTCTCCATCGTCAAATTTATTTACACCAATAATGTCTATACAATCAATGCTTTCAAATTCTTCTTCAAACCAATCTGTGAATTCATGAACCATATCACCATAATTTTCTTTGTAATATTCTTCATCTTTTCCTCTGCCTGCATAAAGACCTAATATCATTATTCCACCTATGAGTATGCCACAGGTTTTTTGCCTACCTGCTATTCCGTTACATAATCCATTTGCACTTCTAATTAAATCTTCATTGACAGTATCTTCGTCGTCTAAAGCCATCTTAAGCATAATCTGTGTACAGCAATATCCAATAGCGGATAATTTAAATACTTTAAAAGCAGTTTCATTAGACATCGTAAACCTCCTTACGAGCAATCATTAAAAAATATCCTAATTTTGATTTTGATAAAATACTTTGAAACCTATTCTCGTCAAAAGAGCCACCCTGAGATCCTTTCCAAAAGTTCCCCATGGAACCGTACCGAAATATTATTTTAAAAATGATTTGTTTTATATATTTATCATATTTTTCTTCAAGAAGTATATTAAATCCTTTGCTCTTCAAAATGCTTTTTAATTTTGCAATATCATGAGGTCTTTTTAGGCAAGTGCCCATGGAATAGCTTTGTAATTCATCTAGGTACTCCGTATTATTGATGTATAAATCTGAGATCACAAAATACCCACGTGGGTTTAATACTCTATACACTTCATCTATTGAATTTCTCAAATTGTCCATCAATGATAACGTGCATTCTGCAAATACACCGCTAAAAGAATCCTCTTCAAATGGAATATTCTCTCCAGAAGCAATTACTATTTCTGAATCTGTGTTTCTCCTTGCTTCTTCTACAAGTTCAAGTGATATATCCAATCCTTTAGCAGGGATCTTATAATTATCTTTTAAATAATTAATCGTTGCTCCCTTGCCACAACCTAAATCCAACAGCATGTCCTTATCTTTGAATGCACAATATTCTATGGCTCTTTTCGTTATTTCAAAGCCTCCAGGTCTTAACGTATCGCCAAGAGTACTTTGCATAACAGGACATTCGTATAAATTTTGTGTGGACAACTACTTATCCTCCAATGACTTTTCTACTTCTAAAATTTTACCCCTAGCTAAATCTTCTTCTATAAGAACCATACCACATTTAGGACATTTTAATAGTTCTACTTGGAAATCAGCATCCAAATAAACAATACTGGTTGTTTCTAACTCTAATTTTTCATTACATTTATCGCATATCCATGGAACATTTGTATTTTCAAGAACTTTCATTACTATTTACCTCCACAACTTCCATTCTATGACTGTAAACGTTAGTTACTACAATATCTTCTTCCTTCGTCTTATATTGAACCCAATACGTTACATTTTCTATTCGTAACCTCGTTAAATAAGATTGATTGGAAGGATCGTAAAACCTTTCCCTTTTTTCTATGGAATTTTCAACGGATTTTCTTACATCACTAAATACTATGTACATTTCTTCCATTTTATCTTGTGCTTGTTCCGTAAAAGTAATATTGTATTTACCTTCATCATACATTATTTCTTCACCCCAGATGTCTTTTAGTAATTTCCTTTTAACATACATTCTATTATATTGCCTTTCTGAAAGAGTAGGCATTTTTTGCAAAGCAGATTTTTCAAAATCATCGCTAAACAATAAATCTAGTATGTGAAACGTTCTTTTTCCTTTGCTTGTAAACAAATCTTTACACATGGTGCAATATACGAGTAAATCTTCACTGCTTTCCATTATTCGATCATCGATAAAATCATTAGATTGGTCCCTATTAGCAAAGTAGACTAATCCCCCATAGCCACAGCATTTTGTGAGTTCTTTAGAATACCTTAGTTCGTGTATTTCATTATTTAACTTAGAGACAATCCTTCTTATGCTCTCTTGCATTCTTGAATGATCTCTAGCTGTACAAGGGTCATGAATATTTAACTTAAGGGTTTGGGAAGAATTTGTATTTTTAGGCAATTCATGTTGATCTATAACCTCCCACAAAGATACGTAATCTATTTCATCCATATATTTTTCAAAATTGCTCATACAACTAGAGCAAGCTAATATAAATGTTGGTTTTCCCATTTCAGTCCATGCATTTTTAATTAACGAAACATTTTCTTTCATTAATTCCGTTTGACCGGCCCAATCAGCAGGTGCACCACAACAGCCAAGCATAAGCCCTACACCCTCATCTATACTCTCTGTCAAATACTTATATATGTTTTCAATGTAATCAGGGTTTGAAGCTGGGAGCTGGCAACCGGGATAAAATACATACTTACTATTTTCTTTTCCCCATTCTTTTTTATATGTAAAAAACTTCTCACTATTGCTAAATTTCATATCCTTTAGGGCAAAATCATGGGCCGATTGAGGCATTTCATCTCTTTCTACCATGCTTTGTCTTGTTTCTACTATAACCTCTTTCATATCAACGTCATAATCGCACATTTTACCACAAAGGCCACATTCTGTGCAGGATAATATCATTTTGTTAGCATAATGAGAACCTTTGATTATTCTTTCATTATGGTTAATATTTCTTATATACGATTTTGGAGCTATATCAAATTTCTTAAGATGAACACATTCTTTTATGCAATCTCTGCATTGACATTTAAAACATCTCGCTGCTTCCTCAATAGCTTCCTCTTTCGTTAAAATATTGCCTCTTTTATTCTTTTGCTTTATTACTTCTTCATCATCTATTTTATAATTTAAAACAGTCTTATAACTTCCTTCGTTTTCTCTTGATGCAGTCATGGATGTACCTTTTATGTATCGCTCTATGGAAATAGCAGATCTTCTTCCTACACTTACAGAAAAAATGATAGAGTTATGTAAAGCTTCATCCATTTTTCCCACAAATACATTGCTGTTTTCCACTTGAAAAGTTTTTATATCAATTTCATATGATGACATTAAATTTTTAGCTGCAATAAATATAGCATCGTATTGGCTCATTAGATCATTTAACTTATTTTCATCTACTGAAGTATTTAAGAAAATCTTTACGTTTTTTTCATTTAAAAATAAAAATTCTTCCTTTATTAGTTCAGAAGTAATGTATTCTCCTTGAAAGTCCCATATTCTCCCGCCTATTCGATCGTTCTCTTCATAAATATCAACAGTTATTCCTTTTTTAAGAAGGTCGTAGCTTGCTGTGAGCCCTCGTAGCCCACTACCTATTACGGCAACTTTTTTATTTATAGAAGGGATTTTAAATCCTTTTTTAGGCTTAGTATATCCATGAGATACTACTGATCTTTCAAGCTCTCCAATTGAAATACCCCCCCCTTTTTTATCTCTAACACAGTGTTCTTCACAAGGGTGGTCACATATCATGCCTATTATTCTTGTAAATGGTATCCTTTTCTCCATCAATTTATACGCTTTATTAAAATTACCACTTTCAATTTCTTCAGTAAATGACTTTACGTCTAAATGAAGAGGACAGTACGCAGTACATGCAGGTGGTGCTTCATTTATACATCGATCACCTGTTTCTAACAACTTATCGAGATCCATATTTACCTCCAAAATAAGGTGTGGGGACAAAACGCCCCCATCCCTTTATTTATTTATTTTGACGGTTCTTTCAAACAAAACTCATCCTAAATTAAAAGTGTGTTTCTTAACCTTTTAATCCTGCCAATATTTTTTCTGGCAATGCAGGTAATTTTGTTATTCTTACGCCACAAGCATCGTAAATAGCATTTACTATTGCAGCATGTGGTGCTGATAAAGGCATTTCGCCAACTCCAGATGCTCCTCTTGCTCCATCAGGTCTTTCTGTTTCTTGATGAATGATTTTAATATTATCTGGTACATCTTTTATTTGAGGCATTCCTGCTTTGGTAAATGATGTATGGAAGTGAATATCTTCGTAATCTTCTGTCAATGCAAGGCCAATACCTTGTGCTAAACCACCGTAAATTTGTCCTTCAACAACTAATACATTACCAATCTTACCAACATCAGATACGATAGTTAATTGTTCTACAGATGCTTTACCAGTCGTTGTATTAACCTTAACTTCAGCTAATAAAACACCGTACATATAGTTTGCAAATGGTTCCCCTTGGCCTGTAACAATATCTTGATCTGTTCCAGGTGTAGCCCATTTACCTTCATATTTTGTTGGAAGGCCTGCTGCAACAACTTCATCATATGTCATGTATGTACCATCAGGTTTTCTAAGTGCATTTACAAGGTTTTCACAAGCAACTCTTGTAGCATTACCAGTAGTTACTGTAGAACGGCTACCACCTGATGGACCTGAATTAGGTGTTTTTTCCATATCGTTCATAACCAAACGAATTTGTTCAGGAGTTATTCCTAAAGGCATTAATGCGTCATAAGCGTGGTATAGCGTACCCATGTCTGCTCCTTGACCATGGTCTTCCCAAGAGTTACCTACACTTACTCCTCTAGGAGTAATTTCTGCCCAAGCTTCAGAAGTATCAACTCCACCTAAGCCTGCACCATAAATTAACAATGAAACACCTGTACCGTATTTAAATTCTCCGCCTTCTTTATTCTTTTCTGCAGCTTTTGCTTTTGCTTCTGCATAATAAGGTTTTAATTTATCCATTGCATCGACTAAGCAATATACTTCAGGTGGGCAACCTTGTGGTGTTGTATCCCCAGGTCTGTATACATTTTTATACCTTAAATCAAATGGGTCAACTCCCATTTTTTCTGCTAGTTCATCTATTAATACTTCTGTTGAGAATAAACTTTGAGGTGAGCCATATCCTCTAAATGCAGAACCCCATTCATGGTTTGTTGCTACGGTACGACCTTGATTTCTGATATCTGGAATCATATATCCTGCACCCATAAACTCTGTTCCTCTTAAAGTCAATAGGTCTCCAAATTCACAGTATGGACCATGGTCTACGGAGAAATCACCTTCCATAGCTAGGAGTTTACCATCTTCATCTGCAGCAAATTTAACATTCATGAAGAATGGAGATCTCTTTCCTGTGTAAGCAAAGGTCTGATCTTGCGTAAACTCTAAGTATACAGGTTGCTTTGTTACTAAGGTTGCTACTCCTAAAAGACCTTCCATTGTTGGACTAAATTTATAACCGAATGTACCGCCTGCATTGTTTTCAACGATAACATATTTTTCAGGGTCAACGCCGATACCTTCTGCAGTCATTAGATGATGGAAATGTAATGCAATACTCTTAGAGTGAACGATTAATTTTCCATCTTCGTCCATATAAGAAAATCCTACATCACTTTCAAGAGGCATATGTGGTTGTCTTCCAACATAGAAATCATCTTCTACAGTGTATTTAGCTTTTTCAAATATTGGTGCTGTTTCTTCTCCCTTTATTACTCCACATTCAAAATAAACATTTGGTGTTCCAGGGTGAATTTCAATAGCATCTTCTGCCATTGCTTCAAGAGCACTCATATATGCAGGTAATATTTCAAGTTCAACTTTTACTTTTTTACAAGCTTCTTCTGCTATAGAAGGATCCGTTGACAATACTATGGCTATAGGGTCACCATATTGGAATATTTTTTTATCGCAAAGTATAGGTCTTTCTTTTCCATCACCTTTATTTTGAGGGAATGCCAAACCATTTATTCTATTTGTTCCTGGAACATCTTTATAAGTTAATACTTTATAAACACCAGGCATCTTTTCTGCTTCTGAAGTATCTATAGAAAGAATATTTGCGTGAGATACTTCTGCTTGCACTAATTTAGCATGTAATGTTCCTTTAGGAAGTTGAAGTCCTAAATCCGCACCATAATCCCATGTTCCTGTTACTTTAGCTAAAGCTGATGGTCTAATATATTCAGTACCCATCATTTGAGCGCCTTGTGGAAGTTTGTACCATATGTCTTCTGTCTTAATTTCGCCTCTCATCAATCTAGCTGCGTCCATTACAGCATCTACTATTGGTATGTATCCAGTACATCTACATAAATTTCTATGTTTTTGGAACCAAGCTCTAACTTCTTCTCTAGTTGGATTTATGTTTTCTTCTAATAAAGCAACTGCTGATACGATAAAACCAGGAGTACAGAAACCACATTGAGCTGCACCATGAACCATCCATGCTAATTGTAAAGGATGTAGGTTTTCTCTAGAACCGACGCCTTCAATCGTTATAATCTCTGCGTCTTCTTTTACATTTTTCATTCTAGTAATACATGATCTTACAACTTTACCATTAAGAATTACGGAACATGCACCACATTCCCCTTTGTTACAACCAACTTTTGTACCTGTTAAATGCATTTGTGCTCTTAAAAACTCTGATAATTTTGATTGAGGGTCAACAACAGCTCTTGTTTCAACCCCATTGATGAATAATGTTCTTTTAATCATAATTATCCTCCTTAAATATATTAGTTTACTACTACTATATTTATAGCAATTTCCATGCCAAGCTTTAAAGCTTCTGATTTCAATAAAGCGAACAAATGTTTGTTCGTTTTATTAACAATATCCGTCCATTTATTGTTAGAAAATTGAACAAAGTGTCATTTATAATATTTTGATATTTCTATTTGTATATTCCTTACTTTTAAGATTACAAACACTATATATGGATATTGTACTTCTTTATCTTATTATATAATGTATTTCTCTTTATCCCAAGAATATCAGCCGAATGTGTAATATTTCCATTGCATCTCCTTATTATTTTTACTAGATGCTCTTTTTCCACAGATTCCATATCCATATTTTCTTCATAACTTTCGTGACTACAGCGATTTAATCTCTTCATGAAATAGTGTACTGGAAAACTTTCTGTATTAATTATTAATTCAACTATATTTTGAAGCTCTCTTATATTACCTGGCCAATCATATTTTTCCATCATTAATATATCTTCTTCTGTGATATTAATTTTATTTTTATTTAAATCGTTAGAAATTTTATCCATAAAATAATCTAATAATATTCTTATATCACTTTTTCTTTCTCTTAAAGGAGGAATATACAAGGGCAATACATTTAACCTATAATACAAGTCCTTTCTAAATTTTCCTTCTTCAACATCTTCTTCTAAATCCCTATTTGTTGATGCAATTATTCTAACATCCACAGGTATGGGTTTTTTACCACCAAGTCTAGTGATAAAACCTTCCTCTAAAGCTCTCAAAAGTTTCACTTGCATGTCTAAGGGCATTTCTCCTATTTCATCCAGTAAAATAGTACCACCACACGCTAATTCAAACTTCCCAGGATTCCCACCTTTTCCGGCTCCTGTGAAAGCACCCTCCTCATATCCAAATGATCATATACATTTTATGCTCAATCGGTTATA
>NZ_CALNCS010000211.1 GCF_937875145.1 Alkalibaculum bacchi | reverse complement strand
GCAAAACACCATCCATTTACTTGCCCTAGAGAAGAAGACATTCCATTAATGGAATCAGATCCTGGTGCAGTTCGGGCAAAGGCGTACGATATGGTCGTCAATGGCGTTGAAATGGGTGGAGGAAGCATTCGAATTCACAATAAAGAACTTCAAGAAAAAATGTTTGCTGCATTAGGTTTTACAAAAGAGAGTGCAGAAGAACAATTTGGATTTTTACTAGAAGCCTTTAAATACGGTACACCACCTCATGGAGGAATAGCATTTGGTTTAGACAGAATGATGATGTTGCTTCTTGATATTGATAATATCAGAGAAGTAATTGCATTTCCGAAAACACAAAATCACGGTTGCCTAATGACCAGTGCACCAGGTCCAGCAAAAGAAGAGAGTTTAGTAGAATTGGGAATTGAATTGGATTTAGACGACTGATACATTCTATGTAAAAGCAAGTGGTCACCGTTGGTGACCTAAGGTTTTACTTAGAGCGTACAGCATAAAACATAAAGGGGTGATAGTATGATAGAAATAGGTACAGTCGACTCTATAGTAGAAAAAAAGGCTAAGGTAACTATTGAACGTAGTGCTATGTGCGGAGATTGTGGTGCTTGTCAGGTGGGAAAAGATAAACTCACTATGGAGACCACCGTTTTAAATACAGTAAATGCCAAAGTAGGCGATAAGGTCGAAGTAGAGATGGCTTTTAAAAATGTATTAATGGCTTCAATAATTGCCTATGGAATTCCACTACTGTTCTTTATAATAGGAGTAATGCTGTCTTCCCTATTTATAGGAGAAGTTGAAAATCCAATCATAAGCTTTATCTCAGGTCTTGTGCTTATGGCGGTGGCTTTTATTATAATAAAAATACTTGATAAAAAAGGCACATTTTCATTCACCTACGAACCACAAATTACAAATATCATTACAAAAACAAACCCATGATCCATGATTCATGGGTTTGTTTTTTTGTCTTAAATTGTAGTAATAGCTAGCTTTATTTCATAAAAGCCACTAGTAGTGGCCAACGTTTTTACATAGAACGTAGAACTCATATTTATTTAACATAAACATAACATAATAGATGGTATAATGTTATCAGAATTTAATAAAAGCATATTAACAGGAGGAAAAATGGATAAGATACTAGTTGTAGAAGATGAACGTAATATTTTTGAATTAATCAAATTTAATCTTGAAAACAACGGTTATGAAGTAATTGGCGTAGATGATGGGGAATTAGCAATAGGTACAATTCTTTCACAAAGACCTAATCTGGTGATTTTAGACTTGATGCTACCAAACAAAGATGGCATGTCTATCTGTAGAGAAGTAAGAGAGACTGCTGAAATCAAAAAGACACCAATTATTATATTGACTGCCAAAGAGACGGAATTTGACAAGGTTTTAGGCTTAGAATTAGGCGCAGATGATTATATGACAAAACCTTTTAGCGTAAAAGAATTAATCGCTAGAGTAAAGGCTCTACTAAGAAGGTCTGTAAATAGCGAAGAAGAAACATCTACTATTATTAAATTTGATGATATTGAGCTTCATCAGGATGCTTTTCGCGCATATAAAGATGGCAAACAAATAGCTCTTACATTAAAAGAATATGAACTATTATTATTATTAGCAAAAAACAGAGGGAAAGTACTCAATCGAAACTTTTTGCTAGATACCATATGGGGTTATGATTATATCGGTGAAACTCGAACAGTAGATGTACATATACGCCATATTCGTCAAAAAATTGAGGATGACCCTTCAAACCCCCAATATATTGAAACAGTAAGAGGTGTGGGTTATCGGTTTAAAGCATAAGGTGAGAAATGTATAAGAGAATATTAATTAATTTTATCGTTATATTATTTTTATGTATGAGTGCAATTGCATTTGGAATTTACAATACTGCAAAAACGGAATATTACAATGTAATGGAAAATCGTCTAATGGAAACAGCACAGCTGATTCGTTTAGATATTCAAACTATAGAGGATTTTCAATCCATTAATAAACAAAGGAAGTTTAATCGCTTTTCAGGAGTAACGAATTCTAGATTGACTATCATAAGTGAAGATGGTCAAGTGCACTTTGACTCTGAGGCAGACAGCTCTACAATGAAAAATCATAGCAACCGCCCTGAAATTCAAGGGGCATTAAATGGAACAGCCACTATGAGTACGAGATTTAGCCACTCATTAGATGTAAACATGATGTATGTAGCTATTCCCATTGAAATAGATGGTGAAATCATCGGCGCTATTCGCAGTTCTATCCCTCTTCATACCTTAAAAAATGTGACAAATGCTCTTATTAATGATATGGCCATTTCTATTTTCGTCACGCTCATAACAGGTAGCTTAATCTTCTATATACTAATCAAAAACATTGTTAAACCATTAAAAGCCACCACTGATTTTGCAAGGAAAATATCAGAGGGCAATTATAAAAAGCGCCTTAGTATGATTCGAGATGATGAAATCGGAAGTTTGACAGAGTCCCTTAATAATATGGCGGAGCGACTAGAATATTCCTTTGCCAAATTATCGGAAAGAAACTTTCAGCTAGAGTCTGTTTTATCCAATGTAAAAAATGGAATTGTGGCTACAGATGATAAAGAGCAAATAATACTCATCAATGATGCTGCTATTCACATGCTGAATCTTTCAAATAAGGAGGATGTCAAAGGAAAGAATATTTTAACTGCATTTAGAATATATGACTTGTACGAAAAAATCAAAAATTTTGAGTACGATGAATACAATATTAATATTTTTGAATATCGATTTAAAGAGAAAATTCTTAGTATATACGTAAAACAAATTCATTATTCTAATAGCATAAAGACGGGATTTTTGATAGTGGTACAAGATATTACTCAAATTCGTAAATATGAAAATCTTCGGAAGGACTTTGTAGCAAATGTCACGCATGAACTTAAGACCCCTATTACTTCCATAAAGGGTTTTATCGAAACATTGACTTCGGGTGATATAGAAGATGAAAATATAAGGATAAAGTTTTACGATATAATCGATTCAGAGACCAATAGATTAATTCATTTAGTGGAAGATATTTTAACTTTATCTAGTTTAGACAGTCAAGCTACTATAATTCAATCCGAGCAAGAGTTGCTAAATGTGATGGTCTATATGGATAGTATCTATTCCTTGATGGAAAGGCTTACTAAAGATAAGAATATAAGTTTATCTATTCAAATAGATGAAGGGCTTAAAGAAGTTCCTTTTAACAGCGACCATTTTAAACAGCTCATGATTAATCTTATTGACAATGCTATTAAATACAATAAAAATGGTGGATGTGTCCTTGTAAAAATGTACATGAAGGAGAGTTATGCAATTATTGAAGTTCAGGATAATGGCATAGGGATTCCAAGGAAAGATTTGCCAAGAATTTTTGAACGCTTTTACAGAGTAGATAAGGGGCGATCTAGGCATGCTGGTGGAACTGGTTTGGGATTAGCCATTGTAAAGCATATTGTCCAGGTGAATAATAGTACAATTAGAGTAGAAAGTATAGTTGATAAGGGAACTACATTTTTTGTTGAAATACCTTTAAATACGGAGGATACTTGATAAAAGATATCTTCCTAATGGTAAGTATAAAAAAGTAAAAACTACTCATCAAAAGAAAAAGACTATAATTTGCCCATATTATAAAGGAACAATGGATATATTATACTTAAGGCAATCTAGCATTAAATAATAGGAAATAAAAGTTAAAGGATGGGGATATACAACTTAACATATTCTTAACATTGTATTAACGAAGAATAAACCAAGCAAGATAAACCTTATGATAAGATTGGTTTTGTAATAAATTAATCTTACATATTTGAAAGGAGATAATTTCTTTGAAAAAATTATCAATCGCAATGTTAATTACGCTATTAAGTTTTGCTTTAGTCACAGGATGTTCAAACAATGGAGGGTCTATAGAAGAAAACAAAACAGATACAGAAACGGGAACAACTACAGTATCTGGAGAAATTGTTGCGGGTGGATCTACTTCAACAAAAAATATTATGGAAGCTACTTTAGACGAATTTACAGCATTAAATCCAGATGTAACTGCTGAATATAATGCTACGGGCTCTTCTGACGGTGTAAAAAATGCAGATTCTGGTGTATACCAAATCGGAACAGCTTCTAGAAACATTAAAGAAGAAGAAAAAGCCTTAAACTTAACTGAAAAAATATTTGCTTATGATGGAATTGCTGCAATTGTAAATCCAGCAAACGAAATAAAAGATATTACAGTTGAACAATTAGCTCAAATCTACAAAGGTGAAATCACTAACTGGAAAGATTTAGGCGGAGAAGACGCTCAAATCGTAGTTGTTAGTAGAGAAGATGGCTCAGGTACAAGAGGTGCTTTTGAAGAAATCGTAGGATTTGAAGAAAAACTTACAGCGAATGCAACAATTGCTGAAGGAAATGGTAATGTACAATCAACTGTAGCTGAAAATGAAAATGCTATTGGTTACGTATCGTTCACTTACATCAATGATACAATCAAAGCTTTAACGGTTGAAGGGGTAGAAGCAACTACTGATAATGTATTAAACGAAACATATAAAGTCTCTAGACCATTCGTTATGGTTTACCAGGATAAGAACTTAAATGATGCGGGTAAAGCATACATCGAATTTTTAATGGGTGCAGAAGGGCAGGCGATTGTTGAAGAAGAAGGCGGCATTCCTGTAAAATAAATACGAATACTGATTGAATGGACAGTAAAATAGGGCTCTTTCTAAAGAGCCTATTTTCTATAATAATGTATTTTCGAGCATAAGTATTTTAGTAAGAGAACAAGAATTTCTTACTACATAAAATTTCAATCAATCACAGGGGGACAAATTAGTGGATTTAATGAAAGATAACAAGACAGATAAAACCCGCAAAGAAAATTTTTTCAAATATGTATTTATGTTTTGTGCTTTTGTGGCAGTAATTAGCGTATTTGCAATTACCTTTTTTGTTTTTTTCAGAGGGTTAAAGCCTTTTATGCCTGGAACGAATGGTTACTCTATAATTGATTTTTTGACAGGACTAGAATGGAGACCAGGTCAAAATAAATTTGGAATCTTATATATGATAGTAGGGTCTATATTTGCTACTGTTGGTGCCATTGCTATAGGTGTGCCTGTAGGTTTGTTAACAGCGGTTTTTATTGCAGAACTTGCACCCAAAAGACTAGCGGATATTATTCGACCAGCAGTTGAACTTTTAGCAGGTATCCCATCTGTATTGTATGGTGTATTTGGTTTGGCAATCATTGTAAGTATATTAAAAGGGTATTCTCCTTATGCTCAAGGACAATCTCTTTTAGCGAGTACTTTAGTATTAGCTATTATGATTTTGCCAACTGTTGTATCGATGTCTGAAACAGCTATTCGCGCAGTACCATCATCTTATAAAGAAGGATCTTTAGCTTTAGGAGCCTCTAAAATACAGACGATTTTTAAGGTTATTATACCCGCGGCTAGATCAGGCATCTTAGCAGGTGTGGTATTAGGTATAGGGCGAGCTATAGGTGAGACCATGGCGGTTATGTTGGTTGCTGGTAATCCAATTGCTGGAATTCCCACATCTCTTTGGGATAAAATCAGACCTCTTACCACAAATATTGCTCTAGAAATGGGGTACGCATCTGGTATGCATCAAGATCTTCTCTTTTCAACGGGTGTAGTATTATTCGTGTTTATTATGATGATTAATTTTACATTAAATAAGATAATCCAAAAGAAAATAAGTTAAGGAGAGAGTATGAGAAAAATTAAAGATAGTATCGTAAAATTCATTATCATATTGTCCTCCGTAATCAGCGTAGGAATATTAGTTGCCATCTTAGCATTTGTTTTTGGAAAAGGCTTAGGCCAAATTAGCAAAGACTTCTTTGTCAATGAGTACAATTCTTCTTCTTATTATTTAAGTTTTAATGCACAAAGCACAGAATCAGATGTAGGTGAAGACAAGTTATTAGACTCAAAGTACAGAGAGAGAACGTATAATATAATAGAGAAACCAGTATACATTGAAAATATAGGTGGAGCGGTAGGCATTATAGAAAACACAAGGTTGAAAAATACAGATGTTATAATCACTTATGTTGAAAATAAATCACCTATGAGTAAAGCTGTAGATCGTACAGGTAAATCTATTGCTATAAAGGAAGGGTTTAAACTCGATCGAATTAATGGCAAAAAAGTAGAAGATAAATCCTTAGAAGAAATCGTAGATTTATTAGAAGAAACAAGTGGAAAAATCGAGTTAAAAGTAGTTTCAGTAGGCGGAGGCGTATTTCCAAATATTGTTACTACCGTATATATGATATTATTATCTTTAGGAATTGCTGCACCAATAGGGATCTTAGCTGCTATTTTCCTAGTAGAGTATGCAAAACCAGGCAAGCTCGTTAATCTTATTCGCTTTGCTACTGAAAGCTTATCGGGCATTCCTTCAATTATCTTTGGTTTATTTGGTATGGCGTTTTTCGTAGTATTTTTGAAATTTAGCCTTTCTATACTTTCTGGAGCATTGACCTTGAGTATTATTTTGCTTCCAACAATTATTCGGAGTACAGAAGAAGCTCTCAAAGCTGTCCCAGACGCTTATAGAGAAGCGTCATATGGAGTAGGTGCATCAAAATTACAAACCATTAGAAAGATTATCATTCCTAGCGCTATGCCAGGAATTCTTGTAGCGGTAATACTTAGTATAGGACGAATTATTGGAGAGTCTGCTGCTCTATTATTGACCGCAGGAACCGTTGCAAAGATTCCAGATAGCTTGTTTTCTTCAGGAAGTACTCTTACAGTACAAGCTTATTATTTAGCAAAAGAAGAAGGCAATATTGAAATGGCGTGTGCTATAGGAATTGTGGTAATATTATTAGTAATTGTACTAAATATCATTGCAAAGCTTATTACTCGCTTATTTAATAGAGCGAATTATTAATTGGAGGAATAAAACTTGAAAGATCGAAATAAATTTTTTATAAAAGACTTAAATTTATATTATGGCACTTTCCGGGCCCTTATTAATGTAAATTTAAATATTGTAGAAAAAAAGGTTACTGCATTCATTGGACCTTCTGGTTGTGGGAAATCCACACTACTTCGATGCTTGAATAGAATGAACGATCTCATTGAGGGGGTAAAAATCGATGGTGTAGTGGCTTTAGATGATACAGATATTTATGGTGATATAGACGTTATTAAACTTCGAACAAAAGTCGGCATGGTTTTTCAAAGACCAAACCCCTTTCCTATGAGTTGTTATGATAATATTGCCTACGGCCCAAGATGCCAAGGGATTAAGGATAAAGCTACATTAGATCAATTGGTTGAAAAAAGTTTAAAACAGGCGGCGCTTTGGGATGAAGTAAAAGACCGTTTGAATAAATCTGCACTAGGCTTATCTGGTGGACAACAACAAAGACTTTGTATTGCAAGAGCAGTGGCTATGGAACCAGAGGTCATATTAATGGATGAACCGACTTCAGCTCTAGACCCTATTGCTACTTCTAAAATTGAAGAATTGATGGAAAGTCTTAAAGAAGATTACACCATCGTTATCGTTACCCACTCCATGCAACAAGCAGCCAGAATATCAGACAATACAGCGTTCTTCTTATCAGGAGAGGTCGTTGAAAGCGATATTACCTCTAATATTTTCACAAAACCTCGTGATAAGAGAACAGAGGATTATATTACTGGTAGATTTGGTTGATGATAAAAATATATAAAGGTAGAGGTGATAATTTTGGTACAGAGAAAAGTGTTTGAAAATGAATTAACGCGCTTGCACAATGAAATATTGTTAATGGGCTCTATTGTAGAAGATATGTTAAGAGACTCCATTGATTCTCTTTCAAATCGCGACAAAGACTTAGCAGTTGAGGTTATTAAACGAGATGATATGGTAGATGGAAAGGAAATAGAAATACAAGAACTATGTGTCTTAATTATTGCAACCCAGCAACCTGTTGCTTCAGATGTAAGAAGAGTTACATCTGCTTTTAAAATCATCAATAATCTAGAGCGAATTGGAGATCATGCAGTAAATATCGCAAATGTAACAAAAGATTTGTTGGATAAAAAAATTAATTTAAAGGAAATTAATGAAATTAAGAGAATGTCTGAAATCGTCATTGAATTAGTAAAGAAATGCATCGATTCTTATATCAACTTAGACATTAGGCAAGTAGAGGAAATATTAGCATTAGAAGAAGAAGTAGATAATGCTCATCATAATCTTCGTAGAGACTTAGTTCAAAGAATGTCATGTGATGCCAACATGATAGAGCAGTATTCAAAATTTATATTTGTTTCGAGCCATTTAGAACGAGTAGGTGACCACGCAATTAATATATTTGAGTCTGTTAATTATATGGTCACTGGGGAGTATAAGGATTTTTAAAATCAGGTGGTAAGGTGACAAGGTGGTCAGGTGGTAAGCAAAAGCTTAAAAGCTGAATGCTGAAAGCGGAACTTTATAGGTAGAATTCTTGTTGAGAGATCTGTTTTTAGCCTAAGCTTCTGCTCAGTCATCCTGAGCGTAGCGAAGGATCTTGACCTGAACAAAATAGTCACCGATAATGAGCTGAAGAATTTTCCGCTTTCAGCTTTCCGCATTCTGCGCTTTAGCTTCGAATTAACGAAGTAGTACTTCTTTATCAAGTAATGATGAGCTACGCCAGAACTTACAACTTAACAAGTATGAAATACTCATTTTAGGAAAGCCTAAAGATTATCTAGAATAAATCTTTAGGCTTTTGGTGATTTTTATGGAAAATTCAATTTCAGTCATTTTTATTGCGATTATAATGGGGACTTTGGCTAGAGTGCTCATGATACGCGTTGATTATAGGCAATACCCTAGCTATCCACAATCCTTTGTCTCTCACTTAATTCTTGGTTTTGTTGCAGCCTGCCTAGGAGCAGTGGTTACCCCAGCCTTTTTAACTAAGGACTATGGAGCTGTGACTTTTCTAGCGCTTGCTACAGCACAATTTAAAGACATACGAAGCATGGAAAGAGATAGCTTAGAAAGACTTGAAAACATGGAATTAGTTCGAAGAGGTGAGGCGTATATTGAAGATATTGCCAAGCGATTTGAAGCGAGAAATTACGTTTCTTTCTTAACCTCTTTCTCTGTCTGCACGATATCCTCTATATTAAATCATATTTTTGAATTAGAGGTATTTCTATTACTGATTGTAGAGATCGTCTTTGGTTTTTTTTTGATTTTATTTTTAAAAAGCATTCTAAAACCAAATACCATTGCAGATATTGCTGATATAAAAGAAGGCAAAATTCATTTTAAGGGTCCTCTTCTTATGGTAGATGAGGTTGTAATTATGAACATTGGTTACCAAGTATCTAAGGATATTATACTCGAAAAGGGTATGGGTATTACCATTTACCCAAAAGACGAAAACGCCGTGGCAACGCTAGCCAATATTGGACAGAGACAAGCAATTATACACAATCTAGCAAGTCAGTTGGGTATACGAAAAGATGTAGATGAACCAGATTTTACTCCATTAGCAAGGCGAGAACCAAGCACGGGTAATATTAGCTTGTTTATTCTAACCATGAACAATATCCCTCGCGACGGTATTGTAATTGCAAAAAATGTACCAGTTCTTGAAAGTGCTAGAAGAAAACCAGATGGTTCTGAAAAGAAAGAAGGGTAGTAGATGGCTAAGGAAACGATTGTCGCAATTGTTACAACAAATAAAGAAAAAGTGTTATACAGCGGTCCCCCCGTCTTTTATGCAGAAAGCAAAGAAGAAGCGGAAAAAACAGCAATGCTCCTATCAAAGATTACACTGGCAATGATTCACGATGTGGAGAATGAGTGCTTTATTATCGTCCAGCACTAAGGAAAAAAAGCAACTAGCCGCCAGCCATCAGCGACCAGTACTTTAGCTACCTTCGGTAGCTGTAGAGTTTTGATTTGATGGCTGGTTGCTGTCCAATGTCTTTAACTGATGGCTGGCGGCTATCCTTTTGGCCCCAGAGGAATGCCTTTGATACTGGTAGCTGAATGCTGAACGCTGATGGCTAATGGCTGACCCCGAAGGAATGCCCGGCCAAAAAGCTTGCCTTTAATTGGCACAAATGATAATATACATAAAGAATTAATAAAAGGATGGAATAATGGAAGAAGATATTTTAATTGTAAAAATTGATGAAGAAAGTATTGCAGAAGAACTTGATATTGAAGCAGGGGATAAGTTGCTTACCATCAATGGGAAAAAACCTAGGGATATATTAGAATATAGGTATTTGATCAATGATGAGTTTTTGTTAGTAGAAATACAAAAAGCAAACGGAGAGATTTGGCAGCTTGAAATCGAAAAAGATTATGAGGAGCCTCTAGGAATCACTTTTCAGGAAGAGATGATCGATAAGCCTAAGAGTTGTCACAATAATTGTGTCTTTTGTTTTATCAATCAATTGCCCAAGGGGATGAGAGATACTCTATACTTTAAAGACGATGATACTAGATTGTCTTTTCTTTATGGCAATTACGTGACCTTAACAAATCTATCCCAAGAGGACATCGAACGATTAATTGAATACCGCCTTGAACCTATCAATATTTCCGTTCATACGACCAATCCTGAACTTCGAGTCAAAATGCTCCACAATAAAAAAGCGTACAATATTAATGAAGCATTAATAAAATTTTACGATAATAAAATTCATATGAATATACAGATTGTCCTTGTTCCAGAGTACAATGACGGTCAAGAATTAGACAAGACACTTAAGGATTTAACGCAGATGGTGCCTTATATCAATTCGATTTCAATTGTTCCTGTAGGGCTTACAAAGTATAGAGACCAGTTAAATCCTATACGAACCTTTACAAGAGAAGAGTGTATGGGTGTAATCAGACAAATTGATCATTATCAAACCCAAATGCAAGAAAAAATTGGAAAGAATGTAGTTTATGCCAGTGACGAGTTTTTCTTAAAAGGAAATATAAATATTCCTCCTGTGGATTATTATGATTCTTTTGCTCAATTGGAAAATGGAGTAGGCATGGTCTCTCTATTTACGAATCAGTGTTATACCGCTTTAGAAGATACAAAAGGAAAAGTGAAAGAAAAAGATATTACGGTAATTACAGGGGTTTTAGCATATCCCATAATGGATCGTATTGTTCAAAAGATTATGGGTAAGTACCAAGATCTGAATATTCAAGTTGTAGAAATTCCAAATATCTTCTTTGGTTCTGATATCACTGTATCAGGATTAGTTACTGGAAAAGATATTATTGCTGAACTGGAAAAACACCAATTAGGAAGTCAGGTTCTATTTCCAGCAAATATGCTTCGCTTTGAAGGAGATAAATTCTTAGATGATGTAACAGTACATGAGCTCTCTGAGAAATTAAGTGTTCCCTGTATTCCTGTTGAAATAGATGGAATAGAATTTATAGAAAAGTTATTATACTGAGGAGAAAAATAATGCAAAAACCAATAGTTGCAGTTGTAGGTAGACCTAATGTAGGAAAGTCTACTCTTTTTAATAAAGTTGCAGGTTCCAGAATTTCAATCGTCGAAGACACACCAGGTGTTACAAGAGATCGGATTTTTGCTGATTGCGAGTGGCTAGGGCACAAATTTACAATGATTGACACAGGGGGTATCGAGCCTTTTTCTAAGGATATTATTTTGTCTCAGATGAGACGACAAGCTCAGATAGCAATCGACATGGCAGATGTCATATTATTGTTAGTAGATGGACGAGAAGGGATGACGGCTGCCGACTTAGAAGTAGCCAATATGATTCGCAAGACAAGTACGCCCATTATATTAGTAGTAAACAAAATAGAGACAAAAGAATTAGATCGAAATTCCTATGAATTTTATAATCTAGGCTTAGGAGAACCCATCTCTATTTCAGCAGAGCAAGGCTTAGGGATAGGAGATTTATTAGATGACGTCGTAGAATCTTTCGAACGAAGCGAAGTAGATTTTGAAGAAGATGAAAGATTAAAAATTGCCGTTCTAGGCAAGCCAAATGCAGGAAAATCTACTCTTGTTAACAGATTGCTTGGCGAAGATCGAGTAATTGTAAGCAATGTTCCTGGAACTACAAGAGATGCCATCGATTCTTCCTTTAAATACTACGGAGAAGAATACGTGCTCATCGATACAGCTGGTCTTAGAAGAAAAAATAAAATCTATGATGAAATTGAAAGATACAGTATTCTTCGAGCTGTTACAGCTGTAGAAAGGGCAGATGTCTGCTTGCTCCTAATCGATGCAGAATATGGCATTACAGAACAAGATGCTAAAATAGCTGGAATTGCACATAACAGGGGGAAAGCCTCTATTATTGTAGTAAATAAATGGGACAAGATCGAGAAGGACAACCATACTACAAAGAGCTTTGAAAAAGATATAAGAGAAACTCTATCCTTTATGAGTTATGCTCCTATTCTTTATATATCTGCTTTAGAGGGTCAGAGAGTCAATAAAATAATGGAGACTGTCTTACAGGTTGCAAGCGAACATGCAAAGAGAATTACAACGGGTATGCTTAATGATATTATTAGTGAAGCAATACTTTTAAATCAACCACCAGCAGATAAAGGGAGAAGGCTTAAGATTTATTATGCTACACAAGCTAGCGTGAAGCCGCCAACTTTTATATTATTTGTGAATAATAAGGAACTAATACATTTCTCCTATGTTCGATACTTAGAGAACCAAGTTAGAAATTCTTTTGGCTTTATTGGTACGCCGATTATTTTTCTAGTTCGAGAAAAAACAGATAAGGATGGGAAGTGATTTGTTGAAAATCGCAGTAATAGGAGCAGGAAGTTGGGGGACAGCTATTGCTACTTCATTAGGGAAAAAGGAATATGAAGTATCTCTTTGGCATAGACGTGAAGAAATCATTAACAATATAAAAGAAAAAAGAGAAAACACAAAATATTTGCCTGGAATTACAATAGATGAGAATATTCATCCTACTGTAAATTTAGAAGAAGCCCTTATAGATGCAGAGGTTATCGTTCTAGCCGTTTCATCTCAGGCCGTACGAAATGTTTGTGAAAGCTTAGAACCATATGTTAATAGTGATCAAATTATCGTAAATCTAGCTAAGGGATTAGAGGCTGATACCTATTTGAGACTATCTCAAGTAATCAATGAAGTTTTACCTTATAATGAAGTCTACGTATTATCAGGACCTAGTCATGCAGAAGAAGTTGCTAAGGGGATTCCTACAACAGTAGTTGTGTCAGGAGAAAGTCGAGAGAAATCTGAGTATCTGCAAGAAGTTTTTTCTACAGATACGTTTAGAGTGTACACGAATCCAGATATTGTAGGTGTAGAATTAGGAGGAGCTTTAAAGAACATTATCGCCTTAGGAGCAGGTATGTCTGATGGACTTGGTTATGGAGATAATAGCAAAGCTGCTCTTATGACCAGAGGTATTGTAGAAATCAGCAGGCTAGGTAAAGTCCTTGGAGCAAAAAGCGAAAGCTTTGCAGGTTTAACGGGCATAGGCGATTTAATCGTAACTTGTACAAGTATGCATAGCCGTAACCGAAGGGCAGGAATATTATTAGGTGAGGGAAAGCCTCTTGAAGATGTCTTAAAAGAAATTGGTATGGTCGTAGAGGGAATTAACGCTACCAAAATTGCCTACCAAATATCAAATCTATACCACTGCGACATGCCTATTACTACTGCTATATATAATGTATTATATGAAAATGCAGACGTAAAGGAAGTCGTTAATGATATGATGACTCGAAAGAAGAAAAACGAAATTGAAGAAATAAATAGTCTTTATTATCACGGATGGAAATAAAGTTTTAAGTTCTATGTAAAACCTTAAAACATGATAGATGATTTTGTTTTATACAGGATTTTCATTTTATATGATATTAATCTAAAAAAGGAATACATTGAAATGTGTTCTTTTTTTAGATTGTAAGAAAGTATTGCTTTTGGCAAATCTCCTGCCAATGTCTCTTGAGCGCAAGCAAAAAATCTTGACCCTAAAGGAATATCCTAATGCTAGGACTAGCGACTAAAGTGCTAAAGGCACTTTCTTACTTAGAACTCATAACGAATGGCACCGTAGAAGGCAAGAAAAATATCTTTTAAAAAAATAGCATATATGTGCTTCCTCTGAATAAATATTATTAATGGACAATGAATCGAGGAGGAAGTGTAATGAACTTTAATGTATATGAAGATATAGCCAATAGAACAAATGGCGATATTTATCTTGGTGTAGTTGGTCCTGTAAGGACTGGAAAATCAACTTTTATCAAGAAATTCATGGATAAGTTGGTTATTCCAAACATACAGGAAGAATTTCAAGCCTTGAGGGCAAAAGACGAATTACCTCAAAGTGGATCAGGTAAGACCATTATGACTACAGAGCCAAAATTTGTTCCAAACGAGGCTGTAAATATTCAGTTTGACGAGAGTACTAATGTGAATATGAAAGTAAGATTAATTGACTGCGTTGGATATCTTATTGATGACGCAATTGGATCTGTTGAAGATGGCACCCCTAGAATGATTATGACTCCTTGGAGTGAAACACCAATGACTTTTGAAAAGGCTGCAGAGACAGGAACTCAAAAGGTTATTAAGGATCATTCTACAATTGGCATGCTTGTAACTACTGATGGTAGCATATTAGACATACCAAGAGAAAAGTATGTTGAAGCAGAAGAAAGAGTGGTTAAAGAACTACAGGCCATTAACAAACCTTTTGTCATCGTGCTAAATACTAAATTCCCAGATAGCGAAGACGTTGCTGCGTTAAAAGACAGATTAGCTGAAAAGTATAATACTAGCGTTATTCCTGTAGATATTGCTAATATTGAAATAAACGATATCAACACTATTTTAAAAGAAGTATTATATGAATTTCCAATTAAAGAAATTAAATTTAATGTGCCTATTTGGTTTAAGGCCATTGATGAAGAAAATGCTATTAAGAAAAGCATGATGGATATCATTGAAAATAAGGTGAAAGGCTCTGTTAAAATAAGAGATATCTTAAGTAATCCCACAGCAGGAACCGAATCTATAGGAATACGCACTGGCATTTTAGATCTTGGAAAAGGGGAAGTTTCATTTGATATATATGTAGAGGAAAAGATCTTCTACAATACTTTAAATGAAAATGCAGGTCAGGAATTAAATAATAAACTAGACTTGCTCAACTACATACGAAAATTGTCTGAAATGAGTGTTGAATACAGCAGAATTAGAAGCGCTCTTGATAGTGCAAAGAGCAGAGGTTATGGCATTGTACTACCTGACGCAGAAGAACTTCAACTAGAAAATCCAGAGGTAACCGGCAAAGGAAATCGTTATAGCCTAAAACTAAAAGCAAGTGCACCATCTATTCACGTAATCAATGCTCAAGTAGATACTGAAGTTACCCCATTTGTGGGCTCACAAGCTGAATGCGAGCGTATTATGAACGAAATGAAAGAACTCTTTGAAGAGGATCCAGCTAAAATGTGGGAAATGGAGATTTTCGGAAAGAATCTTAACGAACTGGTTATGAACAACTTAAATGGTAAAGTAGGAAGAATGTCTGAAGACCATCAAGAGAAGATCAAGAGAACGTTGTCGAGAGTATTAAATGAAAATGGTAGAGGAATTGTTTTTATTATTATTTAAGGTGTCAGCAAAACCATGTTAGCCACCAGTAGTGGCCTAGTGAGGCGAACTTTGTTCGCCTCTATTTTATGAAGTAGCAAGTTCTACCTAGCTACTGCTTGAGTCATCTTAAGTGCTAGTGAAGGATCCCTACAACCTAACTACTAAGACGGATACCATGTACTAAATCAATCTTTCTTTAATTCTCAATTCTAAATTTCAAGTGCAACTTGTACTTGAAATTTTATCTTGTAATGATTATAATAGTTATATTGTCTGGGTGTAGCGCAGCTTGGTAGCGCGCGTGAATGGGGTTCACGAGGCCGGAGGTTCGAATCCTCTCACTCAGACCATTATCAGTACTTTCAAGGCTTTATATGATTTTTAAATTAGCCTTTTATCCTTAATTTAACCTTATTGTTTTTTTAATTCGTATAAATAAGCCTTTTCCATTTTCGGATTGGGCTTTTGTTTTTTAGGGACAAAATAATAATGTCAAATATCGAAAGGATAATTAGATAGATCCATTTTATTGTTTTTGTATTATTTGATTTTTTGCTATAGAACTGTTGCAAAAAAGATTCACCTTGAATATAATAAATTTAAGAAGAATAATACAGTAAAGTATAGTATGAAAACATATAATTTGAGTTTGTTTATTATTTTTAATAAATTTGTCAATAATAAAAATACGGCATGTTAGCGATTTTTACTCAATGCTACTTAAATGTGTTAGAGTTATCGGAGGCGATAAAATGGCAACAAAGAGTATCTTGAAAAACATTAATATTAAAGAAAAAAATTCTGGTCGTAGATTAGTACTAGCGTTAGAGAACGCTAAGAACAAAAAAAGTAAAGAAGTTACGTATAAGAAATCATACTCCGAAATATCAAAAGATCAAATCAAGGAAATATTTAAGGTAACAGATGATAATGACAGGGTATAAACATGTAAATCTAAATGATTTAGTTATAGAACTAGGAGAGGATGATGTAAAACTCATCCTCTCTACATATTCATGCCCTTATAACAAGGATGTTGAATGGTTTTTAAGACACAAGGCGATAGAGTTTTCTAAACAAGGGTTGTCAAAAACACATTTAATATTCACATCATATAAAGACGAGTTGGTTCTGATAGGGTATTTTACTCTGGCAACGAAATTCTTTTTTCTTAAAAAATCCTCATTAAGTAATCGCCTGAGAAGAAGAATTTCAAAATTCGCCAGATATGATAATGAATTGAAGAGATATCAAATTACTGCTCCTTTAATAGCCCAACTAGGAAAAAACTATACAAATACATATAACCGTTTAATTACTGGTGATGAACTTCTTAAAATGGCTTGTGATAAGGTAAAAGGGATCCAAAACGAAATTGGTGGAAAAGTCGTGTATCTGGAATGCGAGGATAATGAAAGGTTAATTGACTTCTACCGTCAGAATGGTTTTGTTAATTTTGGAAAACGTGAATTAGATGGCGATGAACTGGACAAGTCAAATACGAAATATTATATACAAATGTTAAAATATTTAGATACATAAAATAAGCCCTTTCCATTTTCGGATTGGGCTTTTGTTTACCATTGTGAATTATGATATCAGCTTTATGTATTGATTCCATGAGAAAATCAGACAAAGGTCATAGTATAAGCTGCATAACAGGATGAACATTTCTATATCGTTCAATCCGATAAACGCTTTCTTTGGGATTGCTTTTCTTTGTATCTTTGAAAAAACCAAATAGCACACGAAAGCCAAAAACCACTAGCAAAATATCCCCCAATAATATCACTTGGATAGTGAACACCTAGATAAATCCGACTTGCACCGATTATAATAATAAGTCCACTACTTATCAAAATGAGAATCATACGTCCTAAATGGGAAGGTATACGATGCCATAACAAGAAAGTAATGATTCCGTATACTGCAAATGCATTCATTGCATGTCCACTAGGAAAGCTGTATCCACTAATCACAATCAATCGATAGGAATCTGGGCGAGCACGATGGAAAAAGTATTTTATGAAGGTAAGTGCGTTAATATACGCCCTCGACATTTTTGCATATATTATTGAAGCATATTGTAATATTATGGTAATATAAACTTAGGTAATCGAAAAGCAGGTGTGATTGCCACTTCTCTTACATATGAAAGAAGGGAGGTGGTGTGATATGAGTACATATCAAGCTTTATCTTTAATGATGAGCTTTGGAGTATTACTAATATCACTTATCTCCTATTTAGATAGGGATAGCAAACATAAAAAATAATCACCCTGCCTAGCCGCAGGGTGATTAAGTAATAATTTCTGTGGTAACCCCACCAAGCGGTTCGATTACCCCTTCTCTTATTTGTATTATACCACATAAAAATTTCATGTAAACATCATTCACGTATTAATTTTTTAGGGAAACTAGTACAAGAAAGAACATGAAAGAATGGATGATTACAGTTATGCTTGAAGGTGGTATTGTAGGTAGGGTGAAATTAATTATTGATTGAGGTAACACTAATGCAAAGGAATATGAGGATAACGAGCATATGGTGTTGGTGACTTCCCTCTCCTAAAATTTAAAGTAAAAGGTCATCGTTCCCAAATGCCTATAGCATAAAATGTAAATTAAATTACTGTGAGTTTAGGAGATGAAAATTAATAATGAATACAAGAAAAAGTCATTTTATAAAACAAGTAGTAATTTTATTTATGTTTACTACAATTATATCCATACTATTAACACCTGAAAAAAGAACAAATTTATTGAAGTATATGTTTATAGGGATATTGATTTCAATTATTGTTACTTTTATTCGAAATAAGTTTTATAAAAAGTAAATATAACTATTGTAATCTATGAGTAAGTGCTCAATAACAGAGTGCCTTATATCATTTTGGAACTTAAAAGGTTTGGATATTATATCTTCTGATGGAGAAATAATCTGTGAATGCTTTGCGGCAACTAGTCCAATGAGTAATCAAAAACTTGCGAAAGATTTGGAATGATTAGCCCCTTAGTTGTTAAATAAAGGATGAATACATATGAACATATTTGAAGAATTTTACAACAATAAAAATGAAACACAAGCTGTGTCTATGGCTAAATATATGAAAAATCTTTTTTCATTCCTAGGCTTAAAGAAACCAGAGAGAGCAGCCATATCTAAAGCATTTCTTAGTGAGAGAAAAAAGGATACAGAAGTTGATTGGAAATTTATTCATCAATGCTTTAAAATGCCAGAAAGAGAATTTCAATATTTGGCAATAGATTATATGGAGAAGGTAATTGACCTATTCACACCAGATGATATGCAAAGGATCACGCAACTCCTAATTATAAAGTCCTGGTGGGATAGTGTAGATGCCATAAATAAAATCGTAGGGCATATTGCCATGAAATATCCAGAAGTAAAGGAAGGCCATATATTAAAATGGATGAAATCCGATAATATATGGTTGAATAGAATATCTATTATTTTTCAATTAAAGTATAAAGAGAAAACAGATACTGAGTTTTTGGGAACAGCAATTATATGTAATTCACAAACAGAGGAATTTTTTATAAATAAAGCTATAGGATGGGCTTTGAGAGAATATTCTAAAACAAATAAGGAATGGGTTAGAGCTTTTATCGAGCATAGTGAACTCTCTAAGTTAAGCATAAGAGAAGGCAGTAAATACATTTAGTATAATAACATAATTGTAGAAAAATGTGTCGTGTAAACGGGCGCACCCCTACTGATTGGATTGAGGTTGTAGGGGAGGTCTTTGACCTTCCGTCAAGGGTATTATTAATAATATATTAAGCTATAAGGAAACTGCGTGTTTACGCCAAATAATCGGCATGGTGTTATGTGCAAGGAGCCTTTTATTAATTAGCAAATAGGAATATAAAAACGGTAGGTCTTAAAAGTTTGAAAAAGTGGACGATATGATAAAGTACAATTAACTTTTTTGAAAGGACAGAGAGCATATGAAGGGAACTATTGTCACTACTTGGTTAAACAGCTTGCGCAAAATTTTTTCTGATGAAGTTGTAGATTCTGCACTTGCATCCGTTCATTGGGATAAGACTCGTATTATTCATCCCCTTGAAAATATCCCTGATGAAGAGATTTTTCAAGTATTTACGCAGGTTTCTAAAGATACAAACGAATCTGTAAAAAATATATGGAGGAAAGTGGGAAATCAAAATATTGAAATGTTTCAAAAATGGTTTCCCTCATATTTTGAAAGGAATAGCTTAAGAGGATTTTTAATCATGATGGATGATGTACATCATCAATTGACGAAAATCATTTCAGGTGCAAATCCACCTCGATTAATTGCAACGGAAATCAATGAGAAGGAAATTGAAATAAAATATATATCCCAAAGAGGATTATTCGATTATCTGCTTGGATTATTTGAAGGGAGTTCTGAATATTTTAATGAAAAGATTGAAATTACAGAACTAGATAGAGGGAAGATGGAAGATGGTAGGCATTTTATGAAGATTCATTTGTCCATTGAAAAAAATCCGGACTCGATTATAAATGCTCCTCTTTCTAAACTATTAGGTCTTCACAAGATAAAAAGTTTGCCGTTAAAAATTGCATTCATCCCTACACTCCTCAATATTGTGGGACATTTTATATTTCATAAAATGGATTCTATCGTTCCAAATTTGATTCTCAGTACATGTATGGGAATTGTTGTTTATATAGCAGCGCGTATTACGCTAAAACCTTTGCATAAATTAGAAGATGATATTTCTGCTTTAAAGGATTATGACTTTTCTTATAAATCAAAGTATTATACTCAAGATCAATTCGAGGATGTATTTCATTTACTAAACGACTCAAAGGAGTACATAAAAAAAGACTTTTTGTTTCTTAAGGGTGGAATGGACGATATGGATAATTACATCAAACAATTTTCCGATATTGCCGATAATCTTAAGAAGTTATCAGAATCCATATCTTTAATTGTCAACGATGTGGCCAGTGGTGCAACTCATCAGGCGGAAGAAACAGAAGGGGCAGTTTCCGTATTGATGAATTATATTGAATCCTTAAATGCTATTGTAGAAGAGGAAACAAAAGGTAAAGATGATTTAGAAGAATCTGTAAATCATTTAAAAGCTTCTCAAAGTGAAATTCAAAACGTAAATAGCATGATAAATGCAGTAAGAGATAATTTTTCTACTGTTAATGAGCAAGGTAAGCAGCTATCTATTCAGGTGAACAAAATCATGGATATAGGTGCTACAGTAGAAGCCATTGCCGATCAAACTAATTTACTAGCATTAAATGCTTCGATTGAGGCAGCAAGGGCTGGAGAGGCAGGGAAGGGGTTTACTGTAGTAGCTGAAGAGATAAGAAATTTGGCGGAAGACACAAAGCAAGCGGTTGGAGATATCAATGAGAATTTGCAGTATTTTATTACACAAATTGAAGGTTTTGTGAAAGGAATCCAAAATCAATATACTCAATTAGAAAACAGCAACATGACCTTAGGGAAGGTCACTAAGGATAATGAGAATTCTACAGGTAATATTATTCGCGTTTCAGATGTGATAGTCCATTTAATCTCTCGACTATCTAATGAAACCAGAAATTTGCAGGAGGTTATGGGGCAAATACATTCTTTAGCAGCGATAGCAGAGGAGAATTCTGCATCTTCTGAAGAGATGAGTGCAAATGTTATCCAATATTCACAGCAAGTAATAGATTTAATCGAGTATATACGGCTACTAGATAGTCTGATTGGTAGCTTTAAGCTTGAACTCAAAAAATATAAAATATAAGATTGGTTAGAATTAATATAAGGCGGGTGTCCACTAGGGATGTTTCAAATCCTAGTGGAATGCCCCTTTTAATATTAAAAAAACTATGCTTCTTTTCCTTTACAAGCCAAGAGAATTTATCATCTAGGTGTATAAATTGATTTTCTGAGACATCTAGCAAATCATAGATATATAAGCGATCAATGTCTATATATCTACCTCCAAAATTCGGAGTAAAAATTGCTGTCCATTAGACCTTGGTAGTAGAGTAGTATTTGTTATTGATTGAGGTAACGCCAAGGCGAACTTGTGCACTTTCTAGCTTTTACAGAGTGTGTTAGAATAAATAAGCAAAAGAAATATCAGCAAAAGAAATATCAGCAAAAGAAAAGGAGTGTAAATATGCACATTAAACACATTACTTTAAGAGTTAAAAATATGGAAGAATCCATAAGTTTTTATGAAACAATTACAGAACTAAAGATCTCACGACGTTTTACATCAGGTCCTACAGAGTTGGCGTTTTTGACAAATGGGGAAGGGGAAACGGAAATTGAGCTCCTTTATATGCCAGAAGGTCAAACCTTTGAAGGCAAGGGGATGTTTATTTGCTTTGAAACAGATAAGCTTGATGAGATGCATAAGCTAGCACAAGACAAAGGCCTTAACCCATCTCCTATTCATAACCCAGGGGACGATACTTGTTATTTTTATGTATACGATCCAAATGGCGTGTCTATTCAGTTAAGAGTATTTCCTAAATAGTTATATTAGGTGGTCAGGTGGTCAGGTGGTCAGGTGCTTAATTTATTAATATTATAATAAG
>NZ_CALNCS010000210.1 GCF_937875145.1 Alkalibaculum bacchi | reverse complement strand
GGATAGCATCAAATATGGCTAATATCGTTATTATTGCCATTCTCACACTAGTAGTAATCTTTGCAGGACGATATGTATATAAAGAAAAACAAAAGGGTGGTTGCGCAGGTTGCCCATCAAACAAATCTCAAAATAGCTGTCACGGTTGTAGCAGTAAATAAACTTGAATACAAGAGAAGCACGGTGTAGCCGTGTTTTTCTTGTATTTTAATGGAAAGCGAAATTCACGATTCATTGTTCCATGTTTATCGTGCACTGCGACGCAAGTTACATATTTGTTCACCTATAAAAAAAATTCTCATTAAAAAGAAGGAATTTAACGACTCAACAGCGAATAATATATAACAGGCATTTGAGTTCTATGTTCTAAGATATAAGTTGTATCTAAAACTGTTATTTACAATGACGCAATATACGTAGAATTTAGAATGTAAAAATTAGAACGAGAATGGGAGCGAATGTCGTGAATATTAGAGAAGATCGAGAACAACTAGAATTGGCCATACTCTCAAAATATGCTACCTTTAGTATTCAATCAAAGGGTAGAAGAACACCTATTTCTAAATGTGATATTCGGACAGACTTTCAAAGAGATCGAGACAGAATATTGCATTCTAAATCTTTCAGACGTTTAAAGTATAAAACACAAGTATTTATTTCTCCAGAGGGGGACCATTATCGCACTCGGCTTACTCATACTTTAGAGGTGTCTCAAATTGCTAGGACCATATCAAGAGCTTTAAAATTAAATGAGGATTTGACAGAAGCCATTGCATTAGGCCATGATTTAGGACATACCCCTTTTGGACATATTGGTGAAAAGGTGTTAAGTAGTATCTGTAGCTTTGGCTTTAATCACAATCAGCAAAGCTTACGAGTTGTAGAGATTATTGAAAATAGTGTAGGCTTAAATTTGACTTGGGAGGTACGAGACGGGATTCTACATCATTCAGGTAAAGTTAGCCCTGAGACTTTAGAGGGACAAGTGGTTCACCTTTCAGATCGAATTGCTTATATCAATCACGATATTGAGGATGCTATAAGAGCAAATCTCATTACACAAGAGCAATTACCTAAAGAGCATACTTCTGTTCTTGGAGAGACAAAAGGAAAACGCATCGATAATATGATACGTAGTGTAATTTACGAGTCTTATGGGAAGAATGTTATTAAAATGGATGATAAAATATGGGATTCTACAATGAAATTAAGAGAATTTTTGTTTTCAAATGTATACATCAGTTCGAGAGCAAAGGAAGAAGAAAGAAAAGCAACATTTATTATTTGTTCGATTTTTAAATACTTTTTAGAAAAGCCAGAAAAACTACCACCTGAGTTTATAAAGAGATTTGATGATGAAAACACAGAGAGAGTCATTTGCGATTATATAGCAGGAATGACGGATCGATACGCTATTAGGAAATTTCAACAATTGTTTGTACCCAAACCATGGGGGGTATAACTAGAAATAGAGGTTTAGGATGAGGATATTAGTTGATGGAGACGCATGCCCAGTAAAAAAAGAAATAAAAAAAATCTCTTTAAAATATTCCATAGATGTTATATACTACACTAGTGTGTCTCACTATACATTCGACAAATTATTTGATAATACGATATATTTAGACAATGAAGCACAGGAAGTGGACATTCGGATTATTAACGATATCACTAAAGAGGATTTATTAATTACAGATGACTATGGACTAGCTTGTGCTACTCTAGAAAAGTGTAAGGCTGTTTTATCTTCTTCTGGGAATATTTATACTAAAGATAATATTGAATTATTATTATATCAAAGACATTTGGCTCAATTAGCACGTAAAAAAAGAGAAAAAGTATCGAATAAAAAGAAACGAAACGAAGAAGCAGATGAATATTTTTATCAGATACTGAAAACAGTTGTAGAAAAGGAAATAGACAACAAATAGAATCTTTTGGTTTGTCATGGGAATTGGGGTGAGAAAATTTGAGCAGTAAAAATTATTACTCCAGCGATGTCATAGATGAAATCGTCAGTGCAAATGATATCGTCGATATTATTTCTGAATATGTAACACTAAAAAAAATGGGTACAAGCCATAAATGCTGCTGTCCATTTCACGTAGAAAAAACGCCTTCATTTGTTGTGACAAGAGAAAAGCAATTGTATCACTGTTTTGGTTGTGGTGCAGGTGGCAATGTCATAACGTTTATCATGGAAATCGAAAAACTAAACTTCGTCGAAGCTCTAAAATTTCTTGCAGATAAAGCCCATATAAAATTGCCTCAAAACCAACAATATAATAGTGAAAGAAATGAAAAAAGAGAAAGACAACTTCTTATACACAGGGATGCAGCAATATACTATTATAAGACATTATTACATGACTCTAAGGCAATAGCGTATTTATTAGATAGAAAAATAGATAAAGCCACTATTAAAAAGTATGGTCTAGGTTATGCACCAAAATACGGTAATGGCTTGCTTCGCTATCTTTTGAGTAAGAAGTATAATATCAATGAGTTATTAGAATCTGGATTAATATTAAGAAGCAAAAACAAATCTACAAATGACTTGTATGATCGTTTTAGAGACCGCATTATGTTTCCTATACAAAATGTTACAGGAAAAGTAATTGCCTTTGGAGGCAGAGTGCTGGACAATAGCATATCACCAAAGTACTTAAATTCTCCTGAAACTCAAATTTTTCATAAGGGGAAAAATTTGTATGGGTTAAATAATGCAAAAAAAGAAATCGTAAACGAACAAATCATAATTGTAGAAGGTTATATGGATGTCATTGGCCTTTATCAAAAAGGTATTAAAAATGCTGTGGCCTCATTAGGTACAGCTTTTACCCAAGATCAAAGCAAGCTGCTTAAACGATATGCTAAAGAACTAGTAGTCATATACGATGGGGATCGAGCGGGTCAAGAAGCTACGTCTAAAGCCATAGAAATACTACAAGATAATGATATCGATATAAAAATAGTTTCTTTACCAGATAATCTAGATCCTGATGAGTACATAAATCAATATGGAAAAGATGCTTTTGAACTACAAATGTCAAAAGGAATGACTCCTTTCGAGTATAAAATTTCCAAGTTAAAACAATCATATGACATAAGTAGTGTAGATGGCAAGATCAAATTTGCAAAAGAAATGGCTGCATATCTGAGTAATGTTAATAGCGGTATTGAGCGAGAGGCCTATTTAAACAAAATGGCTGTAGACACAGGTATCTCAAAAGAAACAATTCTTCAAGAAATTCAAAAAAATGTTACAAAAGAGCATAAAAAAAATTCTAATGGAAAATATAGGAATGAAAAACCAGAAAAATTTGTAAAAAATGCTTACAGTATTGCTCAAGAAGAAATTCTAAAAATTTTAATCAATGATAAGAATATCTTTCCTTTAATTGAATCTAAAATTAATTTAAATCATTTTCAAGATGGAATTTATAAAGATCTAGCACAATATCTATTTCATCAAATAGAAAATGAAAAAGAAATCCAAGGTAATAAATTCATAAATGACATAAGTAATAAAAAGGACCTAGAAATTGCATCGTCAATATTTACATCGGATGAAATAAGCTCAGAAGAACAAGCTATTATTAGCTACTGTAATACGATTAAAAAAATTAAAATTCATAATGATAATAAATCCTTACAAAATCAATTGTTAAATGCTACAGATGATGAAGAAAAGAATAAGATATATTATCAAATTATCGAAAATAAACGTAAACTAGAGAAATTATAGTTGAGAGGAGGGTTAAGAGTGGACGTTAATGTAAAACAGATGCAAAAAGTTAAAGAACTCCTTGCAAAAGGAAAGAAACAAGGTACTTTAACAGGAGAAGAAATCCAAAATTTCCTTTCTGATATAGATTTAACACCAGAACAAATTGAGGATATATATACGATCTTAGAAGAAGACGGTATAGAAATTTTTACACATGATATTACAAAATCTGCCGAAGATGGTGAACACGAAGAGATTGAAAAAGACATTCATGCTAAAGAAATAGATGTACCAGAGGGAATCAGTGTTAATGATCCGGTAAGAATGTATTTAAAAGAAATTGGTAAAGTTCCACTTTTAACAGCTGAAGAAGAAATTGAATTAGCTCAGCGAATGGAAGCAGGCGATGATAGAGCAAAACAACAATTAGCAGAGGCCAATTTAAGATTGGTAGTAAGCATCGCCAAAAGATATGTTGGTCGAGGAATGTCTTTTCTTGATTTGATTCAAGAGGGTAATTTAGGCCTTATAAAAGCAGTAGAAAAATTTGATTACGGCAAAGGTTTTAAATTTAGTACTTATGCCACATGGTGGATACGACAGGCGATTACGCGGGCTATAGCTGATCAGGCTAGAACAATCCGTATACCAGTACATATGGTAGAAACTATAAATAAACTAATCCGCGTTTCAAGACAATTGTTGCAAGATTTAGGTAGGGAACCAACACCTAAAGAGATTGGTGAAGAAATGGGCTTTACAGAAGAAAAGGTAAGAGAAATTCAAAAAATTGCTCAAGATCCAGTATCATTAGAAACACCTATTGGGGAAGAGGAAGACAGTCATTTAGGTGATTTTATTCCAGATGATGACGCCCCAGCACCAGCAGAAGCAGCATCTTATGCTCTGTTAAAAGAACAACTATTAGATGTATTAGAAACATTAACAGACCGAGAAGAAAAAGTTTTAAGATTGCGATTTGGTTTGGATGACGGCAGAGCAAGAACTCTTGAAGAAGTGGGAAAAGAATTCAATGTAACAAGAGAAAGAATCCGACAAATTGAAGCCAAAGCGTTGCGAAAACTAAGACATCCAAGTAGAAGTAAAAAACTAAAAGATTATTTAGATTAAACCAAGGGCGCCCTTTTATAAGGGTGTCTTTTATTTTTAAATAAAATGAAATAAAAGTGTATATTAGATTCTTTATTTGGCAATATTATTACTGCAGGTGATTCACACAGAATTTGTTTCTAGATTTTTTCAAAACTCTTGACAAAATAAAAAAAATCACTATAATATTATTTAAACGTTCCTTAGTAGCTCAACGGTGGAGCAATCGGCTGTTAACCGGGAGGTTGTTGGTTCGAATCCAACCTGAGGAGCCATTTTTTAAGAGAATAAAGGCTAGAGACATATGTCTCTGGCCTTTTCGCGCGAAATAAGGGGCCAAGCGAAAACAAAGTTTTCGCAGTAAACGATATGATTGAACGTACAAACGGCTTGCCGTTTTTGCTGTGAACTTATATTGTCTACGTAAAGGAATGCTTTGCTTTCATTTGGCGATAATCACGAACAGTGAGAAATTCGCAGAGCAAGTTCCTTGCTGTTGTAGTAAGCAGGCATCAATAACTCATCTTTCTTTTACATATCCCATATATTCTCCAAATAAAGCATACTTTGCCAAAGTCATATTTTGATGAAATATGGTATAATGGTATTACAAGAAAGTTCATCTACATAATTTCATTATTCTCATAAATTCACCTAATTTCTTAGATAGTTAAGTATAGAATGGAGTAGTTTATGCAATTAACACCTAGGCTTGAAGCCATTGCTAGAAAAGTAACCTATAAAGCTACAGTTGCGGATATAGGTACAGATCATGCGTATATTCCAATTTACTTAGTGGAAAACAATGTTACAAATATTGTATATGCCTGTGATATTAATCAAGGTCCTATTAATATGGCCAATAAACAAATTGAAAAGTATGGATATACAAGAGAAATTACTACAATGTTAGGACCGGGTCTAGATCCTATTGTAGGTATGGATGTAGAAAACATCATTATTGCAGGTATGGGTGGTATCTTAATCAAGGGAATCATCGAAGCCAATAAAGAAACAGCTCTAAATGCTCATAGATTGATTTTACAGCCTATGATTGCTCAAGAGGAATTACGACAGTACTTAATTCAAGAGGGATTTCAAATAATCGAAGAGGACTTAGCTCAGGAAGATAGGCGCATTTATCAAATAATAGTTGCTAAAAAAGGTAAAAGCGAATCATGGGCAGAAATTGATTATCATATAAGTCCTATTTTAGTACAAAACAAACACCCACTGCTTCATGAGCTTATCACTGCAAAAGAAAATGAACTAAATAAAATTATCAAAGCTTGTAGTGTAGAGAAAAGCGAAAATGCCAAAGTACGGAGAGAAGAATGTCGTTCCTTATTAGAAAAAATAAAGGTTGTGAAAAAGTGTCTGTAAAATGCCAACAAATTATTCAATTCATTGAAGAGCTTGCACCAAGAAAATTAGCTGAGAGCTGGGACAATGTAGGTCTTATGATTGGAAGCCCTAACATGGAAGTTAATAAGGTTTTAGTATGCTTAGATGTAAATGATGCTGTACTAAAAGAAGCCATTGAAAACCAAGTAGACCTT
>NZ_CALNCS010000209.1 GCF_937875145.1 Alkalibaculum bacchi | reverse complement strand
ACAATATTACAAAACCATATTTTTCAAATACACCTTTTGCGTAATCTGTTTGTAAAAATTCATAGAAATCAGCTGCAGCTTCTAATTGCTCGCCGTCTTTAATTAATGCTGCTGGGTATACAATAGGGTCATGGCTGTCTTCTGGTATGTCTGCAACGATTTTACCAGTTTCAAGTAATATTGCATCTGATTTGTATACTAGTCCACAATCTACATTGCCAGTTTCTACATATTCTAAAACTTGTTTTACGTCTTTAGCTAAGATGATTTTGTCTTTTATTTCATCTGCAAATCCAAGGCTTTCAAAACTTTGTTGTGCATACTTTCCAGCTGGTACTGTCTCTGGTTCTCCTATAGAAATACTTTCTACATCAGCACTTGTCAAAGAATTTGTTCCTTTGATTACATCGGCATTTTCTTTAGATGCAATAAGGGTAAGTGTATTTCCAAGTATATCTTTACGAGACTCTGGATCGATGAAACCTGCTCCTTCTAATGTATCCATATGTGCCTTAGAAGCAGAAACAAATAGGTCACAAGGTGCACCTTCTTGAATTTGTTTTTGAAGGGATCCTGAACCTGCAAAGTTAAATTGTAAAGTGTCCTTGGTTTCCTTCTCGTATTCCGTTTGAATTTCAGTCAATGCTTCAGATAAACTAGCTGCTGCTGAAATGTTTATGGTAACACCTTTCTCAGTTGATTCTTCTGCTGCTGTTTTTTTATTTGTTTCGTTATTAGCATCGTTACCTGTATCTGTGCTATTGCAACCAGCAAAGAATAAAGTAAGTACTAATAAAAGTGTTAAAATAATACTGCGTTTTTTCATTGATTTTCTCCTCTTTCTTTATGATATAACTTAATTAAATTTAATTAAATCTAACTAAAACCAATATGAAGTATTTTAAATAAATTATAGTGCACTCCTTTGTAAATGTCAATTGATAATTAATCAGAATGTAGTATAATAAAGGAGTAGACCCAATTACTATCTATGATAAAAGAAACGAGGAGGTTTCATATGCAAGAAGAAGTATTATATACTCCAGAGGAGTTAGCCAATAAATTAAAGCTATCAAAATATACAATTTACGAAATGATTAAAAGAGGCGATATTAGCGCTCATCACATAGGTAGGAGCATTCGCGTATCTCAAACCCAATTAGATCTATACCTTATGAATACTGGAAAAGCAGAAAATGTTTTTGATGGGGAGATTATAACAGAAGGAAATTTGAAATTTGGTGTTACTAATGGAGTGAAAATCTCTGTTTCAACTGAGTTAGAAGGTCAGGTTAAAATAGCGATACGTTCAGAGGATATTATCATAGGCAAAGAAGCGTTTAAAAGTAGCGCAAGAAATGTGCACAAAGGTGTTGTAGAAGACATAGAGGTTGATGGCGAAAGCGTCAAAGTTCTATTAGATGTTGGAATACCTCTTCGTATACTTATTACAAAAGCATCTATGATCGAAATGGATATTAAAAAGAGAGACGAGCTTTATGCTATATTTAAGGCTATGTCCGTTGTAGTGCTTAAATAAATCACATTCAAATCCAAAATAGGGGAGAACTTTGTTCTTCCCTATTTCTACTTTTTGCAATCAAATATAGAATTTCTTTAAATAAATTCTATGCAAAATAATCACCATTTTTAGTTTTAATAAAGAAGTATATGTGTATCACTGCATAAAAATATCTATTATTTATGAAGAGTATGAGGAAATGATATTGTAAAATTTAAGTATAGACAAAATTGAAGAAGGAGTATATAATTATAAATATATAAAATTCATCTTTGTGATTTAAAACAATATATTTAGAAAGAACTGTTCTAATACTTTATGTAAGTTGTGTAATTAATGTAGGTCTGGTCATATCAAGGATGAATTCATGTTAAATGTTAAAATAATAAGTATCAGGAGGTAAATATGTTAACGAAAAGACAAAACCTTATGGAAACGATCACAGGAGGAAATCCTGATCGAATTGTAAATCAATATGAAGCTTTTATGTGTACAGATGCAATTTACGGTATGATTATGGGTGACCCTATTACTAGTCAAGGAAAATCACCTATGCCAGGAGGAGAACCTGCAAAAAATGCTTGGGGAATTACTTTTGCATGGCCAGAAGGTCATCCAGGTGGTTTTCCTGTACACGATGAAGCGCACAAAGTAGTCAAAGATATTACAAAGTGGAGAGATGTCGTCAGGGCTCCGAAGACAGACCTTCCTCCAGAAGCATGGGAG
This sequence comes from Alkalibaculum bacchi, assembly GCF_937875145.1. Classification (GTDB taxonomy): domain Bacteria; phylum Bacillota; class Clostridia; order Eubacteriales; family Alkalibacteraceae; genus Alkalibaculum; species Alkalibaculum bacchi_A. The sequence goes on along the minus strand of NZ_CALNCS010000209.1, from coordinate 9,382 downwards.
CCATATCTACCAGCAATTGAAGCTATTGACCGCAACGAGGTTTTTGCTACAGCTTTTGTTGCACCCGGTGTATTTGAAATGTGCCATCATTTAATGGGTATGGATGATTGTCTTTTAAACTTCTATGAAGAACCTGAAGAAATGCATGCATTAATCGACTACATTACAGAGTATGAATTAAAATACGCAGCAGAACTCGTTAAATATTATAAACCTGATTGTATTTTCCATCACGATGATTGGGGTAGCTCTAAAAATTCATTCTTATCACCTGATATGTTTGAAGAATTTATTGTTCCTGCTTACAAAAAGATCTATGGCTTCTACAAAGCAAATGGAGTACAACTGATTGTACATCACAGCGATTCCTACGCAGCGAATTTAGTACCTCACATGATTGAAATGGGAATTGATATTTGGCAAGGGTGTATTTCAAATAATAATGTCGCTGAACTGATTAAAAAGTATGGCGGAAAAATCTCTTTTATGGGGAATATAGACAACTCTTTGATTGACAAAGAAGATTGGACAAAAGAAAGCGTTGCAGCCGAAACTCGAAAAGCTATAGAGGAATGTGGAAAGCATTATTTTATTCCTTGTATCACACAAGGTGGACCGGGTAGTGTATACCCAGGAGTATATGAGGCAATAACGGAAGAAATCAGTAGATTGAATAAATAAACACCTTAGGACTAAGCTTTGAGGTCAAAATTGGACGTTTCTTTAAGGATGTCATGAACAAAAGCTAAGTCAAAAGTAAAAAATACCTATTATACAAAAATAGATGAACTTCATTATAATGAAGTATCATCTATTTTTATTGTCTGTACTATTTATTTGTTTGATTCTTTCAATTTCATTGTTGAGAATTTCCATCCTTTTTTCTAATTGAGCTGTAATAATGGCGGCTTCTCTAAGTTCATCTATTAACTTTTGCGGAATATCTTTATTGTACTTATAAAAGATTTTATGCTCTAAGCTTGCCCAAAAATCCATTCCAATGGTGCGAATCTGAATTTCAACATAAACTTCTTCTACTCCATCAGACATAAAAACGGGAATCTGCAAGATTAAGTGAAGGCTCTGATATCCGTTAGGTTTAGGGTTTTTAATATAGTCTTTGCACTCGACAATCTTTAAATCTTTCTGGCTTTGAATCATTTCACTTATCGTATAAATATCTGATATAAAGGAACAAACAATACGAATTCCTGCTATATCCCGAATACTCTCTTTTATAGAAGCTATAGAAATGTCTAAATCTTTTCTGTTTATTTTTTTTAAAATACTCTCAGGGCTTTTTACTCTAGATTTAACATGTTCAATAGGATTGTAATCATGAATATATTGAAAATCTTGTCTTAAAATATTGATTTTTGTCATTACCTCTTCAAGCCCAAATCGATAAGACAATAAAAATCGCTTTAAATCTTTTTCAATGATGTTTAGTTGCTCCATAGCTACTATTGGTTTTATTTCCATTATAAAGGTACCCCTTTGATTTATTTATTAGAAAATGTATTGGAATCCATTCTATATAAGGAATTATATTGTATTTTGTTATAATAAACAAGGTGCTACTTTATAATGGAAACTTGATTGTACAATCCGCAACTACCTTAGAGGAAGTGGTAAGAGAATCTTAGTGAATAAAAGACATATTTATTTAATAGAAAATTCTACTTTTGACCCTAAAGAAATATCCAAATGCTAGTGACTAATGACTAGCGACTAAAGCGCTGCAGGCGCTCTTTTATTGGGTTCCCTAAAGCAATAGCAATGCCTAATTTAATGCCATCGCCTAAAATGTAAGGGATCACGCCGGCAAATAATGCGGCTTTAAAGGTCAAATTTGCCTGATATGCTAACCATAAAGTGCCTAATGCATATGTAGCCATAGTGCCTAGAATTAGTCCGAAAATTTGCATAGAGATGTTACCATTAAATTTGTCTACAAAGTATCCTGCAATAAGAGCCATGAAAAAAAAGCCAATGAGATACCCCCCAGTTGGACCTAATAGTTTTCCTGGTCCAGCTGTAAAGCCAGAAAAAACAGGTATACCGACGAGCCCCATTAATAGATAAACTAAGGTACTAATGGTACTATTTTTACATCCTAATAAGATTACAGCAAGGTATATGCCTAGAGTTGTAAAGCTAATGGGTACAGGGGACAAGGGGATGGCTATAGAAAGTGGCCCTAATATGCACATTATTGCAGTCATAAGACCGATAAAAGTAAGAGTAGTGTTTTTTTGATTTTTCATATTGATCCTTTCAAATATGTATTATTTATAGAATGATATCATTATAGTAAACTCTAGAATAATTGTCAACTAAAAAAATAATATTAGTTTACAATAGGTAAACCAAGAAGTACATATAGAGGGTTCAATCAAATAAAAAATAAGGCGAATTTGTTACATTTTAATTCTTATTAAAAAAGGTAGGTGACGAATCACCTACCTAAAATAAAAAAATTATATTTCATTTACAGAAGATATTGTTTTGGATAACTTTGCTTTGCTTTTTTCTTTTAATTGCTGGAAGTAAATCTTTGTTTCATTATTTACAACATGTCTTAAACCGATGAGAGCAATTAGATTTGGTAAGGCCATTAGTCCATTGACGATATCTGCTAAAATCCAGATCAAATCTAATTTAAGAAACGCCCCTACAGACACTAACAGAATAAAGATATATCGGTAGGGTTTAATCCCTTTTACACCAAATAAATACTCTGTACACCTTTCCCCATAGTAGTTCCAACCTAATATCGTCGTAAAAGCAAAGAAGATTAGGCCGATGGTGACGATATAAGATCCCCAACCACCTAAACCTTGTTTAAAGGCCATATTTGTCATACTGGCTCCTGCATAATTGCCTTGCCATTGCCCTGTCATAATGAGGATTAAACCTGTCATGGTACATACGATAATGGTATCAAAAAAAGTTCCTGTCATAGAAATGAGCCCTTGTTTTACGCAAGAATTTGTTTTTGCAGCAGCAGTTGCAATGGGGGCGCTTCCGAGTCCAGATTCATTGGAAAAAACACCTCGTGCTACTCCACTTCGAATAGCAAGCATTACACTTGCACCGAGAAATCCACCTGTTGCAGCTGTGGGAGTAAAAGCACTTTTTACAACTAGGATAATTGTTGAAGGAAGAGCTTCTATATTTAAACCAAGAATCATTATTGAACTAGCAACGTAAAATACAGTCATGAAAGGTACGATAATCTCTGCTGCTTTAGAGATACTTTTGATTCCTCCTAGAGTAATCAGTGCAACGAGGACGGTGATGATTATTGCAGTGGCTAATATAGGAACATTAAAGGTAAGATTAACCGCTTCAGTGATGGAATTAATCTGCGCAAAAGTTCCGATACCAAATAGTGCAACTCCTATGCCAAAAAAAGCAAATGCTTTTGCAAGCCACTTATTGCCTAAGCCTCTCTCTATGTAATACATCGGTCCACCGGACATTTCTCCGTTTTCATCTACGACTCTATATTTTACAGATAATAAGCACTCTGCATACTTAGTAGCCATGCCAAAGAAACCAGCTAACCACATCCAAAATAGTGCTCCAGGGCCACCTACTTTAATAGCAGTAGCTACTCCAACGATATTACCTGTACCTATTGTGGCAGCGAGAGCAGTACATAAAGCTGCAAAGCTAGACACATCCCCTTGTCCATCTTTGTCATCAGGATCCTTGGAAAACAGATAGCGCAAAGCTAAAGGCAGTTTAAATACCTGAATTAGTCCCAAGCGTAAGGTCAGATAGATTCCAGTACCTACTAATAAAATTAGTAGAGGGGGTCCCCATACAAAAGAGTTGATTTGTTGCAATACATTTGTTGCATTTTCCATTTTTATCCTCCTTTTTAATATTGAATTGTAAAAGAAGGCCTCTAAAAGACAAAGGAACCAAATCTACGTGATTTGGCCCCAAAATTCAATAACTTAAAAGATTAAGCTCTGTCCTTTTACCTGAGAGTTTCACTGATTAAATTTTTAATCAACTTGCTCCTTCGGTGCTCACATTGAGGCTCTCCAGAGGTTCGTCCAATTATGGTTCTTTTGCCTGAAAGCGTAACTTCTTCGGCGGATGATATATCTCTCTCCCATAATCTTCATCCGAAATTCAATTGTCAGTAATACAAAATATGATGATAATTATACCACCTCTTAGAAGAAACCTCAATACGTTAATGTTGTGTACTTAAAATGAATAATTTGAGAGTCTTTATCAGATACGTAGATAGAACTTGACTATCTGATAATAGATATAAGTATTATAAAAATGTATTTATTCAAAATGGGAAAAGCATTGAGGGTAATCTATATATATTATGATATAATAGAGTCATAAAATGAAACGAAGGAGGAAAGAATATGGTTCAAAATCACGATCATTCACACGAGCACGATCATACTCATTCACATGAACATGACCACAGCCATGGTCACTCACATGATCACACTCATTCTCACGAATCAGGAGATGCTGATTTTAAAAAATTAAATATACTTCTAAGTCATTGGGTAGATCACAATGAAGATCATGCAAAAGATTTTAGCGAGTGGTCTCAAAAGGCAATAGCTATGGGCAAAGAAGAAACAGGTAAAGCTATTGGAGAAGCCGTAGAATGCATAAAAAAGGCCAATGAATTTTTAGCAATAGCAAAAGAAAAAATAAAATAACTAATTTTTGAAGATGAGTAGGTATGGTACTACTCATTTTTTAACTATAAAAGTGCGCTTTTTCATATATCTGTCTCCTTTACCACATTATGAATATAACGATCTAAGTACGTATCTTTAGTTTTCACCATATAATACTGAATATTCTCAAAAGTTGATTTTTGTATTATATGTCATATCTACACCTCATTATTCTAATCCAAAAATGCTAATTCAATAATTGTTTTATTTTCCTATACTTACATCGTTTACTTTGATTAAATAGGCAAAGAATAATACTTGTAAGAACAAATTTGTTTTAAAATTCATATTTGGCAAAAAAGATTGTCTATTTTAAATTCATTTAAGAGAAGAACAGAACCCGAAAAAATATTTTTATAGGGAGGTCAAGTATTATGAAAAGCAATTACTCAGATTCAAAAAAACGTAGACTATTAGATCTAAAAGAAAACCTTAAGGACGTTGAGCTTGAGAAAAAAATCACATTTAATCAAGATGGATTGCATCTTTGGAGCAATGAAGTATCAGAACAATTTTCAGAGTTTGATAAGGAAATTGAAAACTATAAAAAACAAATTGCAAAAGTTGAAAATAAGCATAAGTAATTAATGTTTTTGAAAATACTGTGATTTTTTATGATGGTTATGTAAAGGAGTTAAGCTTTAAAGACTAGAAAAGCCACCTGCAACAGGTGGCTTTCTTATGTTCTCTCTAGTGTTAATTATTTTGTGAATAAAATTACTAATAACAAGAAGAAGAACAATAATGTTTCATTATCATCTCCACAAATACCACAGCTGTCAAATAATACAATTAACAATAAGAAGAACATTAATAGTGTAGAACAATCAAGTTGATCAAAAAAACAAGACATTTTACAACCTCCTAATTATATTAAATTTCTATATATAGTACGTAAAACCATTAAAATTGGTGATAGCTTTTAATTATTTTTAATGCTAGGTCATTAACCCATATAAAAAGCGCTATAATATGGTATTATGATAGAATAACAGTAATTTTCATAAGCCAAGAAAGAGGACAAAATGGATAAAAGAAATATATACGATTTGACCTATAGTGAACTAACTTATTGGATCATAGAAAAAGGTCATACAAAATATAGAGCATCTCAAATTTGGGACTATCTTTATCGCAAGAGAGTTTTTGAATTTAGGGATATGATAGATTTAAAAGAAGAATGTTTGCGATTACTCGAAGAACATTTTTATATACGATGTTTGAATTTATATGAAAAGCAGGAATCAAGTGATGGTACTATTAAATTTTTATTTCAATTAAAAGATGGTCATTTAATTGAAACGGTTATGATGAAATATGAGTACGGTATATCTGTTTGTGTCACTTCCCAAGTAGGTTGTAACATGGGTTGTAGTTTTTGTGCAAGCGGTTTACTGAGTAAAGAACGAGATCTTTCTAGTGGTGAAATAGTAGGACAAATTATGCAGGTTCAGCTTTATCTAGACAATAAGGAACAAGGTGAAAGGATAAGTAATGTGGTAATTATGGGTATAGGTGAGCCCTTTGATAATTTTTCTAATATCATATATTTTATAGAGATTATATTAGATCACAAAGGTCTTGCTATTCCAGGTCGCTGTATTACAGTTTCTACAAGTGGCATTCCAAGTAAAATCTGTAAATTTGCCGAGATCAATTTTCCAGTAAACTTGGCGATATCTCTTCACTCCCCTAATGATAAAATGAGAACAAAAATTATGAAAATTAACTCTACCTATTCTATAGAAAAGCTCATGGATTCCATAAAGTACTATATTAGTAAGACAAAACGCAGAGTGACTATTGAATATATCTTACTAAAGGAAGTAAATGATAAAAAAGAGGATGCTTTAGAACTAGCCTCATTACTCAAAGAAATAAAAGGTAATATTTACGTAAATCTAATACCTTATAATCCTGTAGACGAACATAGCCAATACAAGAGAAGTGAGCATTCTTCTCTATTGTATTTTTATGATATCTTAAAAAAGAGCAATATTAATTGTAAAATACGTCATGAACATGGCACAGATATAGATGCAGCCTGTGGACAATTGAGAACAAAAACAATATTAGGTGGTATACATGAACAGTCATAATTTAATAGAATTTATAAAAGAATTGGGAATAAGCCATGTGGGATTTAGTGATGTAGAGGAAGTAGTACCCTCAAATTGGTCAAAATATCATTACGCCATTACTTTAGTGGTTCAATTATCTAATGGGATTATAGATGATATTATAGGTGAACCAACCGATACCTATTTTTCTCATTATCGCAGTGTAAATTATCATCTCAATGAAATTATGTTAAGGACGACGATCGCTCTTCAAAATTGCGGATTTGGTGCGATACCTATCCCGGCATCTCAATCATTACACAACAAATCTTATTATGGCGCATTTCCTCATAAGACTGCAGCAACGCTTGCAGGTCTAGGCTGGATTGGCAAGAGTGCCTTATTCATTCATCATCAATATGGTCCAAGAGTTCGATTAGGAACCATATTAACAGATATGGAATTGCCAGTAGGCACTCCTGTTACAGAATCTTCTTGTGGTAATTGTAAAATCTGTGTGGATTCTTGCCCTGCTATGGCCATTCAAGGACAAAATTGGACCCAAGGTATGGAGAGAAAAGAATTATATGATGCTCATGGTTGTAGCACTCATATGAAGGAATACTATCAACACATAGGCCGGGGCTCTGTTTGTGGTATTTGCATTAAAACGTGTCCTGTAGGAAGATGAAATGCAATTATTGAATGAGACTTCTTTTAGTGAGTTGATTAGTCCTCTACTGAAGTGTAGTCGAGTTTATACTGGACTTAACTGTCTGCCTATAGAGGTAATGGTCTTAATGTGGATTCGTTCAGCGGTAAAATCACGAAAGAAAAAGGTGTTTGTATGGTAGACAAAATAAAAAACCATCTATTATGGAATCTATTTAAAGAGATTTTTTTAATTAGTGCTCTAACCTTTGGAGGGGGCTATGTTATTGTTCCATTGATGCATACAAAATTTGTAGACGAATTAAAATGGATTAAAGAAGAAGAAATGATTGATATCTTGGCAATGTCTCAGACGAGCCCAGGAGTTTTCACAGTAAATGCTTCTATTATGGTAGGTTATAACTTATTTGGCCTAAAGGGTTCTATTGTGGCAGTGACAGCAGCAATCCTTCCGCCCTTGGTTACAGTGGCCATAATCTCAACCTTTTATACCCTATTTAGTGACAATATTATTGTGCGTAATGGATTAAAAGGTGCTCAGGCTGTAGTAGGGGCCATTATGATTAATGTACTTATAAATTACTCGGGAAAAATTCTAAGGGATAAGTATTGGCTTCCTATTTCCATTATGATTTTAGCCTTTGTTTTAGATTTTGTTTTAAACATTAACACAGTTCTCATTATTTTATTCTGTGGAGTACTAGGGACGGTAATACAGATGGTTTTATTATCGAAGAAGATGGGGGGCTCAACCAAAAAATGATTTACCTATTACTATATTTTGAGTTTTTTAAAGTGGCCATTTTCACCTTTGGAGGAGGATACGCTTCTTTACCTTTGATCTATGATGCAGTAGTTCAAAACAACGCTTGGATTACAGCACAGCAATATGCGGACATCATTGCCCTAGAAGGAATAGCACCAGGGCCTATGGCAATTAATGTTGCCACCTTTGTAGGTACTTTAATTGCAGGAGTACCAGGTTCTATTATTGCTACACTAGGTCTGTGTACTCCTGCTATGTTTATATGTATTGTAGTAGCGCGATTTTATTTAAAATATAAAAATCAAAATTTAGTACAAAGCTTCTTATCTTCCTTAAGACCTACAGCAATAGGCTTAATCGCGGCTGCAGCAATTACTCTTTTTTTGACGGGAATCTTCAATAATGGAGATGGAAGCATTGTCATAGAAAATTTTAATATATGGTCTGTCTTCATTTGTGCTGGTGGATTGTACTTACTTCGAAAAGGTAGGATTAACGAACTCTGGCTCATCGTCATGGGATTTGGATTAGGTGTTATTTTGTATCCATTTGTGTCGTAAAAGGAAAGTGTAAGGGATAAAATTTTGCTTTGCGGTTTACATTATCGTCAAAAAAGTAGAATATTCGAACCCTATGTCGAATATATATTAGATATATTTAAAAACATTAGCAATAGTAAAAGGAGAAAAAGTGCTATGAAAACTATAGGGGTAAAAAACAATGAAAGTATTGTAGATTACGATGAATTATCAAAAGTTGTGGCAAATTTAGATAAAGATCAAATTATTCATATATACCAAAGTTTTGTAAATGGTGATTTAGATGAAAATATGAAAGAAGTTTTTATAAAAGCTATGAAAGATGGGGTAGACCGTGTAACGAAAAGATTTGAATGCGGAGACTATAATATTAAGCATATTATAGTTATAAGGGATATTTTAGACAAAATGATGATTGATATGGCTATGTATCTGTAGTTCGTTCTAACCTTAGAATCTCCCGCATCGATTTTAAGGTCGTGCCACTCGCCAAATAAAAACGAGTTTTGCTTGGCTCATTCGTTTGCGAAAACAAAAAACCGTATGCTATAAGCATACGGTTTTATTTGTAGGCTTTAGCCTGTTGAGCCCTTAAGGGCGAAACATAAAACCACC
>NZ_CALNCS010000208.1 GCF_937875145.1 Alkalibaculum bacchi | reverse complement strand
CCCAACACAGTAGTAAAAGATAATTATTTGTTTATTTTTTCATGCGATAGCCGTGAGCAATAGGGAAGCATTTTGTTTGATTGTCTTAATTATTGAATTCAACAACTTAAGAGATTCTTTCTTGAATAGTAACATGAACAGTATCTCCAGCTTGCTTTCCAATCTTGGCTCTAATATCCTTACGTATGCCTATAATATGGCAAGGTGTTTTTATTCGCACTAAACTGCCGTCATAAGGTTCGCCGTCAAAGGTAGCGTGCACTTTAACCCTTCCTTTGCCAAATTCTTCTCGAACATCATAGGGAAACTCTATATATGCACCATCAATATCAGGCACTTTTAATATTATAGCATCAAATTCATAGATTTTTTGACTCATATTTACCTCCTAATTTGAAATTAAATGGTAATATCATTAAACTCATTACCTATCCTCTGAAATTTCCTGCTCTGCAAATAAACTAGTAATTACTTCATCGTAATCTGTTAATCTCTGTGCTTTTTTTATTTTCTTTGCGTATTTTGAATGATTTGTAAAACTTTCAATCATATAATACCATACTTCTTTCATTTTAAATAACACGTTTTTATCACCAAAGAGAATGTTTTGATAGTCCTCATACAATCTGTGATGGAAGTCTTTAAGTAAATTCTTATCTAATTTCGTATTGGTTTTAATGCCCATAGCTAATCCAGGGTTGTATATGAGACCTCTACCAATCATTACCGTATTGATATCAGGAAAATCAGAACAAAAGGCTTCATATTCTTTAGCAGCAAAAAGATCGCCATTATAGCAAACAGGATTTTTACTTAAAGTTAGGGCGTCTTTAAAGATGGCTAAATTAGGCTTATTTTTATAAAAGTCTAATTGAATTCTTGGGTGAATAATCAGTTCTTCAAGGGGATATTTATTGTATATTTCAATTAACTCGTAAAACTCATGAGGGGAGTCTTTCCCAATTCTGGTTTTAATAGATATCTTTATACTCAAATGAGTGAAAATTTCCTCTAAAAACGTGTCTAGTTCCTTAGGCTTACTCAAAAAACCCGCCCCCCTACCTTTTGAAACTACAGTACCAGAAGGACATCCGAGATTTAAGTTGACCTCATCATATGCAAATGTCTGTATCTTTTTAGTCATATGAATGAAATCATTGGCATTATTAGTCAGCAATTGAGGGACTAATACAATATCTTTATTATTTTCTGGAATAATATCATTTAATTCCTTTGTCTTAAGACGTGCACTTTGATTAGCTATAATAAAAGGTGAAAAATATTTATCAATATGATTGAAATATGCTTTATGGGCATTTCTATAAACATATCCAGTCAATCCTTCCATTGGTGCAAAGTAAAAATTCATATTGAATAGCTCCTTTAAATGAGTTTACTCAATTATATCTTTCCCTGTTTATACCTGCAAGTTCTCAAATGAATTAAAAGAAACCGCTTCTTAAAAATCGTACTCATTATAACCTACTATTCGTCGTTAGAAATTTTTAGGCTGTGCTTGGATTGGTTGGCCAACATTAGTACCAATGATTGTAATAGAACGATGTAATTGCTTGAAGTAATATGCAAGAGTTATTATAATAATATTTTAATTTATTATTAAATATATGATAAGATAAAAATAGCGAAAAATTGAGAAGTGACCTCTGGAGAAACGATTATTTTTGATCTTAATCTATCATAACGTGATAGAACGATAAAAAAGCTAAGGGGGAAGAAAATGAAAAAAATGGGATTAATAGGTGGAATGAGTTGGGAGTCTTCACTTGAATACTATAGGATAATCAATGAATCAGTGAAATCAAAACTAGGAGGTTGCCATTCTGCCAACTGCCTATTGTATTCTTTTGATTTCCATGAAATTGAAGAATTGCAGCATAAAGGGGAATGGGAAAAACTCAAAAACCTAATGGTAAATGAAGTAGAGAATCTGAAAAGGGCAGGTGCTGAATTTATCGTTATCTGCACAAATACAATGCACTTGATGGCACCTGATATCGAGGATAATACTGGGTTGAAGGTAGTTCATATTGCAGATGCAACAAGTGACGAGATTATCAAAAGAAACGTGAAAAAAGTTTTATTGCTAGGCACAAAATTTACCATGGAAGGTTCATTTTACAGAGAAAGACTAGAGAAAAATGGAATCGAAGTTGTAATTCCTAGTGAGTTAGATCGACAGATTATACACGATATTATATATGATGAATTGATCCTAGGGATATTGAGGCCAGAAAGCAAACAGAGCTATATTGATATAATAAATAAAGCCATAGGAGAGCATGTAACAGGTGTAGTTCTCGGTTGTACAGAGATTCCATTGCTTATTAATGACAATGATGTAGCTATTGAAGTATTTAATACCACTGAAATTCATTCTAGAGCAGCTGTGGATTTTGCCATCAGTAATTAACAAAAGGCAATAATGGCAGTTTGCCCAAAACGAAGTTATAGATAAATTTGATTTGGAGGTTAATCATGAAAAAATGGTATGATGAGGAGTACGAATTTGAAATTGAGGTAATAGGGTTTCTTGGCAGTGACCACACAGAGAGATATTGCCGAAATGGCGAAGAAATTGGAGATAAGTATACCTGCACCTATGGTTGTCCTGTAAATGCGGTTGGACAAGGTATTTGCTCCAAAGTAATGATGATTATGTTCCCAATCATGGAGGCAGTTAGAAGTGGGGGAGATTTGGTTAACATCGGTGGTAATGGAAAGTATAGCAAGGACATTGTATGTCCAGATGGTTGCGTTATATTCAGACTGACGGCAAAAAAACTTGGAAATGTAAATTTTTATAAGGGGAAGTTTTTTGAATCGTTTTAATTTTTATTCTGTTTAGTCTGAGGGACTTAAGTTTAAAATGTTACTTACAAAGAGTCCAATCCATAGCACTCTGATATGCTCCCTCTTGTAGTAGATAGTTTAAATAATAAAATTATTTACTACAAGGAGGAGTATGTTTTTATATTTAGAAACAAAAAAGCATTAATTTCAATACCTTTTCCATTGTGTATAATCAATTTTAAGACTTCTTCTAGTTAATCTTTATAGTCTAGGAGATTGATCTTAACATGTTGAAAAGAAGAGTACCTATTTATTTGTAATTCTATTAGCATAGCTAATCTCAATATAATAACCAACTGTTTCTTCAGGTGTGTATTCTGAACTTTTATCAATCCACCATTTTACTGTCTCTGCAAAGCTACCTACGAGATGATTTAATAGAAAATCAGCCGGGGCATTCACCCTTATTTCGCTGAGGTATTTTGAGAACATTTCCGTAAGGTAATCTTTAAAATAATTCATAAAGAGTTCGCTGCTTTCGCAGGATAAAATACCAGCAATGTTTGTTTTGCTATCTATTAAATGATGCAAGATATGTGTAAGCTTTGCTTCAAGACCGTTGTTTCCACCAGAAAAGTCATGTGTTTTTTCAGACATGAGTTCATCTGAAAATACATGACTAAAGATATCCGTGCAAAGTGCTTTAAGCAGCTCGTCCTTTGTTTCAAAATGAGCATAAAAAGTGCTTCTACCAATATTCGCTTCATCAATGATTTCCTGTACGGTTATATTGTTATACCGCTTTTTTTCAAGAAGTGTACTCAATGCCTTGAAAATTGCGTCTCTTGTTCTCTGTTGTCTTCTATCCATAATAATCCCTCTTGTACAAATATAAAATAATGTTCAGTAACTTACAAAATGAACATTTTGATTATTGTAGATGGCATTAAATAGCCATATAATAATAATGAACAATATGTATGGTAACATATAAATTGTACTATTGTTTTACCAATAATGCAAAGGAGATTTTTTATAATGAAAAAATTAAACGATTTTTTAACGGGACTACTTATGACCATAGTAGGTGGCGTGTTTCTGGTTGCAAGCCTGATTCTTATGTTAATGAAAATAGAAGCTCCCGTTGACCCAGCTTGGGTCTCCGTTGTGATCTGTGGGATACCACTTTTATATCTGGCCATATGGAGAATTATCTACAACAAAGGCATGAGCAAGATATCTTCTGCGCTTTTGATTTCCATAGCTATGATTGCCGCCGTTGCCATTGGTGATGTCTTTGCTGCAGGTGAAGTCGCATTTATTATGGCCATTGGAGCGATCTTGGAGGAAAAAACCGCTGAAAGATCCAAAAAGGGCCTAAAGAAACTCATCAGCCTTGCTCCCCAACAAGGGCGTCGGATTGATAATGGGAAAGAACAAATGATTAATGTAAAAGAAATTAAAGTGGGATATATTCTAAGAGTTCTTCCTGGAGAAATTATTCCAGTTGATGGAACAATCATAAGTGGAAATACATCGGTTGATCAGGCAATTATGACAGGCGAGTCATTGCCTGTAGATAAGGAAGCTGGTGATAATGTTTTCTGTGGCACGATCAACCATTTTGGAGCAATCGATATAGAAGCAACTAATGTTGGTGAAGATAGTTCCTTACAAAAGCTGATCCAAATGGTTCAGGATGCAGAAAATAAACAAGCTCCCATTCAGCGCATTGCAGACAAATGGGCAACTTGGCTTGTGCCAGTAGCATTATTGATTGCCATTGTAACGTATATTGTTACGCAGGACATAGTCCGTAGTGTTACAATACTGGTTGTGTTTTGCCCTTGTGCTTTAGTTCTAGCTACGCCGACTGCCATTATGGCCGCTATTGGTCAGGCCACCAAACATGGTATTATCATCAAATCCGGTGAGGCACTGGAGAATATGGGGAAAGTAGATACAATAACTTTTGATAAGACCGGTACTCTTACATTTGGAAAGCTGAAAGTTAGTGATATTTTATGTTTCAAATCGGATATGAAAGAGAATAATTTACTTTCTTTGGTAGCTTCAGCAGAGACTCGTAGCGAACACCCTTTAGGGAAGGCAATAGTTACATATGCCAGGGAGAAAAACATCACTTTGATGGATGCAGAAGAATTTCGTATGGAGGCTGGCAAAGGAATTTATGCTAACGTGTCCGGTAAAAATATTTTCTGTGGTAGTGAGAAATATTTGAAGGAAAATGGAATTGAGATTGTGCAACAGGTTAGTGATACTCTAAATAAGCTTCGTAATGAAGGTAAGGCTTCAGTTTTAGTCGCTATAGACGGGCTCTGCGTGGGTATAATTGGTCTCTCCGATGTATTACGTACGACGGCTAATGAGATGGTCGCTGAGTTGAATGGTATGGGTACACAGACTGTGCTTCTTACTGGTGACAACCGCAGGACCGCGGATTATTTTGCAAAACAAGTAGGCATTACTTCTGTGCGAGCAGAATTACTACCAGAGGAGAAGGTGCAGAACATAGTACAATTGCAACAGGCCAGTAAATCTGTGTGTATGATCGGAGACGGTGTAAATGATGCTCCTGCCCTCAAGACGGCATCTGTAGGTATAGCGATGGGGGCCATGGGTAGTGATATCGCCGTTGATGCTGCTGATATTGCCTTAATGAGCGATGACATATCTAAAATTCCGTATCTGAAACGACTTTCTAATGCCACAGTTCGAACCATAAAATTTAGTATCTCCTTGTCTCTATTTATCAATTTTGTGGCAATTATAATGTCATTTATGGGATGGTTGACTCCTACAACAGGTGCTTTGGTTCATAATGGGGGCTCGATATTTGTTGTACTGATTGCAGCATTACTATATGATAGGAAATTTGATTAAAATAAAACAGAATTAAGACAAGACTTTCGGCTCAAAAAAATCGTTCCTTTATATAACTTCATATCTACTGATATAACTATAATGTTCAAAAACAAAATTGGCCAGATTGAGTTCAATTAAATACCGAATTCAATCTAGCCAAGCTTCATAATAAAACTCTAACTTTTAGGGTTATTACCAGGTTACCCCGTTGTTTTTATGATATGCTTTCACATCCACTGTCTCATTTGACTTGAATTTTACGGTGATTTTTTTATTCATTAATCAACGTTTCCAATTGGTAAGACCATTTTTCCATATACCTCATTTAACACTTGCGCTATAGCTGCATATATGGCAGTAAAACCACAGATGATACCTTCGTATCCAGCTATTGTTAGAATTATCGCAGAGCCTGTGTAATTTGCAATTGCCAACAAGAGGAATAGGATAGTAAGTGATCCAAAGACAAATTGAAGGGCCTTGTTAATACGTAATGTACCAATAAACATGAAGAGTGTGAAGAGTCCCCACATAAATAGGTAAGCAGCCATTGACAAGGAATCTGATACGTTACTATACCCCATTACTGGGAGAATGTTTAGCGCAACTAAGGATAACCAAAAGAAACCATATGAGGTGAAGGCTGTTGTTCCAAATGTATTGTTTTTTTTGAATTCCATGATGCCCGCAATAATTTGAGCTAATCCACCATAAAATATTCCCATTGCTAAAATCATTGCATTTAATTCAAAGAAGCCTGCATTATGTACGTTCAATAAGATTGTTGTCATACCAAACCCCATTAAACCAAGTGGAGCAGGATTTGCAGTTACTTCTTTAAATGTTACATTTTTTTCTTTTTCCAAGATAGGTCACTCCTAATAGATATTGTTGTATCTATATACTAGCTGAAACTATGGTGATAGTGATGCTGTATAAAGATGTTACTGTCATTTTATCACAAATCAGTAGAATGACAACCTATAATTGTTAAAAAATAGTAAAAAATATTTAATATATTATATTTACTTGTACCGAAGTTGATTATATAAATCATAGTTTTTGGTCTCATGAATATAGCGTGCATGCTCTTGGACACGGTGGAAACACCTATATGTACTCCACGTATCTAATTGTTGACTCTGTTTCATGTGTAGGTACAGTAATCATGGCTCATCAAGGTAATGAGTTTACATATAACTATGGCATCCCACCAATAAGCATCTAATATGTATATTTAGTAATCAAAATTAATAATAATAAATGCTGTGATAAAGAAAAATATGATACCAGTTAATAAACGTATGAAAAAATTCTTGTATTTTGACATAAATAACCAAAAGAATATAGCCATAGGAAAGAAAAATAGTGATAATCCGGCAGCAATTAAATTCATAACTGGACTAATTTCTTCATTATCTGCAAGGAAGGTAAAAAATATAGATAATATCCAAAAAAACAAACCACTAAAATCTTTTATACCATATCCTTTCTTTTCTATATAGTCTATGAAATTAGTAAAGCTTAAATCAATTTTCTCATTGTTTTTTAGAAATCCTACTATAATAGCAATAATGATCAATAAAATAAGTATACTAACAAAATCAGTGAATAAATAATACGTATAATAAAAAACATCTTCTAAATTGCAAATTATATAAAAGCCTAAAATTACTCCTAAAAATACACCTGCAAATATAAACATGCCTATAAAAATGTTTTTTATGCCAACAATTTTTTCTTTTTTATCATCTATCAGATTAATTCTAAGTAGAATAGGAATCGTTACAGGTGCTAACACCCCAGTAAAAGTTAATATAATAAGTAGAACAGACAACCAACCCTTTACCCCAATCTTAAGGTAATTGTTAAATTTTAAACTCTTATTGAATTCATCTTCTCCATATAAGGTGGTTTTTCCGACTTCTACAAATATTTCAAATGCTTTTTGTAAGAACTCCTCAAAAGAAATAGTTGAATAATATTTACCCTTTTGCCTAGCGTTTTGTTGCTTTCTGCTAAAGTCATTATCCTTTTGTGAATAATGCGAACTATTTCTTATAGCATCATATTGTTCTCTATTATAATCATTAATAAGTATTTCGTAAGCTTCTGTTATTTCTACAAATTTTTCGTGAGCATTCTCACTTTTGTTTACATCTGGATGCCATTGTTTAGCTAATTTCCTATATGATTTTTTGATTTCATCCTTAGAACTATCACAATTTACTTCTAGAATCTTATAATAATCCTTCAATTTGATTCACCTTTCTACCAATAGTTCATTATCATCTCCTATATCGGATTTATAGCTCGATAAATTAAGGTTCATGATCTAAATAAAACCAAGAGGCCTATATATACATTTTGCAGTTGATGATTAGAGAAATATCCACTTGAAAATCTAATGAATAATCATGAAAAACATGATAAACTATTAGCAGGCTAAGGATAATTTGATGAAAGGAGAGATGATATGTTTTTATTACGTACGTGAATTGAAAGATAATCTTAATTCAATGATAATAGCATCATATTACAAGGGAGGGATTATATTGACGGAAATAAAAGAATGCATAAGTACTCCAAGTAAGTTGAAGAAACTCATTTGCTTCATTGATGGTGTCGCTTTACGATTTATACCTATGTTTTTTATTCTTGCTATAGCTAATGCGCTTATATTAAAAATAATGTTTGATGAAAAGGTATCTAATAAATTCACGGCTTTCTTCTTATGTTTTACTGCATTGATAGTTAGCATACTGTGGACGAGATTGGTAATAAAAATAGAATTTTCAGTATTCAATCATCCAGTGCCCCCTCACATCAAGAAGAAGGCTTTATCTAGGAGAGGAACCAACATAATCGTATTTTATATATTATTAAAAGCTATAAGATTATCAGAAAAATCAAATGACATTGTTTTTATTATTTCAAAAAAACTAGTGGAGTTTAGTTTTGCAATTACGATACTTGTTCTTATAACAACATTTATCATTGTAGCCTTAAGAAAACCCCTAAGAAGATAATAATATGTATTTATCAAAATTATTACGATTATAAGGAGGAACGGTAGTATGTGGTTCGAACCATTAGTGATATTAGGCGTTGGAGTAGTAATATCCTTTGGGTTATATGCTCATTACCAGCCTAAAATAAGTAAAATGAAAAAAAGTTACAATGAATTCAACAGTAAAGTAAGAGAGAATTTAATTAATATGTCAGATAATGAAAGAAAAGAATTTTTTTCCAATATGCCTAAGGAGACAAAGAGCTTCTTTCAAGGAATCTTAAACAACGATTATAATTTTCAGGGAATTGAGGAGTTTCAAACTTCCCAGTACCATCTGCAACAGATAGAACACATGCATCAAGATCAATTCCAAGACTTCTCACAATGGGCCATGGATGAGAGCCTTAAGGCCGTTACGCCTTTCGATCATGGAGGTTATGTACTAGGAGAGATAAGTTACCATCCCAATAAGAAGGCATATCGGGACGGTGACCTTTAATTCCATTTTTTAGGAGATGTAAGTTACCGTGCTAATATGCCCTATGACCTGAAAATTCCCTCCTATTTCTCTATTCAACAATTTTTGAACTTCTATTAAAAGTTCTAAACCGTCTTGTTATAATAGATTTTTAGTCCCAATTTTACAAGGGTAACAAACATTGTAGCTCCAAGTAATGTAAGAAATACAATAGGATTAAAATAATTAGCTATTAACATTGCCAAAGCAAGACATGCTATGGAGATATTAATACCTCTACTGCCAGCTTTAGCTTGAATGTATTGTAGTCTTTCATCTGTTTCTTCAATGTACAGCGCCTTTAGTTTATCTTCACTTTTTAGCGCACCAGCATACTTAGCCATAAAAAAGACCATAATCGCGCCAATACCCGTTCCAAACCCTTCACCAAAACCTTGAGCGAATGATGGAAATCCACTATTTCTTCCGAAGGTTGCCGAAAGAACAATTAACAATAGCACAATAAGAAAATAAACCACAGAAACAATGAGACGATGTTTGACCACATGTTTAAAATTTTCCATAACTATACCTCCACGTCTGAAAAATCAAATATTTCCTCAATTGCCATATCAAAATACCTTGCAATTTTATAAGCTAAAACTAAAGATGCAGTGTACTTTTCTACTTCAATTGATGTGATGGTCTGTCGTGTTACACCTACAGCTGTCGCAAGTTCTTGTTGAGAAATCTTTCTTTGCTTTCGTAATTCAGCAATTTTAGATTTCAATCAGCCACCTCCATTTGCAAAGTTTACTTTACAATATTAGTATAGTTTGCTTTGCAACTTATGTCAAAAGAAGTATAGATAATAATATGATATAAATAGTAATAAATTGAAAGTGTCCCTAAAAACTAGTAACCTAGGCCCTCTAACACAATATAATGTACTAGAAAACAATTTTTTTGTTCAAAGAAGCAAAGCTACATCCATGACTGCCTCAAAATAAGAAAATAACAAAGGTGATGGGGGAAAATATATGGAAAGGTTAGATCCTCAAAAGCTTTATGTGGAATTTAGACCAGGTGTAACAACGACTGAACCAATACTAGGACGAAAATATACATTGACGCACTCAGATATAACAGCTGAACTATTCTTAACCATAGGCTTACAGTTTGCATACGACAAAATTACGAGTATGAGAGATGAGGTTTTAGGAGAATGGAGAAATTCTAGCTCAGGTCTATTACTCTATATATACGTTTATATAGGAGATTTTGGTACCGTTATGAACTCGATACGTAATACGATCTTTAGGCGCGAATTACCATTAGCACTTGAAGCGATTGTTTATGGTGATAATGAATTTTTTGTAGCACATCCACAATTAAATTATGCGCCCATATGGATATATTTTGATTCAATAGATCCTAGTTACAAACGATTTGAATATTTGGGAACACCTATAGATTATAAGTAAATTAATAAATGGAAATAAGAAAATGGTTTACCTTCAATTAATTCGATAGATTAATTGAAAAAGTTACGGTATTTGATAATAAACTGAAGGTTAAATTCAAATCAGGTGTTGAAATAGGTATGTGAAAATGGCATTAGTGGAACCGTCAACCAGGAGATAGATTCTCTAGAGTGACGGTTCTTTCTTTTATCAATTTATTTGTTTAAGGTGAAAATATTTATCAATATGAATGAATTAAAACCCACCTGCTCCTCCTCCGCCAGCTCCACCGCCTCCGCCACCGGTAAAGTTTCCACCAGTACCTATTGAAGAAGTTGAATTATCAAAGGAATGATGTAAGCTCTCTTCAAATGCATTTTTGCCACTATTATTATTAAAAAACATCCAGTAAATCCAATAATTAGGCACGAAATTTTCTGTTACAAAAGGCTGAAAGTTCTGCAACGTACTCACTCCTAATCCCAGTACTAAACCGTATATTAATGATTGATCAAGGGATAGGGGGAGCTGATCTATATCCAAAGTTTTACTTCTTTGCTTTAAATCCTTCCTAAAATCTAACCACTTTTTCCTCTGTACAAAACCATAATCGGACTTCCTCGTAAGAAGTATAATGGCATAAATAATACCAGCAATAGCCAGAGTCAAGAGTAATATACCAGAATACGTTTCAAAAACCATGCCTATGATAGCACCAATAATGGCAATTAAGGCCGTAATGAATAAGACAACACCTAAAGCTTTACTACTCTCATCGTAGTACCCTTTTTCTTTAGTCTCTTCACCCACGATTTTTACCCACTCATGATAGTCTTTACTAAATTCTGTAGGATTGTTTTTACCATATTTACTAATATCCTTAGTCTCTATCTTTTGTCCATTTCCTATAGTATTAAATAGCCATTCCATTAGGAACTTCTCATGCCGTGAAAGTGAATAAGTAGATTTATTAGATTTTTCTAACTTAAAATTATTTGTAGCGTATTTACTCTTTTCCTCTATTGAAAGATAACCTTGTCGAGCTAAATCGTAAATAGTTGCCATAATGGTATCGGTAGTGATCATGTTGTAAACTAACTGAGCAACTATAGCTGGTGGAACGGAATCTGGATAAGACTTGTAATTTAAATCTTCTATAGATTCTTTCCTTCTTCTATATTTAAACATAAAAAAGCTCAATACTAATGCCCAAAGTCCAGTAAGATAAGGCGTGTATTTACCTATAAATTCCTTTTGCTTTTCCTTCCGGATTTCTTTAGCTTCTAATTCTTCAACGTAGGATCTTTCTTCAGCCATTATAGCATTATAGGCATCTTCATTGATGATATTAGTAGAGTTTGGAATAAATTCTATAGGAAAAAGCACACGAACTTCTACAAATGTATTTTCAGGTACTTCGCGAACTTGGGCAAGTATAGAGTTATCACCTTGAAAATCAATAATTCCATTAGTTGGTCCATGGGCAAATACTTTTACTCGTTCATTGATCCTTTGAGGAAGTTGGATCTTAATTGTAAAAGAATCAATAGGCGTTTCGTTTTCTTTACCTATAAACTGATAGTATAATTCCCCAGTATCATTGTACTTTACTGATACATCTTTTACTGTATATGTAATGCGAAAGGTCTTTTGTTCATTTTTAGATGGTGAAAAGATTTGAATAGTAGATGTACCTTCATCCTCAATGAGTTGATAGATATTTTCATCTCCCTTTTTTCCATCATATACTTGTGTAAACTCTATAGGGTTTCCATCAAGGATTTCCCATACCTTTACCTTATCTACTCCTCTTGTGTTATTTAAAACGATTTCTCTAAAAACACCATTAAAATGATCTTCAAATAAAAAAGTAATATCCTCGATAATTTCTAAATCACCATTATCCTTAAGTTTAGAATCGATACTCCAGTTGACGATTCTTAAATCTTCTTCAGCATGGACTGGCAGGGCGACAAATAGTATTAAAGAGAAGAGAATAAAAACAAATAAACATTTTGATTCTTTCATGTAAGCACCTCCATTGAAACTTCCAAGAATAACTAAAAAATTTATATATTAATTATATATTTTGTAAACTGCTTTTACCACTGTTACTTTTTAATAACCATTTTAGAAATAGAGAATTAGGGTGATTATGCAGAAATCTCACCTGTTCATAAGAAAATTTTTATTTTCAGCAGGTATTCTTAAGAAATGTATGATATTATTGTAAATAATTTCAAGAAAGGAATCGTGAACAATGAGCGGTATTATTACAACTAAAGAATATTTGGTACAAAGTTATGAAGTAGATAGCCATTATAATATATTTCCCGAGGTAATTTTAAACTATTTGCAGGATACAGCAATGGTGCAAAGTGAGAAAATAGGTATGGGCATAGAATATTTAAAGAAAAGCCAACTAATTTGGGTTTTAACCAGGTATCATATAAAGATAATGAAATACCCTAAGCACGGTGAAACTGTTCGTGTCTCTACATATGCTGTTGGCTTTAATAAGGTATTTGCATATAGAGATTTTAAGATCGAAAACCTCAAAGGAGAGACCCTAATTACTGCAAAATCACAATGGCTACTCATCGATGGAAAAAGCCATAAGATGTTAAAAATAGGAGATGAATTTTACAAAGCTTATGGTATTGATAAGGGTAGTAAAATTTCCGTATATTTCGATAAATTAACCATACCCGAAAAATACACCTTCACAAGAAATTTTAGAGCTGATCGTAGAGATATCGATTTTAATGGACATGTAAATAATACTAGGTATATTGCATGGGCTTTAGATGCTACTCCCCAAAAAGTACTAAGAGATTATAACCTATGTGAATTTGATATCGTCTTTAAGAAAGAAGTTTTCTTAGATCAATCTATAGCGGTAATGACAGATATAACCGATCTAAATAATCGACTAAAGGGTTGCCATGAGATAAAAAATGATCAGGGTGAAACTGTATGTTGTATTAATGCGATATGGAAAAGCGCAGTCTAAAAGATAAAAAATAATTGTTTTAATAGTAGATGTAGCTTTTACTAATAACAAATAAATTTTTATTCCAATTATAGAAAAGAACTTCCATCCAAAGAAATCATAGATATTAACTCAATATATACAAACTTGACATTTGTCATTTATCAGTGTATGGTTAGTAATGAACTAAATAATCTCGGTAGGTGAGGTTACTATAAGGATATGGGTTGTTGCCGTAAAAGGATGGAAACATTCTGAACTGGTTAGCAGGTTTTGTCGCAAGGCATAATCTAATACAATTTCAGCGCCTTATAGAGCTAAAACTTGAACGAGGATGTACGTTAATCTTCCATTTCAAGTTTTGTGGAAGTTTTTTATTTTTTGGGAGGTGATTTATATGGATCCTGATGGTAGTCGTTATTTAATAGAGGATGGTTGAATTATAGTTAGGTAATATTTAATTTCTTATCTTTTTATCTTTTATATAATTCTTCTAATCCTTCTATATTATTTTCCATATTTAAAATTATAACTAAATACAATATTTCTAGATGGAATAAACATACCCATCTATTTAGTATTGCTTTTTTTGGAGGTGTGTTAGATGAAAAACATAAGAGATGTAAGAGAAATTAACGAAAACCTAAGAGATGTGAGTTCAAAAAATGTAGATATTATTGTTAAAGAATTAGATTCTTCACTTAATGGATTATCTAGTATAGAGGCAAGTAACCGATTGGAGCTTTATGGTCCTAATGAAATAGTCTATGGAAAAGGTAATCCGTGGTACTCATATTTATTTAGGTCATTCCTAGATCCATTTATTCTAATATTAGCTGCTATAGTCTTATTATCTTATTTCACGGATGTTGTATTTGCTCCTATGGCAGAGAAAAGTTGGATGACTATAATCATTATTTCCGTTATGATTATAATAAGTGTAGTTCTAAGATTTACTCAAGAGTATAAATCCCAAATAACAGCAGATAATTTAAAAGACCTTGTCCCGACTACGACTTCTATTGAGCGTGAAGGTGAAAAAGCAAGAGAGATCATCATGTCAGAAGTTGTTCCGGGAGATATTATTCATTTAGCAGCAGGAGATTTAATACCTGCTGATATGAGAATTGTAGAGTGTAAAGATTTATTTATAAGCCAATCCTCTTTAACAGGTGAGTCGGAGCCTGTGGAGAAGTTTCCATATGATGAAGACAATGATGCAGTTAAGAATGTATTTGATCTTAGTAATATTCTTCTTATGGGTACCATAGTTGTCAGTGGATCGGCAAAAGGTATTGTGCTACAAACGGGAAATAATACCTATTTTGGTACGATAGCAGAATCCATAGCAAAGGATGTTGGTGAAACCAGCTTTGAAGAAGGGGTAAAAAGCGTTAGTATGTTGTTAATTCGTTTTATGCTTGTAATGGTTCCGATAGTATTTTTCATTAATGGAATTACAAAGAAAAATTGGATTGAAGCCCTACTGTTCTCTATATCCATAGCTGTTGGTCTAACTCCAGAGATGTTACCAACACTTGTATCCACGAACTTAGCCAAGGGAGCAATATCCCTATCAAAGAAAAAAATCATAGTTAAAAGATTGAGTTCTATACAGAACTTTGGTGCAATGGATATATTATGTACAGATAAGACTGGAACATTAACTCAAGATAAAATTATTCTAGAAACCCACTTAGATGTCTTAGGTAATGTAAATGACAGAGTACTTAGGCATGGTTACTTGAATAGTTATTACCAAACAGGTCTAAAAAACTTATTGGATATTGCTGTAATTGAGTATGGTAACGAACAGGGATTTAATGAATTTACCGGCACTTATAAAAGAGTTGATGAAATACCCTTTGATTTTACTAGACGTAGAATGTCTGTAGTTGTAGAAAGTGAAAATAGCAAGAGGCAGCTAATTACTAAAGGTGCGGTTGAGGAGATGTTATCAATATGTTCCTATGTAGAAATTGGCAACGAAGTTTTGCCTCTAACTAAAGATCTAATTACAAAAGTTATGACTATGGTTACTAAGCTTAATGAAGAGGGTATGAGAGTACTGGCAATTGCACAAAAAAATTATGTACCTTCTGAAAATATTTTCAGTACTAAGGATGAGAGTAATATGGTGTTGATAGGATATATGGGTTTCCTCGATCCTCCAAAGGACACATCTATTACTGCTATAAAAGCATTACATGATCATGGTGTTGAAGTGAAGATATTGACCGGAGATAATGATATAGTTGCTAAAAAGATAGCTAAGGATGTAGGCATCCCCGTAGAGAATGTGGTCTTAGGTGCTGATATAGAAAATAAATCTGATGATGAGCTATATAAAATGGCATCAAAATCAAGTATATTGGCTAAATTATCACCAGTTCAAAAAGAAAGGGTAATATCCGTTTTACAGGATAATAAACATGTAGTTGGTTTTCTTGGTGATGGTATTAACGATGCTCAAGCATTAAAGCAAGCTGATGTAGGGATTTCAGTTGACACTGCAGTAGATATAGCTAAGGAATCTGCAGATATAATAATGTTGGTAAAAGACTTAAATGTACTTGAAGAAGGCGTTATCGAAGGTAGAAGAGTTTTTGGAAATATTATTAAATATATTAAGATAACTGCCAGCTCTAACTTTGGTAATGTTTTTAGCGTATTAATAGCTAGTGCATTCTTACCATTCTTACCAATGTTGCCTATACAATTGCTTGTACAAAACCTATTATATAGTATTTCTCAAATATCCATACCTTGGGATAATATGGATAATGAATATTTGAAGGAACCACAACAATGGGATGCTGGAGAAATAGGTAAGTTTATGATATACATAGGACCTATAAGTTCCTTGTTTGATATTGTAACATTTTCCATCTTATGGTTTGTATTTAAAGCTAATACAATGGAAATGATGCCATTTTTCCAATCAGGCTGGTTTATTGTAGGCTTAGTTACACAGACATTAATAGTCCATATGATAAGAACTAGAAAGATACCTTTCTTACAAAGCAATGCCTCTATGCCTGTTATGATAATGACTGGAATCATTATAGCTTTGGGTATAATAATTCCATTTACACCAATTGGTGCTTATATAGGCCTTGTTTCATTGCCAGGAAGGTATTTCATATGGTTAATTGGTATATTGATTGCATACTCTTTATGTATAGAAGTAGCTAAGAAATTATATATCAAAAGATTTGATAGCTGGATGTAATTATTTAATCTATCTAGCCTTAAAGAGTAATGATTCTTCCAGATGATCTCTCCAATAATAGCATATCGGAACGGTGACCTCTTACTCCACTTTTTAGGAAATAAAGGTTACCGTCCCGATATGCCGAAATATAAATCACTAGTAGCATAGTGAGGTATCAATTACCTTGAAGAGTTATCATATCTTTTATGGAACAACTCAAGGCATATACAATGTGTGAGATATTAGTATACCAAAATTTACCTTCTGTAATTTTCACTTTTTTATGATATGCTAGTTAAGTAAACTTAATAACATTTTTGGAGGTTGGTTGGTATGGAAAAGAGAAGATCCCTGCAAGGTTATCTTCTTGTTTTTATGTCGGGAGTTTCCTGGGGACTTGGTGGGTATCTCGTAACTCAAATGAGTAATATGGGTGTATCTTCACTAATGACTGCATTTAGCGGGCATTTTATAGCACTTTTACCCTTGTTTCTTTACTTAATAGTAAAGAAAGGTATGAATGGATTAAAAATTTCGAAGAGGGGTTTATTATATAGTATTTTACTAGGTGCTTTAACGAAAGGTATTTTCAAATTAGCTAATGATACTGCCGTAACTCTAGTAGGTGTGGCAGCAGCATCCATTCTTATGTATTTAGCTCCCGTCTTCACAGCGATAATGTCCGTAATCTTTTTCAAAGAGAAATTACGTGGATATCAACACTTTGCAGTACTCTTAAATCTTGTCGGATGTATTCTAATGGTAACAGGCGGAAATTTTGCAGAATTAAATATTTCAGGATTAGGTTTAACTCTAGGGGTTATTTCAGGTTTCTTATATGCGCTTAATACTATCATAGGCAAAGTTGCAACGGATGGAGATGATCCTGAGACAATGACGTTTTATATGTTATTATTCAGTGTAATGGCTACGAGTATATTTGCGAAGCCATGGCAGCATTTAGATTTGTTTACCAATAGTACATTTCTATTCTGGGCATTCTTAAACTCTATGTCTACTGGTTTAATTGCAAATCTTTTATACCTGAAGGGATTGTCAATGGGTGTAGATGCTTCGAAGGCAACGATCATTGCTTCTGGTGAAGTTGTTATAGCTACACTTTCAGGAGTATTTTTGTTAAATGAAAAAATCAACTTTATAGGATCTTTTGGTATAGTTATCATGCTAATATCAATTGTTCTAATGAATATCACTATTCCAACAAAACAAAAAGAAGTTACTGAGAATGAAATTGTTTCATCTTGAAATTCAATCATTTTGAAGAATACTATTTAATATTAAGGAGGAAACTATGAAAAAATTTATAAATACAGTTATTTATGGCCATAATGAAGCAGATGAGATTTTAGTAGATAATGGAGTTATTAAGGCGATTGGCAAGGATCTTGGTCCATCAGATGAAATTATTGATTTAGGTGGAAAACTGATTACAGCCCCTTATGTAGATCCTCATTTACATTTAGATTATGTTTACACATTATCTGAACTTGGGCAAGAAGGTGCCGGTTCAGGAACTCTTTTTGAAGCAATTGAAATGTGGCCAAAATTTAAAGAAAATTTAACTGTAAATAGCGTTAAAAAACTTGCTCTTAAGGGGATTAAAGATGAGGTTTCCCAAGGTGTACAACACATACGTACACATATAGACGTTACAGATCCAAATTTCACAGCTCTAAAGGCGATGTTGGAACTCCGAGAAGAATTAAAGGATATAGTTGAAATTCAAATCGTAGCATTCCCACAAGAAGGAATGTACACATATAAGGGGGGACGTGATCTAGTAGAAGAAGCTCTTAAGATGGGTGCTGATGTTGTTGGAGGAATTCCACATTATGAGCCAGCAAGAGAATTCGGTGAAAAATCTGTTCACGACATCGTTAAACTTGCTATAAAATATGATAAGCTTATAGATGTTCACTGTGACGAAACAGATGATCCGCACTCACGTTTTGTTGAGTTGTTAAATGCACTTGTTCTAATAGAGGATTACGGCATACGAACTACAGCGAGCCATACTTGCTCATTTGGTTCAGCAGATAATTCATATGCATTTAGAATGATGGACTTGTTCAAAAAGAGCAAGATGAACTTCATTTCTTGCCCAACTGAAAATGCATATCTTCAAGGTCGTCAGGATACATATCCTAAACGTCGTGGATTGACTAGAGTAAAAGAATTCATGGAATCAGGAATCAATGTAGCATTTGCACAAGATTCAATAAACGATCCATGGTATCCAATGGGTAATGGAAATATGATGAATATTCTTGACAATGGAATCCACTTAGCTCAAATTATGTCACCAGAAGAAATAGAAAAAGATTTGGATTTAATCACATACAATGGAGCTCGATGCTTAAATATCCAAGACAGATATGGGTTGGATGTAGGCAAAGATGCAAACTTCATTATTCTTGATGGAGACAGTCCATTTGATGTAATAAGAAATCGTGCTAGAGTTCTTGCTTCTATTAGAAAAGGAGAATATCTATTTAAGCAAAAACCAGTAGAATATGATGTTAAACTTGATTTAGGTGTTAACTATTAATATAAATTTTATCCACCAGTTTCCTGGTGGATATTTTTTTATTTCAAAAGGAGTCAATTAAAAGATCGTAAAAAGAAAAATTAAAGTAGTATAAAAGGGTAAAAATTACAAAAAAGTGTATTATTACTATAAGTAATGTTTTATAATGAACACAATGAATATGACGGTTGGTGAGGCATAATATGCATAGATTTTAATAAATAAGGGGGAAATAGAATGAATGGCAAGACGCATATTTACATGGCTAATTTATTAATGGATGAGATTAAAAAAACAGGGAAGTTGACATTACCAGGTATAGGATCGTATAAACCACCTGCTGATGTCGTTGATGCAATTAATTCACATCCTAGTGCCTTTCGGGCAGGAGCAGTAGGACCTGACTTTTATCCAGATATGTTTGTTGGTCAAACAGTTATCCATGGTGAAAACTCAGGTATATGGATTACAAAACTATTTGAGGAGTATGGAAAGCTACCGCTGAATTATCCCGATAGAAAGAAATGTTATGCTTTTATTCTCGGATTTATGATTCACTATGCTGGAGATATGTACGGGCATCACTATGTGAACAAATGGGCTAAGGGTTGGTGGGAATATTCTGATAACAATGAAAAGATGAAAATCATTGCACGGCATGTATTAGTTGAAAAGTATATGGATCAAAAACTTCCAGAGAATATAAACGCGGAACTAGATGCACCTATATCGTTTTTACAGAATTGTTTCTTTAATTCATCTTTAAAAGCAGAATATTCAAAAGTACCAGTGACAATGCCTATAGATGCCATGGTTGACCTTGAAAAAGCTATTGTTGACTACCAGAATGGAAATAATATAGGCACATATGATCTTGCAAATTATTTTTACGGATGGGTTGGAGATATTCGCCTAGCCTCAAGGGAGTGGCTCACTACATGGCAAAAGGTAGCTCATAATATGAATGACGATTCTCATTCTATTAAGGAAGCAAAGGACGCTCTTGAATCATGGTTAGATAATCATTTTCTTCTAATTATCGGTGTTCCAAAAGGGATCAAACGGTTTGTTGAAACAATAGGTGATATTATAGCTGCACTAAATGTCTTAGAGCCTCTCAAAAAAGAAATTGAAAAAATCATTTTCCAGTATATTTCATCCTTTATATATGTTGTTACAAACAAGCAGGTGAGAAATTTAGATGAAGCTTTAGAAATAGTAGAGCACATATTAACAGAACCTGCTTTTTACTTAAATAATGGGACATTATATCCAGAATACTATGTATCTGTAAAACTCCATATGGAAATGGGGAATTACGGAGGATCAAATGATACGCTTATTCAGTCATTTCATGCCTTTTACCAATGTCTGAATATGAGTAAACTTTGTCTTATTGGGCCGGATCATCTAAATGGATTTGTTCAAACTGCTAAAGACAATGTTCCTAAAAGAGTGACTGCAATACGTTTGAAAGCCTACAATGGTCAATACTTATGCGCAGAAGGGGGTGGAGGCGGAGCAGTTGTTGCAAATAAGGCAAAAGCCGATATCTGGGAGACTTTCGGAATTCTTGACAAAAATGAAGGAGTGCTCATGAGCGGTGACGTAATCAACCTAGCTGCTCATAATGGTGCTTACCTATGTGCTGAAGACGGTGGAGGACGAGAAATTGTAGCGAACAGAGCAGCACCTGCAGAATGGGAACGATTTATCATTCAAAAGATACAGGGTAGCGGAGAAATAAAGAGTGGAGATAAGGTGGCTTTACGGTGCTACAATGGAATGTATATATGCGCTGAAAATGGTGGAGGACGTGAAGTCATTGCCAATAGACAAAATGCAGGTATTTGGGAAACATTTACTATTGAATTTGCTACTGTTTCAACAGGTTTGTTTGAATATGAGAAACCTACTTATCTAAGAGCAGTAAGACATTTAAGAGTCGAAATTGCAACAAGCAAGAAAAAATATTCTGGCACAGATGATAATGTCTATTTTGCGGTTGTGATGCGTGATGGACGAGAATTTGAAATACGCCTTGATAAGCCAAACTACAATGACTTTGAGAGTAATGACATTGACTCTTATGATTTTGACTTGCCACAGACAATTGTACTAAATGAGATTGCAAGGTTTAGATTGCGAAAAGACTATATTGTAGTTAGTGATGATTGGCGTCCTAGTTGGATTAAATTATACGATGATGCAAACAATATTTTGTTTCAAAAGTCTATTGAAGTAGAGATAAAAGGAAAAACTCATTATAATATGGACGCTAATATGGGGCAAGCATTAAATCAGGTGTCAATCGATCCAAGGATTATATCATTTCTCCATAGTCTTGACGGAAAAGGGCTAGGACCAGAGAATCCGACAAACTATGTACAATGGAGTAAGTTCCAATTTTATACAAATCCTGATTTGCGTAATACCGTATACAACAAGCTCTTTGTTAATAAATGCGAAGACAATTTGATATCGGTTCGACTAAAGGCATTTAATGGGCAATACGTTTCTGCTAAAGATGGTGGAGGAGGGCCTATTGTTGCAAACAAAGACGCAGCAGATCTATCTGAGACTTTTATTATTAGAAGTCAAATGGAAGGCAAACTAATCAGCGGAGATATAATTTATCTTATTTCCTCTAATGGTAATTACGCTTGTGCGGAAAATGGTGGAGGGTGTGAAGTCGTAGCGAACAGAACAACACCTGCAGAATGGGAACGATTTATTATTCAAAAAGTACAGGGAACTGGAGAAATTAAAAGCGGAGATAAAGTAAGCTTACGGTGCTACAATGGTATGTATCTCTGCGCGGAAAATGGTGGAGGACGTGAAGTTGTCGCCAACAGGCAAAAGGTAGATGTATGGGAAACATTTACTGTAGAGATTGTTAAGACAGTTATTCCATTTTCCACAAGGGGAAGTGATATCTCTAAACTTACTACATGGGTTGGATTTGACTATGATCCAATTCAAGGAATATTTTATTCTACATTATACCCTTGGCAACGGGAATTTGGATACTTCCCAATTTATGATACTGCAGCTCCCTTAGTAGGTATTTACATACAATATGAAATAATTCGATTTCCATATCAAGGGAAACAATGGAAGATTGAGTTGTGGAAAGGGCAGTATGGGATTGCTGCTGGAGCGGAAATAGGAATCTATGTAGGGCAATTACAGGTAAACACAACATATAATACCTTTGATGATAGAATTAATGCTTTACTGGCCTACATGGGTGACGATACAGCCTGTGCAGAAAAAGACAATATGCTCCAGATGTCATTTGAGTTAAGAAGAAATGGACAACATGTTTTTACCAGAGATTCAAGTAATCCTGGTACAAATGGCTTTAAGAAACATTGGTGGCTGACAGGATTTAAACCAGCGGTATTTACTAAAGCATCGGAGCTATCCATGGATATAAAGATTGTATTAAAAGATTTAGGAATGTGTAGAAACTTTGTGAGTAGTTTAAAAGCTTTAGGCTACAAAGATATTAAGATTAATGAAGAGACTTTTGAAGTGAGCTTTGTATTTGATAAGCCTAAAATGTCATAGATAGGTGGCGTTGTATCTATTGCACTCTCATATCTAGAAAAGGTTGATTCATTTAAGCAGGTGTGGGTAAAACATATCTATCAAAATATAAAAAGAGGTGCATATATTGTTTACTATTAATAGGGGGACGAATAGATTTTACATCGGAGATTCACAAAATCCACTGGCGGAAATGACATATGTTAATGCAGGGGATAAAATTATTATCATAGATAGTACAAAAGTTTCAGATCAATTAAGAGGACAAGGAGTTGGAAAGATACTTTTAAAAGAGGTGGTTTGTTTAGCCAGGGAAGAACATAAAAAAATTACGCCACTTTGTCCATTTACAAAAGCAGAAATGAACAAAAATGCAGATTATACAGATTTAATATATTAGTATCCTAAAGTATCACATGAACCCTAAAGGCCTTGAAAATAGAGGCCTTTTTTGTAAAATAAAGTACTACTTTAAGTAGAGGTTAGATTATAATTAATCTAGTATTTTATTGTAGGCTTTAGCCTGTTGAGCCCTTAAGGGCGAAACATAAAACCACCC
>NZ_CALNCS010000207.1 GCF_937875145.1 Alkalibaculum bacchi | reverse complement strand
GGGCGAGGAAACATTCACAGGAGCTAAAAAAATAATAGAAGCAGGCGGAATGGATGGAGTTGATGCTTGTTTTGGTATGCATGGAATGCCAGAATTAGAGACTGGATATGTAAATATTGAAGCTGGGTATAGAATGGCAGGCTGTGACACTATTTATGTTAAATTTGAAGGAGTATCAGGACATGGCTCTGTACCTCATAAGGCAAAAGATACTATTCATCCCGCATGTATTTTTGTTACAGATTTACAGGGAATAGTTACTAAGAATATTGATGCACAAGATCCAATAGTCCTTTCTGTTGGAAAGTTCGTTGGTGGCACAAAAGCAAACATAGTAGCTAAATATACAGAGGTTGATATTTCTATGAGATACTTCAATCTAACTGTTAGGGAAATAGCTCATGAAGCAATAAAAAGACATGCAAAAGCAATAGCAGATGCCTATGAGCTTAAGGTAGATGTAAGAATAGAAGAGAGTGCTCTCAGCCTTTGCAATGATGAACAATTAGCAGTTATAGCTGACAAGTCTTCAACAAAAGTCTTAGGAGAAGGTAAAAATATAAATTTACCTAGATATATGGGATCAGAGGATATGCCTTACTATTTCCAACATGCTAAAGGAGTTTATGCATTTATGGGATATAGAAACGAAGAAAAAGAATCTATTTACTTTCCACACCATGAGAAATTCAAGATTGATGAAGATTATTTAAAATATGGCACAGCACTACATGCGCAGTTTACTCTTGATTTTTTAAATAATTAAATCATAATTGCTTGTAAATTTGAAGAAAAATAACAATAACTCTTTCCTAGTTTAAACAATTATTTTGATTCCTATCAGAAAGAAGCTATTGTTTTTGTAAAAAAATAATAACAATAACATGACAACTATTATAGGCATATAGGGACGGTAACTTTTTATTCCATTTTTTAGGAGAAATAAGTTACCATATCGATATCTTTGTTAATAATCGATAAATTGCTGTTATATCATACATTGACTCATCATTATTAATTGTGCGCCAAGTGCATTCAGACCCTACCTGATGTTCGTCCCTCGTGATGTTTTGATATGATCTTTAGAATTTAATTAACATAAATGCTAGTAATATTTAAAGTAATAAATATCAATACATTTGAAAGGTTGAGATATATCCTATGATTAAACAAGATTATATAATGCGCATGGTAGATGATTTGATAAGGTTGCTTGCAAAACTTTTCTTTAATAAAGATACAATTATCTATGAATTACCAAGTGAAGAAAATTATACCCAAACTGATTATTTATATAAACAATTGCTCAATTTAATAGGGAAAGGAAAAATCAATGAAGCCGAGAATTTGCTATTTCAAAATATAGATTCTAATGACAAAAGGTATATGGAGCTAGCCTTGGATTTTTATGCAAAATTAAATAATTTAGATGATGAGTTATTAGAAAAATCTAATTTTCCTAGGGAAGAAATTGAGCAAGGGGTAAAAGAGATTGCTAAAGTGTTTGGTTTATCATTATTTTAAGAATAAAGATATTAGTAGGAAAATGTCATATTAATATACGGATTTGGAAATACGGAGCGGCAGCGTTCCCTGCATGACGCAATTTTTATATATTGCGTAACAGTAGGACATTGCGTCGTGCAAACGGGTCAGACCAAAGGTGCGCCCCTACCTATCGGTATCTAGGTTGTAGGGGAGGTCTTTGACCTTCCGTCATGAACTCATGATTTAAGCATGAACGCCATTTTATAAACAGGATGTGCAAAATGTGCATCTAAAGAGATATCTTTATATATTTAACGTCCCAATTGTGTCTTTTAGAAATCTCGATGAAGTAATCAATTCGGTAATATCTGATAATATAAAACAGCATAATTCCTTATTGAAAAAGTGGAATAGATAACACTAATATATTTGTACAAGAGGTGAAATGATGCTTGAAGTTGTATTTAGCGATAGTGAGAAAGGTTTTATGAAAGCAGCAAAAAATTATAATGATAAAAATATAATTGGTGAAGCTGTCAGCTATGCTGGGGAAAAAACCAACTAAGGTCGAATTAGAGAAACATTTTGAAGGCCAAGCAGTTGGAGGAAATTCTAGAGATGTGGTTAATATAGGCTTTTCACTTGATGTTGGAGATATTTCAGGTTCGATTGATGGAGATGAGCGCCAAAATATTTTTCTCAAATTGTGGGGAAGATTTAATTTTGATAATAAGGAACAAGAGAAGTTCTTCATAAATCAACGTAAAGATATGGAATATCTTCTATCAGCTGCAAAAAATGGTATACCCATACGAATATGGAAAAGCAGCGCTCCTTATTCTACTTGTGGATTTTATTTTGTTTGCAATATATTGAGAAATATTGACTGCAATATAAGTGTTGTTTCTTTACCTAAATATAAGCAAATATCTGAGAATCAAATAGCAGAGTATAGTCACTGGGGGGAAGTTGAGGCAGGTAAAATTTATCAATTCCTACCTCTTGAAAAACAATTATCACAGATAGAAAAGAGAGTTGCTAGTGACTACTGGCATGACTTGATGGTAGAAAGTGCACCATTACGAGCAGTTATAAACGGAAAGCTAATTTCTGTACCAGAAAATTTTTATGATTTCATTATCACAAAGAATCTTCCAGATAATGATATTATTATGGCACGACTTATCGGTAAGCTCTTAGGAGAATACAGTCTAGGCATTAGCGATAGTTGGTATGCTTTGCGTATTGATAAGATGATTGAGGATAATAAACTAATTGTTGTTGAAAATAAGGAACCATCACATCCCTATGGAAAAGTTTTAAGAAAAGCATATATTTAAAGCGTTTAATAACATTAAGGATAAATTATATTTACAAAAGTGCCAACAAAGAATAAGGGAGACAAAGCTGTTTGTCTCAACTCTTGTGCTGTGCTGGCACTTCTTCTATTTCTGTTAAAAGATAGCTCATTTCCCTATTTTAGTAACTCGTCATAGGTTGTTTGTAAAGCATCTTTTATTCCTCTTAGTTGTGATGCGTAGATGTGCTGTATTCCCCTCTCAAATTTCTATGCACCAAAACAAAGGGAAGTCCATAGCTAACTGCCTTGCAGACTGTGTAGATTATGCATTAAATCCTTACAAAATATAGTCACGACATGATAAACTTAATGTATAAAATTAACTGTGAAGGCTTTGAAGACAAAGGGATTTTACGTGAATTGAGGTAATACTTTAAAGTGGGAGCGGTAGGGGAGGTCTTTGACTTCCCGTAACGAACATTATTTATAAATTGAGCCACAGTAGAATGTCGCGTATTAAATTAACCTTGGTAATCAGAATTATACTTTGTTAAAATGTAGATATAACACATATGGGTGGAGGGGTTTGTATTGGTGATTAAAAAATTCAGTGAGCCAAGTGAGGAAATCATAAAGGAAATAAGGAAAGTTGAGCTGATATGTAAAGAGCATGATAAGTTAAATGGAAGTATATTTCTTGACACATCCATAAATTTTAATTCTGAAATAAAGAGCTTATTTTTACTTTATGATAATAACATATTAGTGAGTCTTGTATCTATGTTTATTCCAACCAGAGATGAAGCAGAAATATCAGCCTATACTTTACCTAAATATAGGCGAAAAGGATATTTTAAAAAGCTGCTCCATGAGGCTATAAAAGAAATAACCAAATATAATATATTAGATTTAGTATTTGTTTGTGAACCACAATCAAATGATGGAAACGAAGTAATAGAAAAACTAAAGGCAGAATTTGATTTTACAGAGTATTTCTTAAGATATAATGATTCAGTAGATGATATGGAAGTTCGCCCAACTCCTGAAATAAAGTTAAAGGAAGCAGAAAAAGAAGATTTGGAATCACTTATTAATTTGAGTCAGGAAATATTCAATGACAATTATGAAGATGCAAAAAGTATGATAATTAAATCTTTTGAATCAGAGAATACAATATATAGCTATGATATATAAAAAACATATTGGAATGGGTTCTGCAAGCCTTGGAAATGATGAAGCCTCTATATTTGGGTTTGAGGTATCACCACAATATCAAGGAAAAGGTTTTGGACGAGCTATATTAAAGCGAATACTAACAGATTTAAAAAATAGAGGTAGAGAAAATATAACAATTGAAGTCGATAGCACAAATAAAAATGCATTTAACTTATATAGAAAGTGTGGATTTGAAGTAGAAACATCATTTGACTATTATAGAAAACGTCCGGACTTCCTGTTTCAATCGTAATTGGAAAGCTTGCTGCAGATCATGTACAAAAGAAAGGAATCAAATTAAAACATTTTACGAGGAACAAAAAATTTTAGGAGCAATATATTTTTAATCTTTTCTGATGAGATTTATTAGTTTATCTATATAAATCGTAAATAGTTTACTGGAGGTATTAAATTGGTACGTATTGATAATGAACTTTGTATAGGATGTGGTCTATGTGTCGGCGACTGCTTTCCAAAGAATATTATTATTGAAGATAAAAAGGCTAAGGCTATTTTTAACTGTATGGAATGTGGGCATTGTGTTGCTGTGTGTCCTCAGAATGCGGTTTCTATAGAAGGATACGAAATGGGAGAGGTAGAAGAGTCTACTTTAGAGTCGGCGGCCTTAGATCCTGATTTATTACTTAAGGCCATTAAGGGAAGAAGATCTATACGACGATTTATTCAAAAGCCCATTGAAGATAAGAAGCAGATGAATATTATCGAGGCGGGAAGATATACTTCTACTGGTAGCAATTTACAAGGTACCTCTTATGTGATTGTACGAGATAATTTGCCCCAATTGACGAAGATGGCACTGGAGAGTTTAAACAAAGAGGCACAAGAAATACTATTAAATACTGAAATTTCTAGGATATATAAAGTGTACGCTCGTCGGTGGATTACTATGTGTGATCACTATAGTCAAGATAGTCGTGATGATTTGTTTTTTCATGCACCTGCAGCTGTATGTGTCGTCAGTGATTCTGCTATTAATGCAGGGCTAGCTGCTTCAAATATGGAACTTATGACATTTGCCCAAGGACTTGGGATGTTTTATAGCGGCTTTTTTGTAAGAGCTGCAAATCAAAATAAAGAGATAAAACAGTTCTTAAATATTGAGGATGAAAAAGAAGTACAAGCTTGTCTTGTATTAGGTTATCCCGATGTAAAATACTACCCAACGGCTCCTAGAAAACAAGCCAAGGTTGTTTTGAAATAAGATAATGAACTCTCGCAAATAAAAGGAAATTTTACTTTCCTATCAAATAAGTATAGATGGAGATATAATTATGATATTATAAAAATATTGATAGACTAAAATTCTCGTTCAAATATATATTTGAAAATAGAAAATAGGTGAAATATTAATGACAATTGAAGATGTTATAAGTAATTTTAATACTACTCCATTTTTGTTCTTAGGTTCTGGAATGACTCGAAGATATTTGAATTTGCCAGATTGGAAAGGTTTGTTGGAGCATTTTGCTAGAGTTATTGAGGATGATAATTTTATTTATAGTTCATATGAGAACAAAGCAAAGGTTTTACAATGTAAGGCGGGTATTATGCCTAAAATAGCAGAATTAATTCAAAGAGACTTCGATGAAAAATGGTTTAGAGATGCTTCTATAAGAAATGTTAATGAAGAGGCATTAGAACAGATAAAAAATAATGGTTTATCTCCATTTAAGGCAGAACTAGCAGCATACATAAAACGTAACACAATAGTTGAACCCCACTATCAAGAAGAAATAAACAAACTCGTCCATATTTCTGAAAAGAGTATAGCAGGAGTAATAACAACCAATTATGATACTTTTTTAGAAGATAATTTTCAGGGGTTTACAAAATATGTTGGTCAGAATCAGCTGATTTTCTCTGCAATTCAGGGCATTGCAGAAATTTATAAAATACATGGTTCAGTTGAAAATCCAGAGAGTATTATAATTAATGAATCTGATTATGTGAAGTTTGGAGAAAAAAGTGCCTATCTAGCTGCAAAATTGATGACTATTTTTATGGAATATCCAATTATTTTTATGGGTTATTCTATAAGTGATATAAATGTGCAAAATATCATTAAGTCTATTGTAAATTGCTTGGATGAAAAACAGATTAAACTGCTAGAAGATAGATTTGTGTTCGTGGAATATAATAGAGATATGGTGGGCGTTCAGGTCAGTCCATATATTATCATGGTGGACAACAAACCGTTAGGCATGAAGAAAGTAATGCTTGGAGATTTTATGTCTCTTTATTCTGCTATGGAAAATAAAAAGGCAAAGCTTTCAGTAAAAATACTGCGCCGCTTTAAGAAGGAGCTGTATGATTACACGATTACCAATATGCCAACATCAAACTTAAGGGTAGCAGCTCTTGATGATATTAGAGTATCAGATGACGAACTGGTACTTGCAATAGGGAAAGTCTCTGATTTGGGACTTAAAGGGCTCAGTGGAATTGATAGCAATGAATGGTACCGAAATATTGTAATAGGTGATTTGGATTTCTCGGCAGATGAACTATTAGAGTATGCATATCCAAAGGTATTGAGACAAAATTCAGGTAGGCTTCCAGTTAATAAATATTTGTACGAAGCAACAAAAGAGTTTCCAGAATGTAAAGAGCTGGCAATTAAACAGAATTTTGATGCTATTATTTCTAAAACAATCAAAAAAAATAGGAATTGTTTGGGAGAGTACAGCTCAGTAAAACAAATATGGAACCAAGAGAAAGACTCATTAGAAAGAGCCACAAGGTTGATATCTCATCTAGGAAAAGAACAAATTAATGTTGTTGAACTTGAAGATGTACTAAGGAACTTGTTTGAGGAGGATGTAAATATATTACAGAATGTAGATTCACAAGCAAGAACACATATAAGAAGGCTAATTATGATATATGATTATTTAAAATGGGGAAAGTGAAAGAGTTTCCTGCCTCAAGCATTTGTAAACAAACACCGTACAGAAAACCCTTTTCGATTTTAACGCACCTATCAGATTTAGCACCTATAAATAGACACCTTTCTGTTCAGCACAATATTAGCTTATGTTTTTGTTAGCCTAATTATACTAGATAAATAGTGATTTGTAAATAGAAAACATTGAATTTGACTACTTGTTTTAAAATTTTAGGATATTGATTATTGTAAGATTGTTATTGTGATATTATGAATTTTAGCATTGATAGAGACAGATTATTTTAATCTAACATTTGTATTTGTCAATCCAAATTTAGGTCACTTATGTTTCAAAATATGCATCTATAAGAATCACGAGGGACATAGAATTTTGGGTCATAAAAGGCTGACTTTAATCTTGTGACTTGAAAAGTCCCGTCCCTCATAAACTCCATTTCGTTTATCAGACATTATTTGAAGAGCGTAAGAATTTATTTAAAGCCTTTAATAGCATAAAGGATAAATTTAAAATCCTCATTCAAGAAGGTTGGTTAAATCTATCCTTTTTTCAAGATTATGGTATAGAATTTGATTTGAAAAATTGTTTTCTACTCAAAATTCTCCAGGAAAGTTGTGTATGTGTAAGTATCCTAAATATTTACATTATAATTTACTTTATTGCGCAAATGCCTAGACTGATGGAATAATTTCGAGTTGTTTTATAGGCAGTTAAGAGATAGTTTTGAACTGATCATCCCGTAAAGAGTACCCTCGTGATGTCAAAACTACGTATTAGCGGGTTCCTTCAGAAACAGAAGGGAGTTTATGAAGTCTTTGGTGTTACTCCACCTTTCTGATTATGAGTCAACGGGAATCTAGGATTAATGAGAGTAAGCAAGATACCGGATAGAGAAGAGAAAATTTCTGAAAAGATACTTAATATTTTTGATCAATTATAAAGCAATAGAGTATATCATTCGAAAATTCCAGCAATAATGAAAAAGATTGCTGGAATTCTTTTTTTTTTCCATTAAAGACGATATAATCATAAGTATTACATAAGAGATTGGAGGAATTTATATGCAAGCCATAAGAAATAAAATTCACGAATTGGCAAAGAAACATGAATCAGAAGTTAATGTAGAAATATTAGCAGATACACTTTTTTATAGATTGACCATCATTCGTTTAGGAGAAGAAGATAATAATGTGTGGTGGGAGTCTAGTATCTTAGGTGAAGTAGGACGAAGAAACTTAGAAAAATTCTTCCCTAATACTTTCTATAAACATCGTTATGATATTGCAAGAAAAATTATTGTTGAAAAAGAGAATAGAGAAATTCCAGAAAAAAGATTTACTACATTGTTTAATTTTGGATACGAATTTGAGACTAAAATATTTACTCCATTCATAAAGGAAATTTCAAATTCTGATGGTTGGCAAGAAGTATTAGATATGATTGAAAATATCAAGGAGAAAAAGTTTACGAACCCATGGGCTAGAGAATTTTTTAATCTACCTAAACTGCTAATTCATACTTTAGATGATAAAAAGGCCATAGAATTAGGTAGCATAAGTGGAACATTTTATAAAAACAAAGAAAACTTTGAAGATGTAATAAAGTCATTTATATCAATTTATGATTTATGCACGCTAGGAAGCGTTGTAACTCCATACTATAAGAGAAGGATGGCTATATAATGGAATCAAAGGATTACAGATCTAGTATTAAAGTAGTAGGTACAGTTCTACCAGATACAAAACTAATATTAAAAAAGTATCTAGAATTAAAAGATGTAGAACTTTTAAGAAAAGAGGTACTTGATAATAATTTGATCTTGAAAACTTCAAAAAGAAGAGCAGAGACAATATTTTACGAGTTAAGAAAGAGGTATTTATATGATCAATTAGATGGCTATAAAGAAACCTCGTTCATCTATTTTTTGAAAAAGATTGATTCAGATAGTATTATCAACCTCCTTCTATACTACTATTTATGCAAGGAAGAAAGAATCATATACGAATATATAGCAAATCTAGTATATGAAAAATATACAGATGGCTTTTTAGGGATATCTTCAGTAGGCACTACAGAGTTTATTTTAGGTCTTGCTGATAAAGATGAAAATGTATCTAAATGGTCAGAAAGGACCATTAACGATGTACGTTCAGGTATGATGGGAGTATTAAAGGAATTTGGTTTTATTGATAGTAGAAAAAGACCTAAATTTAACAAACCATTTATTCCATCAATAATTTTTTGTTATGTGTTATATACGAATAAAGATAACATTAAAACTATAGAAGATGTATATAAATGCAAGGATTTACATTTATTTTTGTTATTAGAAAGCGACATTCACATATTACTTGAAGAAGCATATAGAAATGGAGTTTTAGACTTTGGTAGGGAAGAACCTAAAACTTTAATATATAAATATAAAAGTATGGAGGAGATAATAGATGGCTACGTTAATGGAGAAATACAGTAAGATAATAGAGTTAATCAATAATGATAGCCTTGCTTGGGTGCGACATTCAGGAGTTCCTTTTGTCATTTGTCCATATGAAAAAGACGAACATAAGGATGCTATGTATATAATAAACAAATTGCAACAAGAAATAGAAGCGTTTCATATAGAATTGATAAATATGGAGCAACTTATATTTGAGATCATAGAGAAATACGAAACTATAGAAGGCATTATCCAATTAGAAAAGATAGAAGAAGACATTGACATGGTAGAGGAATTAGGAGAATTTTTATTAGAAAAAGTAAGGTCTCACTTCATATCCAAGGTAAAAGAAATAGGTCCTAAAGGAAGAATATTGGTAACTAGAGTAGGAGCAACGGCTATATACTTTAATTTTATAAGATTACTATCTTATTTAGAAGGAAGAGTTCAAATTCCAGTAGTATTCTTTTATCCGGGAAGTTATGACAGATTTTCAGTAACATTATTGGACAAATATAAGGAAACTGCCCTTAGGGCTTTAATAATATAGAAAGAGGTTAAGAGTATATGTTAATTAAAGATTTATTTAGAGATCGTATAGAAAGATATATAAATCCAGTAATTAAAGTACAAGAAGATGATGTAAATGTGGCTAAACAAGAATTACAAGAGTACGTTATTACAGATCAATTAAGAGAACATTTTAAGGAATGTTTAGACAAATATCTTAATGATAAAAACAAGGTAGGGTATTGGATATCAGGATGGTTTGGCTCAGGTAAATCACATTTCTTAAAGATCTTTGGATACCTACTAGAAAACCATCAATTTGATGATTGCTCTGCTGCAGATATATTTGTTAGAAGAGACGAAACTAATATTTTAAAAAACTATGTAGAAAAAATAAATGAAACTTATAAAACTACAGTAGTCATGTTTGATATTTTAGAAGAAGCAGCAAAATCAGAAGGCAAAGTTGAGCCTATAGAGCAAACTATTTATAAACAATGGCTAAGTAAAAGAGGCTTTTATACAGGAAAACTTTGGGTAGCAGAGATGGAAAAAGAATTATCTGATGAAGGAAAGTATGAAGAATTTGTACAAACCATTGAAGAAATGAGTAATAGGAAATGGAAAGATATAAGGCCAACAAGAATAGGTCAAAACTATATTCAAAGAGCACTAGTTAGGGTATTACCAGAACAAATACCTACGGAATCAATAGCAAAAGATTATATAGAAGACCTTAAGAGAAGTAAAGGAATTTCTGCATCCATTTTGGCAGATGAGTTATGTAAGTATGTTGACGA
The DNA here is from genome assembly GCF_937875145.1 of Alkalibaculum bacchi. Classification (GTDB taxonomy): domain Bacteria; phylum Bacillota; class Clostridia; order Eubacteriales; family Alkalibacteraceae; genus Alkalibaculum; species Alkalibaculum bacchi_A. The sequence goes on along the minus strand of NZ_CALNCS010000207.1, from coordinate 12,791 downwards.
ACTAGATAGACAGAATGGCCTAAATAATAGATTGTTTGTAATCGTAGATGAAATAGGGCAATATATCTCAGCAAATCCAGAGGTAATAGGATATTTACAAGCTATAGAAAGTACATTTGCTAGAAAAGGTAAAGGCAAACTATGGTTTTCAGTATCTTCACAAAATAAATTAGAACAAATAACAGAGCAGTATTTAAAGACTGAAGATGAGGTAAATAAAGTAATAGATAGATTTGAAGTAAGAATACATTTAACTCCAGAAAACTTAGACAAGGTTATAAATCAAAGAGTTTTAAAGAAAAAGTCAGATGTAGTAAAAGATATAGACAGATTATATGAGAGTAATAAAGGAAAGTTATTATCTATCTTAGAATTCAAAGATTTTAAAAAGTATATGCCTAAACTAAATAAAGAAGATTTTATAGATACTTATCCTTTCCTTCCTTATCATATAAGATTAATTCAGCCTATTTACTATAATGTTATCTCTAATTCAAAAGTTAACAAGAAACTAGGTGGAACTAATAGGAGCATGATTAAAGCAACTCAAGGTATACTTATTGACAGCAATGTTAATGTGAAAGAGAAAAATATTGGTGAACTAGTAACCTTAGATATGTTCTTTGAACAAGCAAAAGAATTTATAGACGATCAAATTCAAATAAGTATTAAAGAAGCAGAACAACTGGACCCAAATAATGGAGAATTATTAGTAAAAATATTAAAAGTGCTTTATCTATTAGACAATGATGATAAATTACAAAAAGATATAGATACTATTACAAAATTACTTATAAACAATGTAAATGCAGATTTTATTTATATTTTAGAAGAGATTAAATCAAGTCTAGATGTATTATACAGGCACGGATATGTAGAAAAAGATGCACATGGAAACTATAAGTTCATAGCACCTGAGGAACAGAGTTTTAGACAAGAAGCCATATCTAGATCAAACGAAATCGGAGTTAGAGATATAAATAAAAAAGTAAAAGAAGTAATCGATGGAGTATTTACTATAACAAGAATAAATTATAAAAATATTAGACCATTTGATATACAACTAACTATTGACGATGAGGTAAGGAACAGTAGAGGTCTAGTAAGTCTTAACTTAAATAGTGTGATGCAATCTTCAGACAAGTTAAGAAAACAGCAACATCTAATGAAAAGTATAGGGGATAGCAGAAATATTTATTGGTATGCAAAGTATGATAGCACAATAGACGAGGATGTGCAGCAATATTTGATCTTTAATAAAATAATAGATGAATACAGAAGAAAATGGAGTTCGGACGAAGATAAGAGTTACTTTCTAAGAAAAGAAGAACAAAAGAATATAAAGTTATATGAAGATATAAAAGAGAAGATTGAAAAGTCACTTATTAATGGTACCTATATATATCAAGGAAAGGAATTCCCTACATCGGATAAAAGTGATTTAAAATCCATATTTGAAGATATTGCTAATCTAGCAATACCAAAAGTCTATCATAGATTTGATATGGTAGGGATTAAGATAATAAAAGAAGATATACAGAGTGTGTTTAAAGGAAATCAATTATCTATTGACTTAAGTGGATTAAATCTAATACAGGACACTAATGTAAATGCCGAGTCTGCTGTATTAAAAGAAGTTTTAAATGAAATAAAAACTTTAAAAAATAAATATGGACAATGTATTGGTAAGGATTTATTAAGTGTATTTGATAATGAGCCATATGGCTGGGCATCAGAAGCAGTACGACTTTTTACGGCTTTACTATTTAAAAATGGGAATATAGAACTTAATTACGAAGGCAAAGATTTTCTTGACTATAATCAATCAGGAGTAAGAGATATATTTGAAAATGAGCCTAATTTTAGAAAAGCAATATTCAAACTAGCAGTAGTAGTTGGCGCATCCACTAGACAAAAATGTCAGGATATTTTAATGAATATGTTTAACAAAAGATCTGAAGATACCTTAGTTGAGTTATATAGCAATACAAGAAATGTATTAATAGACTACAGAAATGATATTTCAGCAATAAAAGAAATAATATCTAGCAATAATTTAGCATTTAAGGATTCCATAGAAAAGTTAGATGTGATTTTTAATACTATGCTGAAATCAAAGACACAAGGTGAAACTATAAACAATTTTGTTCAAAAATTCTCAGAATATGGAACATTCTTATCAAAATATAAGAAATTAAAAAGTTTTATTGATAATGGGAACTTAAAAGAATATAAGAAAATGAAGCATTTCTTAAACAATGTATGGATAATAGAAATAGACCGAAATACTGCAGATATAAAAACTAAAGAAAAAATATATGACCAAATAATGAATGATTTGAAGAGTGAATCATTTGTAGATTCATGGTCTAATGTTAGAGAAAATTTTTATAAACTTTATGATCCATATGTAAAAGAATATATAGAAACTCATGAAATCCTATATAAACTTTATAATGAGAAAATAGAAGAAATGAGAAAGAATAAGAGTTTCTTAAATCTAAAAAGTGAAATAGGAAAAGGAGATATATTAAGTACATTCTCTGATAAATTATGCTCTCATAGTATTACTAAATTAGAAATTCCATGTCCTATTTGTAGAACATTTATTAGGGATATGAAAACTATTATTGATGCAGTAGATGTGTATCAGGAAAAAGCCATGGATAAATTATATAAGTATCTTAACAAGCAAATTGAGGAAGAAAGAGAAGAGGATGAGGTTGAAGTTCTGAAACCAGTAATTAAGCATTTAAGTACAAAAAGTTTTCCTAAAAATGTACTTCTTAAAAGTCCAAAGTCTGTTAAAGACTATTTGAAAAAAATCGAGAAACAATTAATGGAAGATATTAGTGCTGGAAACAGCATAATGATTGAATAGGAGGGAGTTCGTTGAATGCAGAACAAAAGAAGTCTATTAAGTCTACTATTCTCGAGTGTAGAGACATATTAGAAAAAGATATAGAACAGGTTTTAATAAACTACGGTATTTATATAAACAAAGACTGGGTTAACTTAAGGGATTTAAAAAACTTAACTGAGGAACAAGCGAATAATAGAAATAATATAGAAAAGGCAATTGAAAAACTTGAAAAAGGTGGATTTGAGAAAGACAAAGCCGTTATGGAGTATATAAAGGAAGTTTCATACACATATCTTAATCGTTTAGCGGCACTTAGGGTTATGGAAGTCAGAGGTCTTATTGATGAGATTTTAATACCTAGAGGTGATTATGGTAATAGATCCTTTATTGGGTCAAGATTCTATGAAGTTGCAAGAGAATTTTGTAAGTATGAAATGGATGGAGGATTAGCATATCTCTTGAATATAATGTTTGAAGAAATTAGTGAGGAGATAAGGATGTTGTTTAATACGGGGGATGAATACTCCTTCGTTACTCCATCTAGTACAAGTTTATTAAAAGTAATAGAACTCTTATGCACCAATATAGACGATGAATCATGGAAACAAGATGAAATCATAGGTTGGATTTATCAGTATTTTAATTCCAGAGAAAAAAGTGAGATTTTTACAAGACAGAACCAAAAGGATTTTTTCATTACCATAGATGAAGTTCCAGCAACAACTCAAATATTTACTCCAGGTTGGGTTGTAAATTGGATTATAGATAATTCTCTTAATAAAGTATATAGTGAAATGCAGAATGGATTAAGGGACAAAAAAAATGTTGAAGATATTAAACTTATAGATCCTTGTTGTGGAAGTGGGCACTTTTTAGTAAGAGCATACGATGTATTTTATGAGATGTATGTAGAAGAAGGAAAATATACAAAGAAAGAGATACCTTATAAAATACTAGAAAACAATATTTATGGAATAGATATAGATTTAAGAGCAGTTCAATTGGCAGTGCTAATATTATTTATAAAAACTAAGACTTATTTAAAAGACAATGGTTATGACACAAATACTAAAGGCAAACTTTCAGTTAATTTGGTATGTGCTGATGCAATTTTATTAAACGGAAGTAGATTAGAAAATTTAAAAGAAAAACACAAAGATAATAAGACAATATTAAAAATGATAGAAATTATTTATGAGGAGTTCGAAGATGTTAGACTTAAGGGGAGTCTTATCCAACCTGAAAAGAGGTTGTTTCCATTATTTGAGGAATTTAAAAATAGAATCGCTAAGAAAGAATTAGATAAGGCAAAAAGAATTAAGAGAAAGCAAATTAAAGGACAAGAAAATTTATTAGAAGAACACTCTATTTCTTTATCAGATTATAAGTCTCAAAGAGATTTTACAAGAGAAGAAAGAGAACTTATGGACAGCTTGAATGCCATTTATAGTGAAGCCATTAAAGCTAATGATATATCAAGGCAACTATTTGCTACCGAGGCTACAAAATCAATAAAACTTGTAAACATATTTATGCAAAAAACAGGCTATGATGTTGTTGTTACTAATCCACCCTATATGGGCATTGGAAATATGGATATAAAATTAAAGAACTTTATAATGAGTAATTATAAGGCTGGCAGTGAGGATTTATATTCGGCATTTATAATGAGATGTGAAGAATTTTTGAATGATAATGGAATATTAGGGATGATTGTTCAGCATGGATTTATGTTTACCTCTAAATATACAGAACTAAGAGAAAGCATACTAAAGAATAATCAGATTGAAGAGGTTGTTCATTTAGGAACAGGAATATTTGAAGAATTAACTGGAGAAAAGGTAAATAGTGTTATGTTTACACTAAGTAAAACTAAACAACACAATAAAAAATCTGAATTTATAGATATAAGTAATTGTATTAATAGATCAGAGTATCCTAAAATAACAGATGGAGTAAAAAGATATTTAATAAATCAGGACAAATTTCAGATAATAAAAGGATCTCCATTTACTTACAAATTATCTGAGAATATATTAAATTATTTTTTAGATTCCAATTTCAAAGAATATGCTCATGTACAACGTGGATTAAGCACTTATAATAACGATAAATATCTTAGATTTTATTGGGAAGTAAATGATTTTAAAAGATGGAAATGGATTGATAAAATTCCCGGTAATGATAGATATGTATCTTTGGATAATATGGTAGTAGATTTTTCAGAAGATGCTATAGAGTTCTATAAAAGTAGAGGTGGGTTTACTGGGATAGATTATTATAATATGGGGGGTATATATTACCCTAGGTCACCTTATAACTCTAACTTTAGCGCTAAGTATCTTCATACTGATACTATAATTGAAGATGATAAGCCTGGCATATTTCCTAAACAAGATGTTAATATTTATTTCTTATTAGGCTTAATGAATTCGAACTTAATAATATTCTTTTTGAATATTATTAATCCTACTAATCATTATCAGGTTGGAGATGTTAACCGCTTACCAATTAAAGGTTTTGAATTAGTATATATAGATGAAATCAAAAAATTAACATTAGAAAATATTGAGAGATTAAGATATAAATTTTCACTTTTAGAAACATCTAGATACTTTGAATCTGATAATGTCTTAAACTTGTTTTCTAATTCCATGAAAGAATCCATTATGAATTTTCTAAGAATTAAAGATGAGATAGAATTAGCGGTTTTTGAAAACGATAAAATAATTAACAATTTAGTTTACGACACATATAAGGTAAGTGAAGATGAAATTGAACTTATTGAGGATCAAAATGGAATTAACAATAATTTTAATTTAAATAAGTCAAATTATAATAAGTTAATAAATGTCGACAATAATCCAAATTATGATCTATTAAGTTTAAAGTTGAACTTAAGAAAAGATATTCTAATTAGAACAAGATTAGAAAAAGAATTATATGGAGAGAAAGCCATTAAAAAAGAACAAGAGAATATAATCAACTTTTTAATAGGATGTATATTTGGCAGATGGGATAATGACATAGACAGTATAGTTGATGGTATTATTCCGGTGAATTCTTCTGTGTATTTGGAAGATGATATAGTAGAAAAAATATATAATATAATAATAAAATATTTTAGTGAACAATATGCTGATAATATTTTTGATGAAATAGAAAATATATTAGGTACATCTATTGAAAGATATATAATCAAAGACTTCTTTAAAAATCATTCAAGGAGTTATGAAAAACGTCCAATATATTGGCACATATGTAGTCCTAAAAAAACATTCAATTGCTTCGTATATTACCATAAATTAGATAATGATACCTTATATAAAGTTAAAAGCATCTATCTAAGTCAAATGATTGATAGATACGAGGAAGACTTAAAGTACTATACTAATCAGTTAATTGAGACAAGGACTAATGGTGATAAGGGTAAAGAAAAAGATTTCAAAGATAAATGTAGCGATTTAGAAGCAAAATTAGAAGATCTGAATATTTTAGATAAGAATATAATGGAGATATTACCTTATAACCCCAATACCGATGAAGGGGTATTGTACAATATAATACCTATAGAACCTATATTATCAAGCCCTGTATCTACTAATAAAGAAAAAGAAGACTACTATAAAGAGGTAGGAAAGTAATGAAAACATCATTTTATAAATTGATTCAAGCAGAGATAAAGGAAAAATTTAAGAACTCTAATATTGTTATATGGTATGATTACCAGAATGAATTTTTACAAGAGTTTAATTTATTTGATGAACAAGGAGTCAATAAAATTGCCTATAAAGGCAGTTTTATTGAACTCCGCTATAAAATACTATTGGCTGATAGTGAACTTACAAAAAAATGGCTTATATATTCTAATGTAGAAAATGAGCAGGGATTTTTAACGGAGTATGAATTTTTTGGAGACACATATATTGCATCTGTAAAAGACATTTTAGAAATAAATTACAGGATAGATTTTGGACAATTTGATATATCAACACTTGAAGAACGGCTAAATATATTAAAAAGATTATGGGATATAATACCTGAAAGTGTTATTAGAAGTCTTAATCAAGAGACTCTAGATGACATTGTGTTAACTAATGGATTTGGATATGTTGATATTAGTAAAGAATATACAATACTTAAATATATTTGTGAAACAGATAAGTATGAATCTATACTTGAAGAAGCAAGGATTAAAGATAAGTTTTTTGAGTTTCTCTCTTTGGAATATGGAATTAATGTATCCCGTATTGAGTCAAAGCAAAAAATTGTAGAACATATTGTAGATAGTTTATTTCAAAGTGAATTGATACAGAAAAGTAGAAATAAAGATATAAAACCTTTTGGAATTAAATTATCAAATACAAACAAAATAATGAATTGTGTTCAACTTCTTGAAACGTGGGCTAATCATGAAATTTATAGAGATAAATTTATTGAATACTCTCAAAGTGTCTCTGAGAAATATATGATTAATGTACTTAATGAAATGGAAGTAGATGAATTATTTGCTATTGAATATCTATATGGTATAGAGGAAATTTTATATAAAAAATTAGAGATTCAGATATTTAAAGGGGTTCGGAATCCGCATTTAATAAAAGAAGATTTATTGGGATATTTAAATGGTCTATATGTAAAGGAAGAGCAAAAAGGTTATCAATACATTGAAAGTGAAAATGGTATAGATATAGAATCACTAAGGAGCCAATTAAAAGATTTAAATGTATTTGTAGATATTAGAAGGAGATACTATTTTTCTAAATCAAAGATATTTAATAAATGGAATATCCTTAATAATATATTTCAGTTAATAAACTTAATTTATGTATTTGAAGAAGAGTTTAAAGCAATAGATAATAGTTTAGATAATATAATTTTTCTTTATGAAACTAATAGTTGGTGGAAGATAGACTTATTATATAGGAAAGTTCAAGAAGATTACTCTTTGATTGATGATTTTATATCTCAACTTCTAAACTTTGTTGACAAGAGATATTATTATCAATATCTTAAACCCTTAAATGAAGAGATATCTAATATTATTGAGAGTAAGCACGACTATGAGTTTAAGACAAATATACAATTAGACTTTTGGTCTAAATATGTATCAAATTCTGATAAGAAGACAGCAGTAGCAATAGTGGCTGCTTTAAGATATGAAATGGGAAAAGAAATATTCTCAATGCTTTATGATATTAAATATAAAACAATTACACCAATTATTGCTTCTATACCAACAGTTACGGAATTTGGAATGGCTAGTTTGTTACCTAACGGTAATACAAAACTTATCCTAAATGAAGAGAATGATTCGATCAAAACAACAGATGGAAACCTTAATTATCCATTAAATAATAAATCAGAACGCATAAGGTTTTTCTTAGAAATATCTGATGGTAATGGAGTAGTTAAAAACTTAAATGAAATTGTAGATATTCCAATAAATAGCCTTAAGAATGAATTTAAAAAAAAGGATAGAATTTTAGTTTTTTCAAATGAAATTGATGAGGCTGGTCACATTGAAGATAGCAGCATCCAAATGTTTCCCGGATTGCTCAATAAGATACAAAGTGCAATAAAAAAGTTGGTACAGATTGATATTGAAAAAATAGTTGTTGTTGCTGACCATGGATTCATATTGACCTCTGGATTAGAAGAATGGATGAAGGTTGATATTTCAAAAGATATGGAAAATATTGTAAATAAGCGAAGATATACTATTTCAAGAAAAAAGGTAGATGGAAACTATATAACTAAGAGTGCTTATTCTGCAAATTATGATGGAGATTTATTTTTTAATTTTCCAAGGGGAATAAACGTGTTTCCAGTTAGTGGAGGAACTAAATTTCATCATGGCGGAGTATCGCTTCAAGAATTATTAGTACCTGTAATAGTTATAGAGAAAAATAATGAAAAAGTCATTAAAAAACACACTCCTGAAGTAGTGGAACAAATTAGTTTAGAGGATGTTGGCTTAAATACAGATTTTGCTCAAGAAAAGACAAGAGAGATCCCTAAATCAGTTAAAGAACAAATAGAAAACTATATAGATAGTAATAGTTTAAATAAGAAAGAAAAAAGAATACTAGAGTTATTCTTAAGAGCGTCCTCTTATACAGATTCTGAGATACAAGAAATATGTAATGAGGATGGCATTAGATTTATATCTCAATCAGTAATGGCATTTATGCAAGATTTCATCTTTAAACTTAACAATGAGGGGTATGATTGGATAGGGTTTAAGGTTGTAGGTATGTCAACATACGAGTATTATCTGAAATAGGGGGGAGTTCGTAGGATGAATATAAACGAAGGACAACAAATTTTAAGGGCTTTACACAATGGAAGTGTACCAGCATATGAAGGTGCTAAACATATTATGTGTGGCCATGAAGAAGAGAGAGATGCAATACTAGAAGATTTGAATTATATAAGATTCAAGCCGAATGGGAACGCACATTCAGGATTCAAAATGATATATGGGCCATATGGAAGTGGTAAATCTTTTTTATGCGAAGTATTAAAAGAGGAAGCACTGAAGGATAATTTTGTTATTTCAGAAATAGTAATATCTAAAAATACTCAACTCCATAATTTTGAAACAATATATAATAAAATAATGGTTGGAATGCGAACAAATGAATTTAGAGAGTTTTCTGCTTTTAGAATTATAATCGAAAGTTGGATTGAAAAAGAAAAATCTGAGATTATAAGTAAATACAATTTAGATCCTGATGATAATGAAGAGGACGAAGAAAAACTTATGGTAAGGCTTAAAGATAAGATATCATTAGAACTTGCTAAAGCAAATACAACTAATGTTTCTATTGTAAATGCAGTTATATCATTTTGTACAGGGCTATTAAGTGGTGACAATACGTTGGCACAAAAGTCTCTTGCTTGGTTTGCTGGTGATACTAATATACCTGCTGATATAAAGAAGAGTATAGGAGTTAAAGGATCAGTAGATAAGGGAAATGTATTTGAGTTTCTTAAAACATTACTTTATATCATAGAAAAGTCTGGGTATGCAGGTTTATTAGTAATAATAGATGAAGTTGAGACTGTAAGAAAAGAGAGAAAAGATATAAGGTATCAGGCTTATGAAAATTTAAGATTACTTATCGATATGGTCAGTAAAGATAACCTGCCCGGTTGCTATCTTCTATTTACTGGTACGGAAGAATTAATAGAAGACGAAGAGAAAGGTATAAAGGAGCATGATGCTTTATATACAAGAATAGAACCAATTAAATTAGGTGACATTCGAATATTAGAACAACCTCTTATTAAATTGTCAAGATTTGATTCAAGCCAATTAATAGAAGTTTCTAAGAAGGTTAGATATATTCATCGAGTTGTTCATGAGTGGAATCCTGAGACTAAAATATCAGATGAGTTTATTGAAGAATATGTTCAAAGTTTTACCAATGCTTTTGGAAAGGAAGTAAGTATACTACCAAGGACTTTTTTACGAAATTTCATATTTATCTTGGAAGCAGCGAAAAAAGAACCTATGAGTAAAATAAAATCACTTTTAAATATTAATGAACATCAAATAGAAGAAGTCAATAAGCAAATTGAACTATACGGTAGAGAAGTTGCTATGGAGATAGAACTATGATGGAATCTAGTTATTTCTTACTGGATGATAAAATTCAAAATGGAATCAAGGATATTTTAGAATGGAATAGTTTAACACCAATACAGGAAGATACTATTCCATGTCTTCTAAATGGAGATAACTGTATCTTAATTGCACAAACTGCTGGAGGAAAAACAGAAGCAGCATTTTTACCTATTATATCTGAAATTTATAAAGAAAAATTGAAACCTATTTCTGTAATCTATATATCTCCAATTAGGGCGTTGCTCAATAATCAGGAGTTTAGGTTAAAAAAACTAGGGAAAATCGCAAACATCGATGCATTTAAATGGCATGGAGAAGTTGATTATAATAATAAAAGAAAATTTAAAATAGAACTTAAACATATTATAGCCACTACTCCAGAGTCATTAGAAGTCATACTTATGTCAGATTCCTATGACTCGGAGGAATTGTTTTCAAATATTCGATTCATAGTAATAGACGAGGTGCATTATTTTGCAGAAAACTATAGAGGGGCTCAACTTATGAGTATCATAGAAAGGATACAGACTTATTCAAAGTATGATATTCAAAGGATAGGTTTATCTGCAACAGTAGGTAATCCAGAAGAAATTTTAGATTGGATATCTGGGTCTAGTAAAAGAAAAAAATCTGTTATTAAGCCAGAAAACAAAGGAAATAGATCTAAAATATTTATTAGATACTTTGATGAGTTCAGTGAAGATACCGTTAGTTGCCTCCTACCTGAGTTAAGAGACAAAAAGGCATTATTTTTCTGTAATAGTAGAACCAATAGCGAAATGATGTCTAGAATCCTAAAGAACTTAGGGTTAAATGCAAAGGTTCATCATTCTTCCATTAGTAAGAATTTAAGAGAAATATCAGAGGATAAATTAAAGAACGCCCCAAGTGAAATGTGTTTATGCTGCACTTCTACTATGGAATTAGGAATAGATGTAGGTGAACTAGATGTTGTTATGCAATTAAACAGTCCCTCAACCGTTGCATCATTTAGACAAAGAATGGGAAGAACAGGTAGGAGGATAGGAACAGTATCCCATTATGAATTCTGTGTTAACGAAGAATTCTTCTTAATAAATGCTATTGCAATTGTTGAATTGGCAAAACAAAAGTGGATAGAGTCTGCTCCAACTCCATTAGCAGCATATACTGTACTATTTCAACAATTATTTTCTATGATCCAACAAAAATTTGGGTTAAAGCAGCTATATTTAAAAGAGATTCTAGAGAATTCAAATTCATTTAAGGATATTAACGAGGAAAAGTTAATAGAGTTTATCCAATATCTTATAGATAAAAACTATCTGGAATTTAGTAATGGTGAATATCTGCTTGGTAAGGAAATTGAGAAGGAATATGGTTATAATTTTTTGATGAACTTTGTATCTGTATTTGAAACTGTATCTGAATTTTCAATTATACATAAAAATAAAGAAATTGGAACTTTACAATCTTGGTTTATTTATTCATTACTAAAGGAAAACAAGACATCTAAATTCGTATTAGCAGGAAATACATGGCAGATAGACAAGATAGATTACGATAGATATAGAATATATGTGCAAATATCTAAAGAAGGTGCACTTGCCACATGGATGGGCAATGGAATGATTATATCTTATGAAATAGCCAAAGAAATGCTAAAGGTACTTAATAGCAACAGTGATTATCCATATATTGATATGAAATCTAAATCTGTATTAAAAAGTATTCGGTTAGAGCATTCTGCATTTTCTATAGATTTGAATAAAGTTCTTATTGATGTAATAAAAGATGGGTTTGATATATATACTTACGCAGGACAAAAGGTGAATTTTACTCTTGGATTAATAATTCAACATGAACTTGGACTTGAATTTAGTGTTTCTTATAACAAACTTAAGGTTAGAAAAATAGAAAAAAATATTAGCGAAAAATACATTTTAGATTTATTCAATAGATTTGAAATGGACACAGATAAAATAGAAGAAATAATTGAGAAAGCACTAATATCTTCTAACTTCGAAAGTCATTCTAAATTTTATAAACATTTACCTAGGTTTGCACAAATAGAAGTTCTTAAATATGAGTTAGTAGATATAAGGAACACAGTGAAAGTATTAAAAGAATCTAGAATAAACATAGAGAATTTATATGACAGGTTATAAATTGTAAAATCACTAAGAATAAAGGGGAGATTTATCATGCCAACTTTTAATAATTTAAAGGATTTAGAAAATTATTTAAAGAAAAATTCTGAAATAGTACTTGAACAAAATATAGATAAAGTAATCGAATATGAGTGTCCTAAATGTA
>NZ_CALNCS010000206.1 GCF_937875145.1 Alkalibaculum bacchi | reverse complement strand
TCTTCTTTTTCCAAGAGAACAGTCTGTCACAGCACAAACTGCATCAGCTATACAGCTATCAGCTTCTACAAACACAGTAAAATCTCTGTTTTCTGCAGGATCATTAATACTAAGATAATTGAGCCCCGCACGAGCTATCCTTGACCCAAAAATAATTCCCTGACACACGTGTCCATGGAAATCTTTAGCCTTTTTTAAATCCTGTTCAAAGTAATTTGTCATAATTTTGTCACTCCTCTAATCATTTTTTTAATGAGAAAAACCACCACTGTGTCCATACTTTACAGCCTGCATTTCAGCAACAACAGCAAGAGCTATCTCAGCTGTCTTTCTACCTCCAAGATCAAGACCTATAGGTGAATGGACATTATTAATCAATTCTTCCGGAATATTGAGAGCTCTAAGATTATCAAAATAACCTGCTACCCTCCTGACATTTCCTATCACCCCTAAGTATCTGGCAGGTGATGAAATAACAGCTTTAAGCACTGATTCATCAAATTCATGATGATGTGTTGAAACTACAACAAATGTATCTTTTGTAATCTCACAAGAGGATAATGTTTCAACTATATCCCCAAGAAGCAAAGTATCTGCTTGCGGAAATCTTTCTTTTGTAAGCATTTCCGGTCTGTTATCTATAATAGTTATACTGTACCCTAAAATTTTTGCAAACCTGTAAATGTTCAATGCAAAAGTTCCAGCTCCGACAATAATCAATTTGTCTTTATTGCTGAATGAATTTACAAATATTTCAGCTTTTGTATCATCTGAATTAATTAGTGCTTTTCGGGACAAACCTCTATGTATACAAACCTTAGCTTCTTTCTTTGCATTCTCTTCGAATATTCCACCTCCAAAACTTCCACAAAGCAACTCTCCATTTCTATCTACTAAAATCATTACTCCAGGGGACAAATTTTTTATCCCATCACAAGAGATAACGGTGACAAGTGCAACTTCTTCATTTGCCTCTTGCTTTTCTGTTGCCAGACGCATAAGATTTAATTCCATAAGATTTCCACCTTTCATTTGTCAATATTTCTTCGCTAATTAATTAGTGGTATACATGACCTTACTATTTCTCCATTATCAATTTTTGTATCTATAATTTTTACATTAATACCATATGCAGATTTAAGATTATCTTCTGTTACAACTTCATCTACATTGCCCACTGTAAACACATTATTTTTTTGCATAAATGCCACTTTTGTTGAACAAAGAAAAGCATGATTAGGAAAATGGGAGGTCATAACAACTGCTAGTCCTCTTTGAGAAAGTTTATTTATCTGTTCCAACACACGAATCTGATTTCCAAAATCCAAATTAGAAGTTGGTTCATCCATTATCAATATTTGTGACTGCTGAGCAAGAGCTCTAGCAATTAAAACCATTTGCCTTTCTCCGCCACTTATTTCTGTATATATCTTATCCTTTAAATAGGATATTTTTAGATCATCCATAGCCTTCTCTGCAATATGCTTATCCTCTTTCGTAGGAGAAGAAAACATTGAAAGATAGGCAGTCCTTCCCATCAATACAACATCAAAAACTTTAAATGGAAAAGGAGGCGTATGTGCCTGTGGTACATAACCAATAGCTTTAGCTAATTTCTTTCTATGCCAATTATGTATATTCTCTCCGTCCAAAAGTATTTCTCCACCCTTTAACTTTAAAAAACCTAATATCGTCTTAAAAAAAGTTGTTTTTCCCACACCATTCGGTCCTAATAAGCATAATATTTCTCCTGAATTTACATTCATAGATATATTTTTCACTATAGCGCTTGCACCATAACCAGAGATAGCGTTTTTAACCTCTAGTCTCATATCCATCCTCTCCTTCCTTTAATCAAAAGATAAATAAAAAAAGGTGCTCCAATCAATGATGTAAGAATCCCTAGAGGAATTTCCATAGAAAAGGTACAACGAGCTATATCATCAACTAATAGAAGAAAGGTACTTCCAATCAATAACGAAGAAGGTAATAGCACTTTAAAATCAGGTCCCACAACCATTCTAGCTATGTGAGGTATTATAAGTCCTATCCATCCAATCATGCCACTAATTGATACAGCTCCTGCTGTGATTAAAGTCGAACAAATTATAATAACCACTCTCAACTTTGAAGTATCGATGCCTAGAGCCTTTGATTCTTCCTCTCCAAAGGAAAGTACATTAAGCTTCCAACGTAATAAAATTAGGGGTATAATCCCTACAATCAATGGTATTAACAATATCTTGACATCTTTCATAGTAACAGAAGAAAGTCCCCCCATAAGATAGAAAGTTATAGCTGGAAGCTTGTCATATGGATCTGCCACATATTTTGTAATTGAAATAAAAGAAGAAAACAAGGCTGAAACAACCATACCTGTAAGTACAAGTACTAATGTGGCATTATTACTTCTTCCTATAATCATACTTATTAAATAAGTTACAGCCACTGCGGTAAGCCCAAATAGAAATGCTAAGATCTGTACACCAAAATCACCAAATGACAAAAGAATTCCAAGTGCTGCACCGAATCCAGCACCAGCAGAAGCCCCAAGTATGTCTGGAGATACCATTGGATTTTTAAATAGGCCCTGATAGCTAGCACCAGCCACAGATAAAGCTGCTCCAACCATTAACGCCGACAAAATTCTAGGAATCCTAACATTGAAAAGCACCGTTTCAATAGTACTAGATTCTCCTGTATTGCTTTGAAAAACTTTTGATAATATAGCATTAAAAAATTCTGGCAAGGATATTGCATATCTTCCTATAACCAAGGAAATTATTATAGCCAATATAGGCAAAGTAGCCATAATAACCATAAAATAAGTTATTTTTCTTTGTTTCAATTTTAAATTTTCTGATGAACCAGTTAATTCTAATGGTTCTAACATATATATCCTCCTCATTTTACAATCCATGACATAATTAATCGTAAACGATTAATATATAACTATTAAATATAATTTATCATAGTTTTATAATGTTATGTTTTGATGTATTGTGTTATTTTAAGTTATGTTTTGTTGTTTTTTGTTATGTTTTGTTGTGTCTTGTTCATTATACCAAGAGTGTTTGTAAGAAATCAAGTAAAAGATATATTTTCTACAAACAAATTGTCCATAACATTCCACTTAATACTACTTTTATTTTCTATATAAACAAGAAAGTGCCTTTGGCACTTTAGCCATCAGCGGTCAGCCATCAGTGCTAGGGTCAAGTCTTACAAGTCAAAGTTTTAACTACACATAAAGATAGCTTATATAATAGTTAAATTCAAAAGTAGCCTTTCCTAATACAAAATAAACTGGCCAAAGTGATTATAAAAATCACCTTAACCAGCTTTTTTAAATTCTTTATTTAATTAGAACTTCAACCTCAGCCCCATCCCTACTGTCCTTCACAAATTGGCTGTTGTAAAGCTCCGCATAGAAGCCATCTTTGGCAAGCAGTTCGTCGTGGTTGCCGCTTTCCAGTATATCGCCGTCTTTCATTACCAAAATTAGATCTGCGTTTTTGATGGTAGACAGCCTATGGGCAATAACAAACGATGTATGGCCAACCATCAGGCGATCCATCGCCTCCTAAATAATAAGTTCGGTACGCGTATCTACCGAGCTTGTCGCTTCATGTAAAATGAGCAATGGTGCATTTTGAATTATGGCACGGGCAATGGTCAAAAGCTGTTTTTGTCCTGCCGAGAGGCTTGCTTTATCATTAAGCACCGTGTTATAACCGTCCGGCAACGTCCGGATGAAATGATATATTCTCATGTAACTTGCTTAAGGACTCAACAGGCTAAAGCCTATAAAAAAGGCTATGCACTAATTACTTAGTGCAACAGCCCCATCTTTATGTACCCCTACTCAAATCCTTCAATTCTAAAACCACAATCTATCTCATTCCACTATTTTTACTGCTCCTAATAGCTATGTGCCTAATAGTTGAATGCGTTCCATATTATAATCTCGACATACTATTTTTCTTTCTCTACGATTGCTACCGATTTATGAAACAACATTGTGATTGGCACTAGAAGCACTGCACATGCAGTTCCTGCCATCATAGATAATAAAACATATGGCCAATTTGCTCCATTTACTGCAAAGAAACAGGCGACAAATCCAAATATAAACTGTGTTTGATTTAACCATGCAGTTTTGCCAAGTAGTAAATGATGTACTAATATGGCAACAGTGGTTACAAGTCCAACGCCTACAATAAGTGCACTAGTTAAACCCATGCCGATAGAAACCATAAAGAAGCCTACTACAATATTATAAGCGATACCCCAAATCACACCACAAGCCTCATTAGTAAAGTATTTAGGGAGTTTTTTCAATTCTCCTTGTGAAGCCAAAGTAATTGATAATCCGACAATGAAAGCCCACGAAAGGCCAGATGCTTCCTTTGGCAAAAGCGTATACACTCCATTTACAATTCCTATAATTGCACCTGTTACAACCGCCATTTTGATGACGAATGATTTATCCATTTTTTCCTCCTTAATCAATTTAGATGTACCCCTAGGGCACTTAGGGATACTTCTCCATTTTTTACTATTTTTATCTTACCACACATTTAATGATAAATCACTGTATTTTTATAATAATCGTGGCTTTGGAGGCGGTCAGTTTTTCACTGTTTCAATTGTTCCATAAAAATGCAAATTCTAAGACAAGGCCATCTAGTGTAGTTGCTCTTAGATTATCAATCCATGGGGCATGATAGAACTGGCACCCCTCTCCAGATGAATTTAAATATATGAAGGGAGATAATAAAGAAAAAGACTTCACACTTTACGAGTAAATTCTCATAAACTATGAAGCCTTTTTATCACTGTGATAATAGATTATTTGATATTTATGTTTTGGTATTTGTATTTGCTTTATATACCTTTTTTATCGCACTATTAGTAGTAACAATTTCATTAATAAATTTTTTCTGTTCTTCTTTTGATGTTGGTGATGTAATTTTTTTAAATATATTTTCCATTTTAACATAATCCTTCATAAATGAATCCAAGCTTGCATCTATCATTTCCTGCTCTGTAATATCTGAGAAATCTACGTAATAACCGGCTATTTGAGCTAGATACTCTACAAAAACCCTTTGAGTCCTACCATTACCCTCCCTGAATGGGTGAATTGCATTTAATTCCCCTAAATAATATGACAAACGCTTAATTACAGAATCTATCGATACCCCTATTAAATAATTTTCATGTTTTAAATTCTCAAATAACTCTTGTAACAGTTTATCAACAAACATGTAATTACAAAACTGAGTTCCCTTTGAGATATCTACAGTTCTCGTTTCACCAGCCCAATCGTATAAATCACGAAATATATGCTTATGAATATCTTTTAAGTGTTTAACATCCATATTTCCTTTAACAACCTTCATCTTCAAATCTAATATTTTAATAGCAGTAATCTGTCTTTCAACCTCTTCAAGGTGATCTTCATCTTTAATATTCAATTTATTTCTTAACACATAACTATTTGGATAACAATATTTATTATCCCATTCATATTCATAATAATGACTCATAGCTGTCACCCTTATTTTTGAGTATGTTTCTTAATCAAATCTTTAATTAGTTGCTCGGATGATATTTGCCCAGTTGCACATCGATGTAACATCTTAATTTCATTAGTTTTTAGCTTTAATCCTTCCAGAGCCATTGTACCTTTGACCTCACGAACCTTTTGTGCAGATGTTCTCATAGTATCAATCCTTTCTTATAATTATTATAACATATATATTAATTGTAATCATTATTTTAAAACAGTCGACGATTGCTGCGACCAATGCATCGCCAGCTCCAATACTAGAATGCACTTCAATATTTAATCCCGCAACTCGAATAACCCTTTATTCATGTAAAAACAATGCGCCTTTGTGTTTTACCATAGAGATTAGTTTTCTATAAGCAGGTAGCTCTACACCTGGGCAAACACTACCTGCCGAATAATTCTATTTAAGAACGTATCATTATTTTCTGCAACATATGCTTCAATACCTGTTGTATCATAAATCAACATAGAAGCAAGATTCTTATCAATACGCTCACATATGAGTTCAGTGAGATCAACAAATTCATGAAACGGGTTGACTAAGGAATATAAAATTAAAAGTAGGAAGAGGTTTAATCTTAACAACCTCCCGTACAAAACGCTTTATTTCCTTAGTTTCTCTTTCCTCATTTTTTAGGGATTCCTCAGCGCAAGCTAATAACTCATATTCTCGACGTAATTGTCCCTTTAAGTCCTCATACTTATTCTTATTATCATTACTCATTAAAAAGCTAAAGACCCTTGAATGCTTTAATTTTTTAAATCCTTCTCTAGTTTTTCTATATTGAGCTTAGTTACTTTAACTTCATTTTCTAAAAATATTCTTGCATCAGGTGCTTTTTTATGGAAGCGAACTGCAAAATTTCTCATTCCCTTTGCAATGGCAGTAAGTTCTTTTAAGCGCTGCTCAGCTTCATTGCATAATATCTTGCTCTTTCATAGATGTAGTTTGCTTGGCTACTGCCGTTTATGGCAAGATTGATGTGGTACATTGCTTTTTCGATATCATTATTCTTTTCATATGCACGTGCAGCTAAATAATTAGTATATGCTTTAATATCATGATTATATGGAACATAGTCAAGACTCTCTTTTGCATATTTCAGCGCTTGGGATAATTATATAATTTCAAATAAATAAGAGTTAATTGAGGCGATTTATAGGATATTCGTAACCTGGTAAGGATTGGTGTTGTTGAAGAAAAGCAATCATAGTTTTTTACATGAAGTCCATATTTTAATTATTCACGAAACTGTGTTAGACTATGCAGAGTGAAGAATTTTGGAGGAATATTATGATTACAGATATGACACAGGGAAATCCTACAAAGACAATAATAAAATTTGCCTTTCCTTTTTTAGTAGGTAATTTATTTCAACAATTATATAATATCGTAGATTCTGTCGTTGTTGGAAGGTTTATAGGAACGGATGCATTAGCGGCTGTAGGTTCTTCGTTTATGATTATGAACTTCTTTTCTTTTGTCATAATAGGATTATGCATGGGATCAAGTGCTGTGTATTCTTTTTTCTTTGGAAAAAAAGATTATGTAAGTCTAAGAAAATCCGTATTTATTTCCTTTTTTTCCATTGGGATTTTTACAATAGTTCTTTCTATCTTAATAATATTAAATACCAATAATATGTTGCTTTTAATAAAAACTCCTCAAAGCATACTTGAAGGTTCACAGGATTATTTAGAGATTATTTTTGGAGGACTTATATTTGTCTTTCTCTTTAATGCCTGTTCTGCTTTACTTCGGTCTGTAGGAGATTCTAAAACGCCCTTATATTTTTTAATATTGTCGGCAGCTATTAATATTGTGCTCGATTTAGTATTTGTCGTTGAATTCAATATGAATGTTGAGGGAGTAGCCATAGCAACTGTAATTGCCCAGGCTGTTTCATCTATACTATGTTTCATCTATGCTTTTATCAAAATACCTCTTATTCGATTGCACCGTGAGGATATGGTTTTTGATAGGGAAATATCTACTATGGTAGCGAAATACAGCATCCTTACCTCTTTACAACAATCGATTATGACTTTTGGAATGGTTTGCGTTCAAGGCATTGTAAATACCTTTGGTCCAGATACGATTGCAGCTTTTACAGCCGCTGGAAAGATCGATTCAATAGCCTACCTACCAGTTCAGGATTTTGGAAATGCATTTTCTACATACATAGCTCAAAATAAAGGTGCCAAAAATAATGAGCGAATACATGAAGGAGTTAAATCAGCTGCACGTACAATAATAGTTTTTTGCCTTGTACTTTCAACACTCATTTTTATAAACTCTGAGAATCTCATGAGAATATTTGTAAAAGCAAATGAGAGCAATGTAATAAATTTAGGCGTAGAGTACCTAACCATAATATCCGTATTTTATATGCTAATCGGCTTTTTATTTATGTTTTATGGTTATTTCAGGGGCATTGGAGCCCTAAATATCTCTTTAGTACTCACCGTTATCTCTTTGGGAACTAGAGTTCTTATGGCGTACGTATTATCTAGTATTCCTACTCTAGGTCAGCGGGGGATATGGTGGTCCGTTCCTTTAGGTTGGGCTCTTGCAGATAGCGTTGGACTTATTATATATAAGAGGTTGAAATGAACTACTTTGTAATTTTTTAATATATGGCGTATATCTCAATCGTTAACGCATAGAAATCTTCGTGCTTACGGTGCTCTAGATGACCTTAGTGCGCTTTGCGCACAATTTGAATTAATGATTTTGAATTGAGAATTAGGCCTTAGATTAAACTTTACACTTAAAAAATTTGGCATTCTTAATTCTGCATTAATTTTGTCCTTATGGGTGTGTATGTCAATACCTCATCAACTCTATGAGATTGTATAAGGTGAATTTCTGATATCTCTATTTGAAGATTTGGTATTTCTTTCGAAAGGGTTTCTATATCTATCTTCTCATCTAGAATTACTTTTCTTCCTAGGGTGAGATGTGGTGTGTAGGGTCTGTCCTCCAATAGAAATCCGTTTTTACGTAATTTTCTGCTCAGCTCCTCGTATAAACGTTGGAGTTGAGCGCTTTCCTTAAATCCAATCCAGTAAATGTCTCCGCCTCTGCTCCTAAATTTGCCCAATATATCTAGTTCAATCACAAAAGGGTTCATGTCAATACTGTTCATTATCTCTTCTATTTTTATGATTTGCCTTTCATCTATTTCCCCTAAAAAGGCAAGGGTCAGGTGAAGGTTTTTTTTGCGAGTAAAATTGCCTTTTATTGAATTTTTCTTTAGTCTGTGAATTGTTTGACCAACTTCCTGTAGTATCTCTTCTTGAAAAGTAATTCCTAAAAATAGTCTCATTTTTATTCTCCTAAATAACTTATTGTTTCATTCTATTTTATTATTCCCTACTGATCAATATTTTAAAGTAGTTTTAAAGACAAATTATAAATAGTAAAATAAAATCTCTTTTACTGAAAAGGTTTGCAATAAATAGATATTTATTTCCAGTCAACTCAGTTTATGGTATTATAAATACTAGTTATAGAACATAATTCCTATAATATTTTAAAGAACGAATGAGGAGTGATACTATTGAAAATGCTTTATCAAGGAAAAACAAAAGATATATATGATAAAGGCGACGGCAATTACTTATTAAAATTTAAGGACGATGTCACTGGTACAGATGGTGTCTTTGATCCAGGTGCTAATACAGTTGGCTTATCTATTGAAGGAGCTGGTAGGGCCGGACTAAAACTTACAAAGATGTTTTTTGAAAAAATTAATCAAGCTGGAATAGCAACTCATTTTGTAGATGCAGACATTGAAAATGCCACCATGACTGTAAAACCGGCAGAAGTTTTTGGCAAAGGTGTAGAGGTCATATTACGCTATAAAGCTGTTGGTAGTTTTTATCGAAGATACGGAATGTATTGTGAAGAAGGGCAAGAGCTAGACTCCTATGTAGAAGTAACTTTAAAAGACGATAATCGAAATGACCCTCTTATTACGGATGAGGCTTTAGAAATGTTAGGAATTATGACGAAAGAAGAATACACTCTACTAGTTGATTTGACAAAAAAGATCGGAAATATTATAAAAGAAGAATTAGCAAAGAAAGATTTGGAGCTCTACGATATTAAATTTGAATTTGGTCGTGTAGGAGCAGATAAACACGTGGCTCTAATTGATGAAATTTCAGGTGGAAATATGAGAGCTTACCGTGGTAGCGAGTATATTGAGCCCCTTGCCTTAGAAAAAATCATGCTTGCCGAGTAACATAATAAAGTGCCCTTGGCTCATTAGTCGCTAGTCATTAGTCTTTAGTCTTTAGTCACTAGCATTTGGGTATTCCTTTTGGGTCAAGATCCTTCGCTTACGCTCAGGATGACTGAGCTAGAAGTTAAGGTTAAAAGTAGAGCTTTCCTAATATATAAATATAATAACAAAACCTCTAAAATTAAATACTTTAGAGGTTTTGTTATTATTAACATAAGAAATTTTGGTTAAATATCATACTACATGCTATATTTATTATTGCTTCTGTTAAGCAGCTTTTCTTTTACTGTAGGATATAGGTTAAGATTGGTATGTGGTAAAAATTTGGCTGCGTACATCTTAGTTAAAAAGTCAGCTGCTTCTTCTAATTGCAAATAATTCATGCTTGCGTATATTTCTTCAACCTTTTCTATGAGTTCCCTATTCATAAGGAGCGCATATGCCCCCTGTAGAGAGCCATTTCCTATGCGAACAAATCGATCACGAGGTAGGTCCGGATATAACCCTATGGTAATAGCAGATTCTAAATTCATATACTTTCCAAAGGCACCCGCCATGTAGACCCTTTGAACCGCAGAGGCTTCTACTCCTGAATTTTCAAGAAGAATTTCTATCATAGTGTTTGCAGCAGCTTTGGTATCTAAGTACATAGCAATATCCGTTTCAGTAAATAGCAACTCTTCTCCTGAAGCAGACTCGTGTTCCCATGCATAGGCTACAGCCCAATCTCCTTCCCTTTTCACAATGCGATCTGATTTGCCTTCATTAAATCTTCCTCCAAAGTCAATCCAACCTTCTAAAAGCATTTCAGCTATAAGATCTACAATACCTGATCCACATATGCCCACAGGTTTTCTGTTTTCAATAGTAGTTAAGATCATCTCATTATTTTGAATTTTCACTGTATCGACTGCACCAGGCTTAGCCTGCATGCCGTGTTTGCTTATCCCACCTTCCAAGGCAGGTCCTGCTGCTCCAGCAATAGTAAGCAAAAATCGATCGTTTCCAAGTACCATTTCTCCATTAGTGCCAATGTCAATATAAAGAGCCATTTCACTTTTTTCTGTCATATCCGAAGCTAAAATGCCACTTACCACATCACCGCCTAAATAATTGGCTACAGAAGGAAATGCATATAGCAAACCATTAAAGGGTAAATCTAACAATTCAGAACGAAGAAATCCAAAATGATTAAAGGTTGGCGTATAAGGTGTATGAAATATAAACCATGGGTCGATTCCTAATAAGAAGTGTACCATAGTTGTATTGCCTCCAAGGACCATAATATCGCAGTCCGTAGATAAAATTCCTGTATTTTTCTCAAGCTTTTCCATTAAGGTTCTAATACTATCTATTGTATATTTTTTGATCTCTTGTAAATGTTCTTCTTTGCCTTTTGCATAGAATATGCGACTTAGTATGTCTTCACCAAAGGCTATTTGATTATTAAATACGCTATCTTCTGCTAGAATCGTACCAGTATTTAAATCAATTAATTGCATAAAAACGGTAGTACTGCCCAAGTCTACTGCATATCCATAGTGTTTTTGAGTAGTGTCTCCTTTTTCAATTCTCACTAACTCCCAATAATCCCCAGTCCATATAAGGGATACTGTAATCTGCCAATTGGATTCCCTAAGAACCTTATAATATTTAATAAGGGTCTCCATTGAGAATTTAATGTGATTGAATTGAGGTATAAGTGCCCTTACAATTCGATCCCTATCACCAATAGTATCTGCGCCACCTGGCAAATCTAGTTCTAAAAATACTTTTTGACTTAATGATTTTTTCATTATACTCATTCCTTAATGGTTCATATAGTAGTGAATTCGATTTTATTATAATGATACCCCTTTTCAAACTATGAAAACATTAGACAAGAATAAAGATATCACCTTTCTATTTTTTAATTATATTTCCAAATTTTCAAAATATAAACACATTAAGAAAGTGCCTTCGGCACTTTAGCCATCAGCGATCAGCTGCCAATCGCCAGTGCTAGGGGCAAAATCCTATTAAACGAAAAAAGGAGTTAAAGTATGTACTTTAACTCCTCTAAATATTACACTTATTAGTGACTACATCTGCAATTATGAGAATGGCCTTCATGACTGTGTCCTGAACAGCTTGGAAGTTTTGATTCAAGGGTACCGTCAATATAATCTTGAATTGCTTTATCGATGTCTCCTTTTACTCCAACAAAAATCTCAAAACCTTGTTCTTTTAGCTTTTGGTACATACCACCGCCTATACCATCTACGATGACTGTTTTTACTCCATAAGTAGATAGAAAAATAGGAAGCATGCCATGTTGAAAGCCTGTTGCGTCAACTACTCTTTTAGTAGCCAGACATCCATCTCCTACTTCTACTATGCTAAAATACTGACATTTACCAAAGTGTTCTGAAATATTATGTCCTTCTGTTGCAATTCCAATAATCATACCAATACCCCCCTTAAAATTATTTATACTCTAATTATACCATTTATATCCTTTTAATCAAGCTTTTCAAAAACAATATGATAATATTAAGTTATTTTAAAAATAAATATTATCTTAAATATAAGATAATACATCTGCCTTCGTTACGATACCCTTTAGACTTCCGTCTTCCTCTATTACTCCAATAGGGTATTTGGTTTCGGCTGCCATAGGGATGATGTCTGTAAGTAGAACATTAGGGGTGGTTGTTTCGATGTCTTTTATTAATACATCAGATATGGTAAGACCTTCTTTATTGGCTCGCATAGCATCATCTATAGTGATTACCCCTTGTAGGAGCATTTTGTCTTTAACCACATAGGCAGTAGAAACTTTGTTTGATCTCATGACTTTCATTGCATACGCTGGGGTATCTTTTAAGCGGACAATGCTATCAGGCGTCGACATGACGTTTTTAGCTGAGATGACTTGAGTTTTATCTGCACTGTCTATAAATTGAGTCACATAATCGTCTTTTGGATTGGAGCTCATTTCCTCTGGAGTGTCTACTTGAATAACCTCTCCGTCTTTCATAATAGCTACTTTGTCCCCTAATTTAAAGGCTTCATTAATATCGTGAGTAATAAAAATTATAGTCTTATCTAATTTCTTTTGAATGGACAACAATTCAAATTGCATATCTTTTCGTACTAGAGGGTCTAATGCAGAGAATGGCTCATCCATTAGAAGGATTTCAGCATCGCTCGCAAGAGCTCTTGCAATTCCTACCCTTTGTTTCATACCACCAGACAAACTTGTTATAGGCTCCTTTTCATACCCTTCTAAGCCCACCATTTCAATCATTTCAAGGGCCTTTTTATAGCGTTCTTCCTTAGATACTCCTTTTATTTCTAGGCCGTAAGTTACATTTTCTATGACATTTCTGTGAGACATAAGGCCGAAGTTTTGAAATACCATAGATATTTTGTTACGCCTATAGTCAATTAACTCTTTTTTGCTAAATTCATTGATGTTTTTTCCTTCAATATATATATTTCCTTTTGTAGGCTTATTAAGCATATTAAAACATCTTACTAGGGTAGACTTGCCAGATCCAGATAGACCAATAATAACAAAGATCTCTCCTCTTTTAATATCTAAAGATACATCCCAGAGTGCTATGTTTACACCTGTCTTTTTATAAATTTCATTTTTATCTACTCCAGATTGTTTTAATTTTATGGTTTTGCTCTTTTCAGCACCGTAAAGTTTATATAGATTTTTGACACTTAATATACTCTCATTACCTGTCATTCGCGTTCACCTCACTCTTTTTCACTAGACCTTGAGTTATTCTGTCGAGTATTACAGCTAAAATTACTACAGATATACCTGATACAAGGCCTCTACCTATTTCAACACGGTTTACACTGATTAGTACTTCCATACCAAGACCAGTTGCTCCAATCATAGATGTAGTGACGACCATACTCATAGCCATCATGATAGTTTGATTAACACCTGTCATAATCGTAGGTAATGCTTGTGGAATTTGTACTTTGATTAATGACTGTAATCTTGTTGAGCCAAAGGCAATACTTGCCTCTACAACTTCTTTATCGATTTGCTTGATTCCGTGGCTTGTCATCCTTATAATCGGAACGATAGCGTAGATCGTCGTTGCGATTACAGCTGGAGGCTTACCTAGTCCAAAAAATAGCAAGGCTGGTATTAAGTATACAAATACAGGCATGGTTTGCATAGTATCCAAAATAGGGCGAACAATTCGATCTGCTCTATCGCTCATAGAAATGAAAATTCCTAAGGGGAATCCTAAAATTAAAGAAATGAAAACCGATGCGATGACAATGGATAATGTTTCATTCATAAGACTCCACAAGCCTAACAGTCCTACGAATAATAATAAAACAGCGTACAAAATTCCTTTTCGCACATTATTAGTTACCTTCCATCCTGCAATAAACACGAGCAAAATAAAGATAAACCATGGAATACTATTTAACACAAAATAAATGCCATTGACAAAATTGCTTAATGCTCCACGAATCGCATTAAATATATTATCGTGTTTCACACTAAAATCTCTTACAGACTGGTCTATAGCTTGTAAATCTAGTGGGATTCTAAAGGGTATTTCTTTAAACCATCCTATAGTTGAGGTTGCAGTATCATCATTAAGAGACGATCTTAAAGTGGTAGCATCTTCTTCGTTTAGCCATTTATCGATTAGCTCATCGTGTTCTTGCAAGAACCATTTGGCTGTTTCTTTGTAGTTCGCTCCAGTCTCTTGCATATAGGCTAAGGCCTCTGAAGTTAATGCGCTTGAAGTTTGATAATTACTTAAAAACTCTACCATTTCTGGGTTATTATCATAAAATTCATTGCTCACACCTACAGTTACTTTTACAGGTGGGAGTGCTGTCTTTCCTGCATTATATGTAGCTGGATCATAGGGTTCATCTTGTAATAAGACCATATCATACATACCCATAAGCCACGTTGGCTCCCAGTAATAGGCTACAATGGGTTCTCCTCTATCGTATGCTCCAGTGATGGCAGATGCTAAAGCGGAATCAGAGCCTGGCCTAAAATAAATGAAATTTTCGTCTAGACCATAATGTAAAAATTTATTATGTAAGATTTTGTCTACTTCCCAGCCTGGAATCCCGCCATAGATTCGGCCTTTACTTTGAGATTCTGCATCAGGAAACACATCAGGATACTTTTTTAGATCCTCTACTGTCTTTAAGTCTGGTGCACTTGGCTCAATTCCCCTTGTCTTATCACCTTCGATAACGTATCTCGGCACATAAAAGCCTTGGTAATTATCATCAAAATTGATGCCCAAATCCTTTAATTTACCTGCCTCTACATCTTCATCGTAGGTAGCCAGATTGTTTGTCCACTCTTCCATATGGACATCTATTTCACCGTTTATCAATCCTTCGTGAAGCACAGTAGACGAGCCTGGGACCTCTCTCCAAGAGTATCCATAAAGCTCCTCTGCTATAAAACCAGCTACCGCATTGTGAAATTTTACGCTGTCCCAACCTGCATCAGCAAATGCAATTTCTTTATTAGGAGTATCTGCATAGCCTACTGAAAAAGAACACATTAGTGCTACTAACAGTAAAGCAAACACAACTTTTCCCTTATTTTTCATTCTTCTCATCTTTTCACCTTCCTCTAATTCTTTATTTAAATAAATGAGTAGGGGTACTATGTTGGAAGCTAAAAATAGGCGCAAAAAAACTATGGTATTCCTAAGTGGAGCTCCATAGTTCTTTAAAATGTAAAGCGCACTACAACTCCCCTTTACGCATACGAGGTTAGCTGTCGGGTTAGGGATAAAGGGTAACCCATCCTAAAAGTAAAAGGATTCACCCCAGATACTTGGTTCCCCCGCTTCTATGTATAGAATTAAGCGTTTAAAATTTATTTAAATATTATATTACTACTATATCACTATATATCATTTATTTCAAATTTTCCCTGGAATACTAAAAACCTGCACTGATTTTTTCTGAAGTACAGGTTTTTTAAAATCATATTTATTTTTGTAAATCTTCAATGGAATCAATCTCCATATATTGTGGTACTACTAATCCATTTTTTGTCCCCCTGAGATTTGGGCCAAGGTCCATAAGGTCTTCCTTATAAGCATTGTAATATTCTATGTGGGTGCTTGGAAGCCAAGCGCCTACCATTGCGTCGGAACTGCCGTTAGAAATACCAGCGTACATTGGTCCAACTTCTACTTGAGTTAATGATACATCATAGCCATT
This sequence comes from Alkalibaculum bacchi, assembly GCF_937875145.1. Taxonomy (GTDB): domain Bacteria; phylum Bacillota; class Clostridia; order Eubacteriales; family Alkalibacteraceae; genus Alkalibaculum; species Alkalibaculum bacchi_A. Next base: position 7,417 of record NZ_CALNCS010000206.1, on the reverse strand, counting down.
TTGATCCAGTACCTTTCCAATTACATTTGTACTAGCAATCTCTGTGTCCCAGGCTACTAAAGCTAGGTCAATACTTTCCCCATTTGCCTTCTGAGCACCATCTACCCACTCTGCCACCCTATCAGGATTTTCCTTAATCCATTTTTGGGCTGCTTCTTCTGCACTCATTCCACCTGTAATGTAAGCCATGACATCTTCTAGGTCCTTTGGCTCCCAAGAGAATTGATCGAGAATGGTATATGCACCAGGAGCATCTTCCTTAAGACCCTTTCGAACAAGGGTATGAATATCTTCGGCCCCACCAAAGGTACCTTTTGGATCTTCTAGAAATTTGAGATCAAAAGAAGAAAACTTCCAGTGGGGGGACCAGCCTGTTACAATAATTGGCTTTTGTGCATTATAAGCTTTTTTAAGTTCTGTTGTCATAGCAGCAGAAGAGCCTTCTATAAGATTCCACTGATCTAATCCATATTCTTTTACAGTTGTTCGAGCTTGCTCCATAATTCCTGCACCCGGCTCAATTCCTATGATTTTATACCCTACTGCAGCTCCAATGCTATTTTCATCTTGAATTGCAGAAGCGTCATCACCTAAGGGAATTGCTAGCACAATAGATGTACCAGCAATTAGTAAAGCCAATATAGAAAAAACTACTTTGGGTTTTATAATGTGCTTATAAGTTGGGTTACGCAAGTTTTGTGAAATTCTATCAAGAATGATGGCTATAAAAACGATGGATAATCCAGCCTCAAAACCTCGTCCAACGTCAATTTGACTGACCGCTCGATACACATCTGCTCCAAGCCCTGGCGCTCCAACTAGTGAAGCTGTTACAACCATTGATAGAGCTAGCATAATACTTTGGTTTACCCCTGCCATAATTGTAGGCATCGCTAGTGGCAATTGAATTTTAAAGAGTTTCTGACTTTTGCCTGAACCAAAAGCGTCTGCAGCTTCAATTAAATCTTTTGGTACCTCATCAATCCCCAAATTGGTCATACGAATGGTCGGAGCAATTGCAAAAATAAAGGATGCAATAATACCCGGAACAACGCCAATTCCAAAGAATAAAATAGATGGAATTAAGTATACAAAGGCAGGCATTGTCTGCATAAAATCAAGAATAGGTGTGACAATCCTGTTTACGGTTTTTTGTTGGGCGCACCATATTCCCACTGGAATCCCCACAAGGATGGTCAGTAATCCAGACACTAAAACAATAGACAAGGTCTGAATACTTGATTCCCAATAACCAAGGTTGTCAATTAAAAGCAGGCTCACTACCGAAAAAAAGCCTAGCTTCCATCCGCTCGTATAGGCAACCAAAAGAGCTAGAACAATTATTAAAACAATAGGAGATCCTACACTTAAGATAGCAACGATAGCATCTAATAGCCCTTCAATCGAATTGGTTAAAAGTATGAAAAGATTAGCAAATGTAATGGTGATCCAATCAACGAGAACATTAATCCACTCGCCTAATGGAATTTTGGGTATATTCATCATAATTATCGATCACTCTCCAAATCGTTCAAGGAATCTTTATTTCCCGCTAAAGCACCTACAACAGCGCCGCGGATTACAACTCCTTTTAATCGGTTTTCTGAATCAACAACAGATATGGGCAAGCTCGATGTTGCCATTTCATCCATAAAATCTCCAATTAAAGTATCTTGTGAAACAATTGGAATATCCGTTATCATGGCTTCAGAAATGGTTTGTTTTGAGTCAATGGCTTTTTTCGCCAGCTCTGCAGTTAGAGCACCTAATAGCTTTTGGTGTCGATTGACAATAAATATACTTGAGTATCCTTGCTTACGCATAATTTCTAAGGCAACTCTTGGGCCTCTGTCTACCCCGATTTTTTCAGCTCGTTTCATAACATGTGAAGCTGTTAATACCTTTGATAAGTCTACATCCTCTACGAATTTTTCAACAAAAGCATTAGCAGGGTTTATCATGATCTCCTCAGGCGTTCCTAGCTGAATGACGCTACCTTCTTTCATCAAAGCAATGCGGTCCCCTATTCGCAAAGCTTCATCTAAATCGTGAGTGATAAAAATAATGGTTTTTTTGTACTGCTCTTGAATTTCAATTAACTCATCTTGCATATCCTTTCGAATTAAAGGGTCTAAGGCACTAAAAGCTTCATCCATAAGGATAATATCTGTATCGCTTGCAAGAGCGCGAGCAAGACCTACCCTTTGTTGCATTCCTCCACTTAACTGTGATGGAAGCTGATGCTCGTAGCCTTTTAAACCAACGGATTTAAGGGCCTTCATTGCCTTCTCTTTTCGTTCTCCAGGATCCACCTTCTTAATCTCAAGGCCATACTCTGCATTTTCTAGTATTGTTTTGTGTGGAAATAGGGCAAAGTTTTGAAAGACCATGCTAATTCTTTTTTGTCTAATTTCTCTTAGTCTGCCTTCGTCCATTTTGACAATATCTTCACCCTTTATTAGAATTTCTCCAATAGTTGGATCAATTAGTCGATTGAACATTCGAATTAGAGTAGATTTACCACTTCCTGACAAACCCATGATTACAAAAATTTCACCAGGGTAAATCTTGAAATTAACATTATTTACACCAACAGTGTGACCTGTTTCCTTTAAAATTTCTTTTTTTGATTTACCTTCTTTTAGTAAATCAATTGCTGCCTTAGGAGATTTTCCAAAAATCTTCGAGACATTTCTGACTTCTACATACGGTTCCATCAAATCACCTCTTAGTTATCAATTTTCGCTCTACTTATTGTTTCCCACTTCTTTCTATGTATGACGATAAAGACTCATAATACCTAAGAGAAAAAATAGACAAAAAAAGACCCAAAGATGAATATATGGTTAGCTGTTGGGTTAGGGATAAAGGTAACCATCCTAAACAAAAATTATATTTTAAATAAAATGAATAAGGGGGAACTTTCGCCCTTATTCATTTACAGGTAATACTCCAGTATAATCTCTTGTTCCCTTAACATTTCACATACTGTATTTACGGCAACATCACTTGAAATACTAGCATAGGCCTTAAAGCTGCTAAATGGAGATTCTCCAATATTTACGATGATTATTTCATGAGGTTGATTTAAGAGTTTTAGCTTCTCTGCTTCATCATCATCGAGATTAAAGACAGAGGTTATCATTATTTGACCAGAATCCGTAAGAATTCTTGCCAATTCACCAATCTGTCTTATATGCTCCTCCCGATCTTCATAATTAAATGAATCTTGAGACATAAGTCCACTTAAAATACTAGAGATGCCTAAATAATAGGTTTTATAATTCATTCTAAAAAGTACCTCTTCTAATTCCTTCCCTATTTTCTCTATGACATGCTCGTTTCCTTCATTTCCAGAGGTTATGACGATAAATTTCGACTTATGACCGTAAGCTCCATTTCTTTGAGCTGATGAAATGAAACTTTTCTCCCATAAGAATTCTCTGTCCTGAATATGGTCTATTAAAGTATTGTCCCCACTAGTGACATTTTTCATAATAATCCCCCCACCAGAGATCTCATAATTGTCAACAATGACAAATCTTCCTGTTCCCTCTATTTCAGATATAAGATCAAAGGCGATAGGTTTTGTCGTCTCAAAAATACATTCTGATACATCATGCCTTTCTACCTGACCTTTATATGTATCGATATGAAGTTCTGCTGCATCGATAATATTTACTATTTCAATAAGCTTTACTCCTATTTTTGTCGTTCCCATTTTTAGCTTATACACTTTGTTTTTAATCAAGGGAGCCTGGCCTACCCAAAATACATTAGCCTTAAAACGAGAGCTTATTAATGAATGTTTTTCATTTGCTTTCACCATGAGTTCTCCTGGCCTTATGTAAATTTGAGTTTGTAGTGTGACTCCTATGGCTTCATCTGCATAAGCAATATCCTTTGGTACTGTATGAAATGATTCTATACTGTCTATGACACTCCGCTTCTGGGAAGGGAGAAAGACCACTTCATCTCCTACTCTTATAGAACCACTTAATATCGTACCAGCTACAATACGCCTGTCGTCACCTTGAGCTGTAAACTTATAAATGTCTTGAACAGGCATTCTAAGAGGTAATTCTCGAGTTTCTTTCTTATTCGCAAATCCGTCCAATTGCTCCAATACAGTTGGACCATTATACCATGAGGCTCTGTAGGATTTTTCTGCCACATTGTCTCCACAAAAAGCGCTAATAGGTATGAAATTCACTGGTTTAATATTTATCTTCCATAAAAATTCTGTAAATTCATTACGTATATTTTGAAATACTCTCTCGTCGTAATCTACTAGATCCATTTTATTTACTAGGACAACTACCTGATTAACTCCTAACATGGATACAATATGTCCATGCCTTTTAGAATTTTCTTTGATTCCTTCTTTGGCGTCTATGACCAACAGTGCTGCCTCTGCCCTCGATGCACCTGTCACCATATTCTTCAAGAATTCAATATGACCAGGGGCATCGATAATGATATAGTCTCTTTTCTTCGTTTTTAAAAAACTCCGAGCCGTATCAATAGTAATACCTTGAGATTGTTCATCTTTTAATGTATCTAAAAGAAAGGCGTATTCAAAAGGTTTCGAATTCTTTTTGCAGTACTCTTTTATAGACTCTAACTTTCCATCTGGCAGAGAATTTGTGTCGGCAAATAGTCTCCCTATAACCGTACTTTTGCCATGGTCCACATGACCAACGATAACGATATTCATCTGTTCTCTTAAATTCATTTACATATATCCTCCCTTTCTAAGGGTTTCAAGTCCTCCACCATCATCCTTATCTTGGGCGCGACCAGATCTTTCTGCTATATGTGCAAATTTTCCGCTTTTTAATTCATGGATAATCTCACTAATGTTTTTTGAAGTAGATTCTACTGGGGTAGTACATGGATAACATCCTAAGGATCGATAGCGTTTTCCATCTCCTTGATCAAAATACAAGGAGGTAATGGGTATATTTTCCCTATCAATATACTCCCAAATATTGAGTTCCGTCCAATCTAGAAGAGGATGTATTCTAATATGGGTTCCTGGCGCGAAATCCGTCTTGTACTGATTCCAGAATTCTGGAGGTTGATCTCCTACGTCCCAGTCATTTTCTTTATCCCTCGGAGAGAAGGTCCGCTCTTTGGAACGGCTCCCCTCTTCATCAGCTCTTACCCCCACAATAACACCTGTATATCTTTCTCGATTAGTATCAGGTATGTATTTACCCGTATTTAAATCCATAATATAGCGATTCCACTCTCCAGATAGAGTTTTTTTGAGAGCTTCCGACTTTAAAGACTGACAGCAGGTAATTCGATCCACTTTACCTTCAGGAAATGTATTTTTCTCTTGGATTGCTTGTTTGTTTTCCCCATAAATCATAGTTAATTTCCATTTCAATGCAAGTTCGTCCCTGTATTCAATCATTTCAGGTATTTTATAATGAGTGTCAATATGTACCAGGGGTATTGGGACATGACCGAAAAAAGCTTTCCTCGCCAGCCACAATAATACGGTACTGTCCTTTCCAATAGACCACAACATGCAAATATTTTTAAACTCTCTATACGCTTCTCTCAATATGTAAACACTCTGAGCCTCTAATTTATCTAAATGATCCATCTATAATCCCCCTGTTCTCTATTGTATTTCTTCAGGCAGTAAATCCCAGTGGAGCCCACATTCTTTTTTTTCAGGACTCTCCCACCACCATCTGCCACTGCGCACATCTTCCCCTTGATTCACAGCTCGAGTACAAGGTTTACAGCCTATACTTCGAAACCCTCTCTCATACAATTCACTATAAGGCACATTCTCCTTCTTTATATACGCCCATAAGTCTTCTTCACTCCAATTTGCAATGGGATTGATCTTGTAAAGAGAATGACTCTCATCCCACTGAAAGACGTCAATGGAACTGCGACTATCAGATTGTTCCCTCCTCAATCCGCAAATCCAGCCATCTAATGTGCCAAGTACTCTTTTTAAAGGACGAACTTTTCGAATCTCGCAACATTTCTTTCTTAACTCAACGCTTTTATAGAAGGAGTTAGGACCCATCTCTGATACAAGAGCTTCTACATCCTTTCCATATGGCCCATATACCTCGTAATGAAAATCATATTTTCTCATGGTTTCTTCCATAAGATCATAAGTCTCTTGAAAATGCCTTCCTGTATCGATAAAAAAGATTCTCATCTTTGGGTTTACTTTTAGCAGTAAATCCGTTAGTACTTGATCTTCTGTTGAAAGGCTAGAAGCCAAGGCAATTTTTGAAAGATCCATTTTCTCTAAAACAAATTGAAGGATTTTAGATGGTGTTTCTTGTTCGTATGTAAGGTTTATTTCTTTAAGATTTAAATTATTCATATGCTACTCCTCTCATCAAATCATATAATCATCAGGTATAAAAACTTTAAAATCTTTGGGGCGAACGAAAACGATTTGTTTCGTCATTAGTCCCAGATTTTTATAAGTTTCTTTACCAATTTCTGCTTCAATATATTCCTCATTATCTAGCCTTTTCAATTCAATATTTACGGTAGGACCTACTGCTCGTATAAACTGAATCTGCGCTGGGATGAACTCACTGCTATCAGATTGTAGTTTTATTTCAATATCATGGGGTCGTGTATAGCTGGTTATTTCTACCTTTCCATCATGAACTCTACGATGGAAAAGATTCACATTTCCAAGAAAGTTATAAACAAAGGGATTGATAGGATTGTCATATACCTCTTCCGGAGTACCAATTTGTTCGATTTGACCTTGATTTAAGATGACAATTCGATCAGCCACGTCTAAAGCTTCTTCTTGATCATGGGTAACAAAGACACTTGTTATTGGGTACTCATCGTGGAGTTTTCTCAGCCACCTTCGTAGATCCTTTCTCACCTTTGCATCTAATGCCCCAAAGGGTTCATCTAAGAGCAAGACCTTTGGTTCTACAGCTAATGCTCTCGCCAAAGCAATTCTTTGGCGTTGGCCGCCAGAAAGCTGTGAAGGGTACCTATTTGCTAGCCCTTCCATTTTTATGAGACCTAGGAGCTCATATACCTTTTTTGAAATCACATCTTTGTTAGGTCTTATCTTCGATGGTCTTACCTTTAAACCAAAAGCAATGTTTTCAAAAACCGTCATATGTTTAAATAATGCGTAATGCTGAAATACAAATCCTACTTTTCTATCTTGGGTATTTTTCTCTGTATGATCTTCTCCATTAAAGATAATGCTACCAGTATCTGGTGTTTCTAGACCAGCAATAATCCTTAGAAGAGTGGTCTTTCCTGATCCCGATGGTCCTAATAGAGCCACTAGCTCTCCTGTATTTATCTTTAAATCAATATGATTAAGGGCTTTGAAAGAACGGTGGATTATATAATTAAGTTAGCCACCATTATACAAAAAAACGCCACGTGAATT